>JBKOVT010000372.1:0-12142 GCA_046724035.1 Pseudomonadota bacterium | reverse complement strand
TTCGGTGCCGCTGAAGCTCTCGGGCGAATATTGATAGATGATCTCCGTCTCCGGCATCTTGGCCGCGAGCTCGCGGATCTGACGCGCGCCGGTCACCGCGATGTCGACAATGCCGGCCCGGTCGAGCCCGAACACGACGCGGCGCTGCAGCTCCGAAGTCGAGTTGTAGAGATGCACGATGGCGCGCCTGGCACCGCGGATCGCCTCGAAGGTCTTGTCGATCAATTCGGCGCGCGACTGGGTCAGCACCTGGATCGTGACATCATCCGGGATCAGGTCGTCCTCGATGATCTCGCGCACAAAGGCGAGATCGATGTCGGAGGCCGCCGGGAAGCCGACCTCGATCTCCTTGAAGCCGAGCTTCAGGAGCAGTTCGAACATGCGGCGCTTGCGCTCGGGCCCCATCGGCTCGATGAGCGCCTGGTTGCCGTCGCGCAGATCGACCGAGCACCAGGTCGGCGCCTTGGTGATGGCGCGCGCCGGCCATTGCCGGTCGGGCAGCTTGATCGGCGGGAACGGTCGGTATTTGTGAATCGGCATTGCGGTCATAAGGAACTCCTGGGATCGGAACGCGCCCCTCGGGGCGGCGCTCAAGGCGGCATCGGGCGCAGGGGGCCGGCGGCTTATCCCGTCCGGCCGGCGCTAAGTCGCGGCCGCAACCCCAGAGCCAGGCTGAGAGCCCTACCGCATAAAATCGACACCATCAGATCCATCGGAAATCACCAAACCGCGTAAAACGGTCCCCCTCGGGGGACGGACGAGCGGAAACCGGCGCCCCTAGGACGCCGTGAGAATAAGTCGCAGCTCGTTACGCGGTTTGGTCACGATCAAAGCCAATAACAGCAGCGGGTTGCCAAGTCAACCAACGCTCCCCGAGAGATAGGCCGGGAGCAGCCCCGTTGCAATCGCTGCGACAGCGAACCACACTCGGCGATCCCCTCCCCCACGGAACCAGCCGCGATGGAAATGCAAGGCGAGCGCCGCATCCCCGCCCCCCGGCAGGCGGTCTGGGAGAAGCTCAACGATCCCGAAGCCCTGAAACAGTGCATCCCCGGCTGCGAGAGCGTCGAGAAGACCTCCGACACCGAATTCACTGCCAAGGTCAGGGCCAAGGTCGGGCCGGTCTCGGCCCATTTCACGGGGAAAGTGACGCTCACCGACCTTAACCCGCCGCAGGGCTACACGATTTCCGGCGAAGGTCAGGGCGGGGTCGCCGGTTTCGCCAAAGGCAGTGCCAAGGTGGCGCTTGAAGACGAGGGCAACGAGACCGTCATGCGCTACGGCGTCCAGGCCCAGGTGGGCGGCAAGCTAGCTCAGATCGGCTCGCGTCTTATTGATGGCACAGCGCGCAAGATGGCCGATGATTTCTTCAATAGGTTCGTCGCGCTGATGAGTCCCAATGCCACGTCGCAATAGGCTGCGCCCTGCCGAATGGCAAAGCTGAACCTGGACGGCAAACCTTCAAAGCTCCGCAGGGATCGTAATTTCTCTGCTGAAGCGCCGATTCAGTCTGGCATACCAACCATCGACGCGCCGTCGCGCCGCTACGTGGGCGACGAGACGAAGATCCCATCGCACCATGTTCTCGATGCGCATAAAGGGCTGACACTCGACGAAGCGCTGAACCGAGTGATCTGCGGCGACGCGCTTCCCTGTCTCGAGCAGTTCCCCCCTGACTCGTGCGCCTGCACAATTACATCGCCTCCCTATTGGAACACCGTAGATTACGGGGTCTCGGGACAAATCGGCTTACAGTCATACGAGAAATACCTGCAGGATCTCGACTCTGTTTGGTCCGAGATCGGCAGGGTTTTGATGCCCAACGGCAAATTCTGCCTCAATGTCCCGATTATGCCGCTGAAGAAGGAGGTCTCGGCAGCGGCATTTCAAGAAACGCACACTCGAATGCTGCTTGACCTCTATTCAGATATGAAGCGGCATATAGAGAGTTTGACGCCCTTGCGGCTTTTTAGCTTGTACATCTGGGAGAAGCAGACAACCGAAAAGATGTTCGGATCATATCCGTATCCACCTAATCTGTATGAGCGCAATTACATCGAGTTCATTGCTGTCTTCGTCAAACCCGGCCCGCCGCGGGTTTTGCCCAGTGCAGTTAAAGAAGCGTCGAAACTGAGCCAAGAAGAATGGATGGATTTGACCCAGCAAATCTGGTGGATGTATCCGGAAAATATTCCACGCCTCGAAGGCCATCCCGCCCCATTTCCAGAAGCTTTGCCCAATCGGCTGATCTCGATGTACACGTTTCGCGCGGTCGCGGAGCAAGGCTTTCCGGGCGATATCGTGCTTGATCCCTTTATGGGGTCAGGAAGCACCTGTGTCGCGGCGCGCCGCCTCGGACGCCAGTTTATCGGGATCGATCTGAACCCGGAATTCTGCGCCTATGCAGGGCATCGCATAGCGGCGACGCCGCTCGAGCCTCTGGTGATGAGCGGGAAGCGGCCGGCTGAGCGCCCGACGCCACAACTCTCGCTTTTCTGATCGCGGTTCTATCGAACGGATGAGCTTAACTTATTGCGCTCTGAGTTTCGTTTCATGGCCGCCATCACCCGACACTGGAAGGACTGGATCAGTCGCTACTCCGCCGACGGGGCGTACTGGTACGTTCCGAAAGGTAAGAGCATCGCAGATGTGGCCACCATTCACCAGCAATTGGGTGTTCTAAAGCGCTTCGAAGGTGAGCGTTGGCGTGAGAGCCAGCGGGAGTATCTATCAGAGCTTAAACGTGCGGGGCTTTCCGAAGCGAAAACCCATGACCCGGACGAGCAAGGCATCCCGATGTCCCGCATGCTTGCCCAGGTGTTCGGCACACTGGGGTTTGCCTGGATCGATGAAAATGAGGCCGTTACGATCACACCGGCGGGAGAGGTCTTCCTAGCAGCACGCGATCCAGCGGCCAATGTCGCGAACCAGGCGCGACGGTACCAAATCGCAAACCCGATGGCGGGCGGAAGAGAGACGCGGCAGATCGAGATTCATCCTGTTCCATATCTGCTCGAAGTACTGCTTCAGACAAGGACACTCACGCGCACTGAATATGTTTTGTTTTGTGCGAAAGCCAAAAGCTTCGGCGACATAGAAGATAGTATCGAAGACATTCAAGAATGGCGAAAACTTGGGCCACGACAGCAACGCAATATCATCAACGGCTTAGAGGCGGTGCAAATAGCGAAACCGGGATCTAGATCGCGGAGAAGCTCTATTTATAACACGGTTCGGCTCAACTCATCCTATGCGCTTGCGTTTTGGGCTGCTTCTCGTGTGATTACTCAGGCACAAGATGCCGGCGAATTCATCCTTCGGATTCCACGTAACAGGCTCCCTGAAGCCAATGCCATCGTCAAGCAATCGCAGACTGACGGCCAGTTCATCGTCTTCGCAAGTAAGAAGGACTGGATAGCTTACTACGGTGATCCGTCAAAACCGCCGAGCAAAGCTACCGCACTCTCGTATTACGCGGACACGGAGCGGCTCGATATGGTAAAGCAAGTCTTGGATGACATTGGTGGTTATACTGAAGATCAGAAACGCAGATACCTTTCAATGATTGTAAATGAACAAATTGTTGAAAATATTTGGGCGCGTAATATGGAATTGATTGAACCGGGCATGACTCTCCTAGATCGGCAACTGCAAACGGAGGTTGGCCGAATCGATTTATTTGCGAGAGACAAAGACAACATCTTTACGGTAATAGAACTTAAGAAAGGGAAGACGGATGATGAGGTCTTCGGCCAATTATCCCGGTATCTAGGTTGGTGCAAGAAGACAAAGGCGCGGTCCGGTAACGTAAGAGGCATCATAATCGCCAAAGAAATCGGTAAGAAGTTGTGGGCGACTGCTGACGGCCATGACACGCCGGTGGAGCTCATTGAATATGATTTGAAGATGAGCCTAACGCAGGCGCAACGCGATGTGCGAGCACAGGCGAGCCAAGCCCGCCCATCATGAAAATTTTCCTGCGTGCGGACCATTCTCGAAAGTTCATCGCGCTGATGGCTCCGGGCGAAACATCGGCCGTCTGATCCGGAAAATCGAAAATCCGCTGCTCTTGAGGCACCTTGACCCAATCGCGGCGGCGCACGAAACTCGCCTCGGCCGCGGCGGAGACAGCGTGCCGAGGGTGCTGAAAAGCTTGAGTGAGGGAGGGTTCCATGCAGAAAACGGTGAGCCTCACCGTTAACGGCAAGCCGGCATCGGCGACAGTCGAAGGGCGCACCTTGTTGGTGCAGCTGCTGCGGGAGCATCTCGGGCTGACCGGCACGCATGTCGGCTGCGACACGAGTCAGTGCGGCGCCTGCGTCGTGCATGTCAACGGCGAGGCGGTCAAGTCCTGCACGCTGCTCGCGGTGCAGGCCGAAGGCGCCAACGTGCTGACGATCGAGGGCGTCGCCAATGGCGACCAGCTGCATCCGATGCAGGAAGCCTTCCGCAACAATCACGCGCTGCAATGCGGCTTCTGCACCCCCGGCATGGTCATGAGCGCACTCGATCTCGTGAAAAACAACCCCAAGCCGACCGACAAAGAAATACGCGAATACCTCGAAGGCAATCTCTGCCGCTGCACCGGCTACCACAACATCGTGCTAGCGATTGCGGAAGGGGCGGCCGTGATGCGCGGCGAGACGCCCCCGGCCAATCCCCATGGGGTGGCAGCGGAGTAACGGCCATGGCTGATGGATTGAGCGGCACGCCGGCTATTGGGAAACCAGTTCGCCGCCGCGAGGATTACCGGTTCCTGACCGGACAGGGGACTTACACCGACGACATCAACCGGCCCGGGCAGCTCTACGCCTATATCCTACGCAGCCCGCATGCCAACGCCAGGCTTGGCCGCATCGATACGAGCGCCGCGGCGTCCGCGCCGGGCGTCGTCGCCGTCTTCGCCGGCCCGGATATGGCGAAGGACAATATCGGCGGCCTCCCCTGCGGCTGGCTGATTACGTCAAAAGACGGATCGCCGATGAAGGAGCCGCCGCATCCGGTGTTGGCGGTCGACCGCGTCCGTCATGTCGGCGATCCCGTTGCTGTTGTCATCGCCGAGAGCTATCCGCAGGCGCATGACGCCGCCGAGAAGATTGCGGTCGATTACACGGTCGAGCCGGCCGTCGTCGATCCGATCGAAGCGCTGAAGCCGGGCGCGCCGCAGCTATGGCCGGAGGCGCCCGGGAATGTCTGCTACGACTGGCACTTGGGCGACGCCGCCGCGGTCGAAACCGCGATCGGCAAGGCCGCCAAAGTCGTCAAGCTCGACCTCGTCAACAACCGGCTCGTCGCGAATGCGATGGAGCCGCGGGCCGCTATCGGGGAATACGACCGCGCGACCGGCGAGCACACGCTCTACACAACCAGCCAGAACCCGCATGTGATCCGGCTGTTGATGGGCGCCAACGTCCTGCACATACCGGAGACCAAGTTGCGGGTTGTCGCCCCGGATGTCGGCGGCGGGTTTGGCTCGAAGATCTTTCATTACGCCGAGGAGGCGATTGTCACCTGGGCGGCCGGCAAGGTGCGGAAGCCGGTCAAATGGACCGCCGACCGCTCGGAAAGCTTTATGTCGGACGCGCAGGGCCGCGACCATGTCACGCATGTCGAATTGGCGCTCGACAAGGACGCGAAGTTCACCGCGCTCAAAGTGTCGACCGTGGCCAATATGGGCGCCTATCTATCGACCTTCGCGACCTCCGTCCCGACCTATCTGTACGGGACGTTGCTCGCCGGCACCTATACGACCCCGGCGATCTATGTCGAGACCAAGGCGGTGTTTACCAACACCGTGCCGGTCGATGCCTATCGCGGCGCCGGTCGGCCCGAGGCCACCTTTGTCGTCGAACGGATCGTCGATCTCGCCGCCGACGAGCTCGGCATGGACCCGGCCGAATTGCGCCGGCGCAATTTCATCCCGGCCAACGCCTTCCCGTACCAGACGCCGGTCGCGCTGCAATATGACAGCGGCGATTATCAGACGACGCTGGAAATGGCATTGCGCGCCGCCGGTTACGCCGAGTTCGAGCAGCGTCGCCAGGAGGCGGCGCGGCGCGGCAAGTTGCGCGGCATCGGTCTTGCCACTTACATCGAGGCTTGCGGCATCGCCCCTTCCGCGGTGGCGGGCGCTCTGGGCGCACGCGCAGGGCTATACGAGTCAGGCGCCATACGGGTAAACCCGACCGGCGGCGTCACGGTCCTGACCGGCTCGCACAGCCACGGCCAGGGGCACGAGACGACATTCGCCCAGCTCGTCTCCGACTATCTCGGCGTCCCGATCGAGTCGGTCGAGATCGTCCACGGCGACACGAACAAGTTGCCATTCGGCATGGGAACCTACGGCTCGCGTTCCTTGGCGGTCGGCGGCAGCGCGATCGTCAAGGCGATGGACAAGATCATCGCCAAGGGCCGCAAGATCGCTGCCCATCTGCTCGAAGCCTCGGAGGCCGATGTCGAGTTCAAGAACGGCCAGTTCACGGTCGCCGGTACCGATCGGTCGAAAGCATTCGGCGAGATCGCGCTAACCGCCTACGTGCCGCACAATTTCCCGCATGAAGAGCTGGATCCCGGGCTGGACGAGAGCGCGTTCTACGACCCGAAGAACTTCACCTTCCCATCGGGAGCGCATATCGCAGAGGTGGAGGTCGATCCGGATACCGGCAGCATCGAAATCGTGAAATTCACCGCCTCGGACGATTTCGGCCGCATCATCAATCCGATGATCGTCGCCGGCCAGGTGCATGGCGGGCTGGCGCAAGGGATCGGCCAGGCCGTTCTTGAAGGCTGCGTCTACGACAAAGAAACCGGCCAGCTCCTGACCGGCTCCTACAATGACTACGCGATGCCGCGCGCCGACGATCTCCCCTCCTTCGAGCTCTCGACGCATGCAACGATGTGCACGCACAACCCGCTCGGCGTCAAAGGCTGCGGCGAGGCCGGCGCGATCGGCGCGCCGGCGGCGATCGCAAATGCCGTCGTCGACGCGCTGAAGCCGCTCGGCGTCAAACATGTCGAGATGCCGCTGACGCCGCAGCGGCTATGGCAGGTCATCCAACAGCATCAAACGCGCGCCGCCGCGGAATAGGGAGAGGCCCATGTACGAATTCGAATACCAGAAGCCGTCGAGCCTCGACGATGTCGCGCGGCTGCTCGGCGACGAAGACGCGAAGCTCGTCGCCGGCGGCATGACGCTGATCCCGACCTTGAAGCTGCGCCTCGCCAAGCCGACGCAGCTGATCGATCTCGCGTCGATCCCGTCCTTGAAAGGGATCAAGGAAGAAGGTGACGCGATCGTAATCGGCGCGATGACCCGCCACGCCGAGGTCAACCGCTCGGATGCCGTCAAGCGCTCGATCCCGGCCCTCGCGGCGCTGGCCGGCGTGATCGGCGATCCCGCCGTCCGAAACCGCGGCACGATCGGCGGCTCGGTTGCGAACAACGATCCAGCGGCTGACTACCCCGCCGCGGTTGTCGCCCTGAACGCGACGGTACGCACAAACAAGCGCGAGATTCCGGCCGACCAGTTCTTCACGGGGATGTTCGAGACCGCGCTGCAGCCCGGCGAGATCCTGACCGCCGTGCGCTTCCCGAAAGTGGCGCAGGCGAACTATCAGAAATTCCGTAACCCGGCCTCGCGCTACGCCATTGTCGGCGTCTTCGTCGCAAAAACCTCCGCCGGCGTGCGCGTCGCGGTGACCGGCGCCGGCCCCAGTGTCTTCCGCGTGCCGGAAATGGAAGCCGCGCTTGCGAAGTCTTTCACGGCCGATGCGATCAAGGACATCGCCATCAAGGATGACGGGCTCAACTCCGACATCCACGCCAGCGCCGAATACCGCGCGCATCTCGTCAATGTGATGGCCCGCCGCGCCGTCGCTGCTTGCGCTTGAGCGCCGATATCGATCGGTTCACGACGCAATCCTGGCGACACACTGCACCCGAACGTCCGCGCGGGAACCGCGCGGCGATTGCATATCTGATTGCGCTCGTCCTGTTCTGCGTCGGAGGTCCCGCGGCAGCTCAGCAAGTCCACACCGTTGTCCACTTCCCGTCACTCGATGGCAACGACGGCCGCCGGCCGCCCACCGTGCTCGCCGGCCATATTTTCCGGCCGCTCGATCAAGGCAGGCACTCGGCCCTCGTGTTCTTGCACGGCTGTGGCGGCCTCATCCACGACGGAGATCTGGACGAAAGGGAGACTAGCTGGGCCGGAGAGCTCAATAGACTGGGCTACGCGGTATTGATGGTCGACAGCCACTGGCCGCGCGGTATCGGGAGCACCTGCTCGCTCAGGGTTACCAACCCCGATGAGTGGATGAAGCTGATGCTAAAGCGGGAGGACGACGCTTACGGCGCTCTCCAGTTTCTGGCCGCCCAACCCTTCGTTGAATCGAACCGGATCGGCGTGATCGGCTGGTCGCTTGGCGGTGGCGTGGTCTTGCTGGCCACGCGCTCCGGCGAGCGGGCTCGGCTCAACGGAACGGGCAGCGCCTCATTTCGGGCGGCGGTGGCGTTTTATCCCGCTCTGTGCAATGACGACGAACAGCCTCCAGGCTGGTCGAACGAGATACCGCTGCTGTTGCTGCAAGGCGCGAGCGATACTTGGACACGGGCCGCGCCTTGCAAACGCTTTGTCGAGAACGCGGTTGCGCGGGGCGCCAGGATCGACATGCAGCTCTACCCGGGCGCCTATCACGCCTTCGATGCGACGAACATCCCGCTGCAACTGCTGCCGATACAAACCCGTCCAGGGACGCTGCCTTATCTCGGGTCGGATCCCGCGGCGCGCGGCGATGCCTTTGAGAGAGTGCCGGCGTTTCTGGCCCGCTATCTCGCAGACTGAGCCTGCAATGGCGCGTCGGTGCGCGCCTGCAATTCTTCGAGGCTGAGCCCCGGCACCATATCGACGACCGCGAAACCGCGCGGCGTCACGTCGATGACCGCGAGCTCGGTATAAACCCGCTTGACGCAGGCCGCGGCCGTCAGCGGATAGGTGCAGCGGCGCAAGAGGCGCGCCTCGCCGCCGCGCGTATTGTGCTCCATGACGACCCAGATGCGCCGGGCGCCGGCCGCAAGATCCATCGCGCCGCCGATCGCCGGCGCATTGTCATCCTCCGAGCGCGCCCAATTCGCGAGATCGCCGTTCTCCGCCACCTGAAACGCGCCCAGCACGCACAGATCGAGATGACCGCCGCGCACCAGCGCAAAGCTGTCGGAATGGCTCATAAAGCTCGCGCCGGGGCGCAGCGTCACGTACTGGCTGCTGGCGTTGATCAGCCATCGGTTGATCTTGTCGGGCGGCGGCGCCGGCCCCATGCCGAGAATGCCGTTCTCGGAGTGGAACACGACCTCGCGCTCGGGCGGCACATAATTGCCGACCAGCGTCGGAATGCCGATGCCGAGATTGACCGACCACCCCTCGGGAATGTCCTGCGCGAGGCGCGCGGCTAATGCGTCGCGTTCGAGCGGCTGCCAGTTCTGAGTTGCTGCCATCGTCGTGTTCCTACCCGATAGAGCGCTGTCAGGTTTTCAGCGGCGGGTCGCCGGCGGGGACATGCACGACCCGGTCGACATAGATGCCGGGCGTGGCGACCTCCTCTGGCGACAACTCGCCGAGTTCGGCGACGTGCTGCGTCTGCACGATGGTCAGCTCGGCCGCTGCCGCCATCACCGGATTGAAGTTCCGCCCAGCGTCGCGGTAGACGAGGTTGCCCCAGCGGTCGGCGCGCCACGCCTCGACGAGCGCGACATCGCCGTAGATCGCGTGTTCGAGGATGTACTCGCGCCCGTTGAAGACACGCGCCTCCTTGCCCTCGGCCAGCTTGGTGCCGGCGGCAGTCGCCGTATAGAATGCCGGGATGCCGGCGGCAGCAGCGCGGATCCGCTCGGCCATCGTGCCCTGCGGCAGGATTTCGAGCTCGATCTCGCCGCGGGCATAGACCTCCTCGAACAACACCGAGCCGCGGCTTCGTGCAAAGCTGCAAACGATCTTCCTGACGCGGCCCTCTCCGATCAGCCGCGCCACGCCTTCGCGCCCTCGCCCGGCGGTGTTGTGCACGACGGTCAGATCCTTGGCGCCGGTTTCGATAAGCCCCTCGATCAGCGCCCGGGGCTCGCCGACCTGCGCAAAGCCGGCGATCAACACGGTCGAGCCGTCCTTGATGCCGGCCAAGGCCTCGGCCACCGAGCGGACGAATTTGTCGATCATGCGCGCCCCGTCTCCCGCTGCTCCGGCCTCGATTTAATCGGAAGCGGCGGCGCAGGGAAACACCCGAGGCACCTCTGCTACAATAAGGGTGCAGCAGGAGACCCGCAGATGCCCTCCTTGATCCTGGTCGGCGACGTCAATCTGATGAATGTCGAGGATGCCGGCGTGCCGTTCGCGCAGATCGGCGAGACCTTGCGCGGCGCCGATCTGGTGTTCGCCAATCTCGAATGCCTGCTTTACGACCCGCCCGACGGGCATGCGGTCGAGCATGAGGGCTTTTTCGCCGATCCCGACATCGCCGGCGGGGCGTTGCAGAGTGCCGGGATCGCCGCGGTCGGGCTCGCCAACAACGTCAATTACGGCGCAGCGGCCATCCTCGGCTCGCTCGCGCGGCTCGACCGGCTCGGTCTCGGCCATACCGGCGCCGGCGCCAATCTCGACACCGCCCGCGCGCCGGCCATCGCCGATTGCGGCGGGCTGCGCGTCGGTTTTCTGCAGCGCAGCTCGGTCTATTGGCCGACGAACCACGAAGCGACCGCCCATGGCTGCGGGATCGCCGTGATCCGCGGCCACACCGCTTATCAGGTGCCGGCGCACAAGACGCGGCCTGAAGTGCCGCCAATGAACCGCCCGGGCGTGCCGCCCATCGTCGTCACTTGGGCCGACCGCGATTACCTCGCCGCGTTTACGCAAGACGTCGCCGCGCTCCGCCGCGAGGCCGACATCGTCGTCGCCTCGTGCCATTGGGGGCTCGGCGAAGAGGTGCTCAATTACATGACCGAGATCGCTCATGCCGCGATCGAGGCCGGCGCCGACATCGTCATCGGCCACGGGTCGCATTACTCGCTGCCGGTCGAGATCTATCGCGGCAAGCCGATCTTCTACGGGCTCGGCAGCTTCTCGTTTCACACCGGCCATGGCGGCCGCCGGCACGGCGACTGGGTCGGCATGCTGGCGCGCTGCGAGATCGCGCACGACACGGTGACGGAAGCGCGCTTCCAGTTTGTGCGCCACAACGCAGAGAACGAGACCGTGCCCTGCGCGCTCGCCGACGAGGGCGTCACGTTTGGCCGCCTGGCCGAGCGGAGCGCGCGGCTCGGCGCGACGCTTACGGCCGAAGGTGACTGGGTGCGGATCGGCCTATAGCATCGGCCGCGTCAAAAACAACGGAGCACTCATGGTTACTGTTCGCCCCCTAACGAAGCACGATCTGCCCAAGGCTCAGCGCATCATCCGGGACGCGTTCGGCACCTTTCTCGGTGTGCCCGATCTCGAGACTTTCCGGTTTCCGCCTTACGCGCAAACCCGCTTCGGCGCCGAGAACGTCGCGTCCTTCGCCGCCGAGCGGGATGGCGAGCTCCTCGGGTCGAACTTTGCGACCAATTGGGGCAGCGTCGGTTTCTTTGGGCCGCTGTCGACGCGCCCCGATCTGTGGGATGGCGGCATCGGCCAGCGGCTTGTCGCACCCGCCTGCGATGCGTTCGAGAGTTGGGGCATTCGCCATGCGGGGCTGTTCACGTTTGCGCAGAGCGCCAAGCATGTCGGGCTGTACGGCAAATTCGGATTTCACCCGCGTTTTCTGACCGCGATCATGGCCGCCCCGGCACAGCCGTCCGCGAATAACGGGTGGTCGCGGTTTTCCAAGCTGCCGGAAGCGCAACGCACTGAGGTGGAACACGCGACCCGCGAACTGAGCGACGAACTTTATGAGGGGCTCGATCTGCGCGCCGAGATCCGCACGGTGTTCGCCCGCAATCTCGGCGACACGGTGCTCGTATGCGACGGCGACAGCCATCTCGCGGGGTTTGCGATCTGCCATTTGGGGCCGACGAGCGAGGCCGGCGACGGCGTCTGCTTTGTCAAATTCGGCGCGGTGCGCCCTGGCCCCGGGAGCGCCGAGCGCTTCGCCGCGCTGCTCGACGCATGCGGCGGGGT
>JBKOVT010000235.1:0-9771 GCA_046724035.1 Pseudomonadota bacterium | reverse complement strand
GGCATGATCGAGCCGGCGGACGAGATCGCCGCGAATGCCCGACAAGAGTTCGCTGGTCGTCAACGCTAGTCGCGGCTCGCAATCGGCGAGAATGCTCCTGCTGGCATCGCGCGTGCTTTGCCGGCGCGGCACCATCACAGGTACGGCGATGATCCCCGCGTAGAGACATGCAAAAAACGCGATGAGGAAATCGATCCCCATCGGGAACAGCAGCAAGGCGCGTGCTCCAGGCGGGGCGCGATTGGCAATGCGCGCGGCAAGGGTGGCGGCGCGGCGATCGAGCTCCGCGAACGTGATCGTACCCTCTTCACCGCCGCGGTCGGACAGCGCGACATAGGCGCGGTCGTCCGGTTGCGCCGCGGCGCGATGCCGGAGCAGAGCGGTCAGCGAGGGCAGCGCGGCGGTGAGGGCGACGTCGCGGTCAGCCGGATCCGGCATCCGGCATTCCGCCTTTCCCGTTGGCGATGAAATGCGCCAGCGCTGAGATCGTCGGGTACTCGAACACCAATTCCGGCCTCAGCTCGGTATCCAGCCATTCTTCGAGCTCGACGATGAAATAGGCCGAGGTCGCGGAATCGAGACCGAGCTCGGCGAAATTTGCCTCGGGCCCGATCACGATCGATGGATTGTCCGGGGTCCTCTGCAAATAGGCGATGCACCAGTCGCGAATATCGGCTTCGGTGACACGGGCCGGCGGCAAACAACTCTCCTTGCTATCGACTGGTACTCGGTGGGGCCCGCTCGCGGTGGCAGGCGAGCGAAACCACAGCTTGTGATGCAAAACCCCGCGCGCTACCGCTTATATTGCGTTGCGGCTGCGCCGGACGCTACAGTCGAGCCACCATGCGGTCAAGGTGAGGCCGCCCTTCTGACGAGGCTCATGCGGCAAGGCCACGGGTTGGATTTTTCTTGATGGTATCGATGATGGCCGATCTCGCCGCCGTATCGGTCGCGGTGCCGGGCGCACGTCCCGAGTCGGGCGCGCCGGGACAGGCGCGCTGGCCGCTTCTGTCGCGCCTCGAGAGCACTGCGATCGGCATACGACTGCCTGACGGCGCCACCTGCGTCCGCCGCAGCGAGCCGGCGGGATGCATTCTCTACGGCCCCTATCTCCATCTGCCGGAGGGGAGCTACCGGCTGAGCTTTCGGTGCGAAGCCGGTTCGCCGCGCATGGCCGGTCAGCCGGTGCTCGGCGTCGAAATCATCGTGCTGAGCCGCTTTCAGCGAGGCTGGCGCGATTTCACCTCGGCCGAGCTGCAAACCGGGGGCGGTTCGGTGATCTTCGAGGTGCCCCCCGGACACAGCATCGACAGCGCGGATGCCGGTCGCTTCGAGTTCCGCTTCTTTCATTTCGGCAACGCTTCGCTGACGATCACGAACATTGAGCTGGAACAGCTTCCGCAGCGTGTGGAGCCGCCGCGTGTGGAGCACGAGCCGGAGCCGTGGCGCTGGCGCATGTTGGGCCGGCTGCAGAAAAGCTGGATCGGCCGCCGAAACCGCGACGGTGCGGTCAGGGTGTCCCGCTACGCGCCGCCGGGATGCCTGCTGCATGGCGGGTGGCCTTATCTGCGCCTGCCGCGCGGCCGTTACCGGCTGAGCATCCAGGCCGCCGCGGCTGCGCCGACCTCCGGCCACGAAGCCGTTCTCGCGGTCGAGATTTTCGGTAACAGCCGATGGCGGCGTGGCGGGCCTTTGACGCAACTGACACGGTCACCCGAGACCTATGGCATTCGGCAGGGGCGGCAGGAGTTCACAGCTGCCGAGATCGCCTGTGGAAATGTATCGGTCGATTTTGCCGTATTGGCGGAATTCGCGCTCGAAACCGGCGCCGATGCGCCCTTCGATTTCCGCCTCCACCATCTCGGCAAAGCCGGCTTTCGGATCGAGGCGGTCGATCTTGTCAGGCTGGCCGAGGACGAGGTCGTGCCCGTCGTGCCGCCGAGCGCGCCGCTGCCGAGCGTGCGCCCCGGCGGGCGCCGCCGGATCGTCATCATCGGCAATTGCCAATCCGAAACGCTGCGCCAGGGCTTCGCCCATATCGAGGCATTGAACCGGCGGTTCGAAGCCAAATACCACTTTGTCGATCTGCAACAGAACCAACGCGATTTCGTCGCGCGAGACCTGGAACAATGCGACATCCTGCTTGTCCAGGACCTTCGCAATTGGGAGACATTCCCGTTGCGCGATTGCGTCCCGCCGACGGTGGACGTTATCAAATTTCCGCTCGTGCGGTTTGCCTCGCTGTGGCCGTTTGACGGCTGGAACGGCCCGGGGGATCGTGAGGCGCATGATCGGGAAGCGCCAAACCTGACATTTCCCTATCTCGACGGGCTGCTCGGCCGATTGCGCAAGGAGATCCCGGACAAAGAGGCGCGGTTCGAGGCCTATCGCGCGCTCGAATGGCCGGGCATCGTCAATTACCGCCGGTTGCACCAACTCGAGGAACGCCGCCTCGCCGCGAGCGACAAACAATTCGGTGTCGCGATCGGCGATTTTATTCTGACGAATTTTCAGAAGCGGCGAGTGTTCCACACAACGGTGCGGCCGAACTGGCAGGTGTTCAATCTCCTGCTGCAGTATGTCGCGAAGGCGGTGTCGATCAGCGAGCCCGTGTCACTCGCGGAGAAAGTCGATGTGATGCTGCGCGAGCCGCAGGTCCCAGTTCACCCGAAGGTGGCGCGCGATCTCGGTGTCAGATGGGCGTACGAGAAGACGCGGTACGGTGTGCACGGCCGGAATGTCACCTGGGAAACTTACATCCGCAGCTACATCGAGCATTACGGCTGATAATCTGTCGCAGGACAGCGATACGGCGCGAGTGTCGCTCTGCTGGTTAGCGGAGGACTAGAGCGACAATGCCTGTAACTGTTCGTCGATGAGCGCGCAATCGCATGGATGCGTATTGGCGATTTGTCGCTGCATTCTCCAGGCCGCCAGGTCGGCGTCACGGCATTCGGCGTAGGCCTTGGGGTTCCAAGACGGGGTCAGGTCGATGCCGAGCGATTTGAGCCCGGCAATGCAGCGCTCCTCGTCGAGGACGGACATGCCGGCGCGCGTATCCGAGCGGCCCGATCCGGTCAAGCCGTAGAGCAGCGCGCGCGTGGCGGGCAAGTAACTCAGGGAGCGTACGCGGGGCCGGAGAGAGGCGGCGGCCAACTGGTTGCCGGGACGCCGAACAAGCACGATGACATCACAATCCAGATGGCCGAGAAGCTGCACCGCATGCACCGCCGATCCTTCCGAAAAGATCAGGATTCGCGCGCGCCGGTAAAGACCGAGCTGGTTATGCAAATCTTCAGCCTCGGGATGCACGACGGTTACTCCCGCCGTCCTCAGCGCGTCATCTAAATAGCGTTCGGCGGCAAACCGGCCTTCGGGCAGTTGGGCGCGCGAGGCGAAAACACAATCGAGATCTAGATCGGCCGCTTTGCCATATCCGCTGATCGCGTCCATCAAATTCAGATGTCGCCGGCTTGGGCCTCCGCCGAACGGCCGCTCGGCTTGGGGAACGACATAGAGCTGGCCGAAGCGGGTCGGTGTTCGGACGAGTAAGACGCGCTGCCGCTCGATCCCGAAATGATCGATGATTTGCCAGAAATGCGACGGCGGTTCGGGATCGCGAAACGGCGGCACGCTGAAAACCAGCGGAATCTCGCGATCAAAGCGATTGGAAGCCGCAATGCGCATCGCGAAATCGGCTATCATATGCCCGAAATGCAGGCTGATCGCCCCGCACCACATGCCTGCCTCCACACGCTCCAACTGCTGCGCCGGCAATGGCGCGTGCAGCAGAGCCAGGCGGACGATTTCGCGCTCCAGGTCCCGCGGTGACAGCAGCGGATCGATCCCCAGATGCGGCCAAAAGGTGCCCAGAAGGCTCGGCTCGAAATAGGGCCACTCCGCGCGCAGCGGCAGCGGTTTGCGGTCGATCGGCCGCGGTATCGCGCCCCAGCAATGCCGCGGCAGGATTTGTGCGGCAAAGCGGGGCCAATCGGGTCCCCCGCGAAAGAACGCGCCGTCGGGATCGCGCATCTCCTGCGTCGGATGGACGAGGATATTCCTGAACCGGCGCACACGATCGGTAACAAGAGGCGAAGACAGGACCCTCGCAGCCGCACGTGTGATTATCCCGGCTTTGGCGGGCGGATCGAACAGCATCCGCAGGTAAAACGCTAGAGGTCAGAAGGCTACAGCAGGTCTTTGATGCCGTGAAACACGATGGCGGCTGCTTTCGGGTAGGCGCGGGGCCGCAGATGCAGCATGTCGTGGAAGTCCTCGCGAAAATCGGCGGCTGCCGCGGTGTCGAACGCGGCTGCGAGGTCGACGAGTCGCACTCCGCCGGCTTGCGCCACCTCGCGCATGATCGCGTTCCGCTCGGTGATGTGCGCCAGCATACGGCGCTGCGCTTCCACCGAATAGGCGAGATCGCCGGCAAAGGTGAAGACGGTGTCACGATCACCCGGTGTAAAATACGACGACAGATCGCGATCCACGATCTTGCGGTTGAGAGCGGTCGGCATCGTCACCAGCACCGTATTCGGCACGTGTTGCAAAAGTTCTACGAGGTCCGTGCGAAGCCGTCGATAAATCGATTGCGGGTCCGAGTCCGCCGATGTCGGCGCCATGTGCAGTTCACGCCGCGACGCGCGGAACATTTGTGCGAGGCGGTGAAGCAGGCCCTTGCCGGGGTTCGCTTGCTTTGCGAGCGCCGGCGGCAGCTGCCACGGGTGCCAGCCGAGCATCACAATGTTCAGGGCGACGGCATGCGCACGATTGAAGGCCTCGGCGCGGCGCAGAATGTTATCGTAGGGATCCGCCTCGATGCCGCCATTCAGGAATTGATAGGCCGAAGCGAACTCGTCGATGAGACAAGGCCAGCTCCAGCCAATACCGAACACCACCGAGTCGCCCCATACCACCGCCAATTTCCGCGCCGGATCGCGAGCGGCGCCTTTCAACCCGAGCTCGTTAATCTCGAAGACGACCACGCCATGACGATCGACCAGCACTATATTCGGTCGCAAAGTCCGCGTCGTGTCATCGAAACAGAGACGTTTGACCGCCGCGGGCGGCGGGAGCAGATGGACGCTCTTGGCTTGATGTCCGTCCGGCATTGTCACCGGGACGGATGCGTCGCTGCTCATGACGCTCTCGCGCATGTCGCCGCATTGTTTGTAGGACACACGATCATCGCCTCTCGGCCCGAGCGCTAATCCCGGGGCGTCATCATCAGCATATCGGTGAAAGGCAGGCTGAGGCGGTGCGGCGCGAAACGTCCCGCGAGCCCCAGGACCTTGTTCATGATCCCCGCGATCACCAGACGGCGGCCGGCCGCGAGGCCGCGATAGCCGACCCGGGCGACATCCTCGGCCCGCATCATGCGCCGCATGCGCGCGGCCATGCTCGAATTCACCGCACCGGCGACCGCGAAGAATTCGGTGTCGGTCGCGCCGGGGCACAGCACCGTCACGCTGACTCCCGTGCGGCGCAATTCGTAGGCGAGCGCCTCGCCGAGGCTCGTCACATACGCCTTTGTAGCGAAATAGACCGCCATGCGAGGCCCGGGCTGAAAGCCGGCGACGGACGAGACCAGCATGATCCGCCCATGCCCGCGCGCGACCATCCCGGGCAACAAAAGCCGCGTCAGCTCGGTCAGCGCGACGACGTTGATCTGCAACATGTCGCCGATCCGGCCGGGATCCATGCGGTCGAACCGGCCGAGCGCGCCGAGCCCCGCATTGTTGACCAGGATGTCGATGTCGAGGCCGCGTTCCGCGATGTCGTGCGCCAGGGTCACAGCGGCTCCCGGTTTCGACAGATCGGCGGGAATGACGGTCGCCACGGCGCCGAGAGCACGCAATTCGGCGGCGAGCGCTTCCATGGGGGCGACCCGGCGCGCGGTCAGCACAAGATTGTGCCCATGCCGCGCCAGTTCGCGCGCCAGCGCCGTCCCAATACCGCTGGAGGCGCCGGTCACCAGCGCCAACGGACGAATGCTGCGGTCCATCAAGGCTCCTTTCTGAGACACAACGGCGGCGCGAGCGGGAACGGAGTTTCAGCCGCAACCGTTGAACGGCCAGTCCGACCATTCCAGGCGCACCCAGAGAGGGGAGAGCGATGAAGAGGCTCTGCATTACCGCATCGCTGGCGGTTGTTCTCGCCGCCGGCCTCGCCGGAACCGCGAGCCCGAGAGAGGCGGCGCAGCCGGCGCAAGCCCGAGTTCTTGCCGAGACGGTCAAGCCGGGTCAGTGGGAGTTCACCTCGCAGCTGCAGATGCCGGGCATGCCACAAATGCCGGGCGGAGCGCAGTTGCCGTCCGGCACGACGATGCAACCCGGCGCCGGCATAAAATCGACCTACAGGACCTGCGTCGACTCGGAAAAGGCGGTGCCGAGCGATCCGCGCGGCCAGTGCAAGATCGAGAATGTCGAGCGCAAGGGGGCGACGGTCACCTGGACCGGCACCTGCACGACGGGGCAGGGCACTGTCCGGTCCCAGGGGGCGGCGCGCTATTCCGGCAATACGATGGAAGCCAATCTGACGACGCATGTGCCCGGCGCGGGCGGGCAGAGCATGAAAACGACCCAGCACATTACCGGGCACTATGTCGGGCCCTGCGCGAGATAGCCGTCATTCCGCGGCGCGGGCGGGCGCCGCGCCGCAGTGCCGGCGCAACGATGCGACGAGCGCGTCGGCTTCGGCGTCGCTGGTGTCAAAGCGGCAGACAAAGCGGGCGAGGGTGGCGCTGCGGCGGTAGAATTGAAATCCGTCGCGCTCGAGCGCATCCATCGCGGGGCCGGGCAGTTCCAGGAAGAGTTCGTTGACCTCAACCGGCGCTACGAGGCGCAATCCCGGGACGCCCTCGATACCGCCGGCGATCCGCGCGGCGGCGGCGTTCGAGGCCTGCGCGAGCCGCAGCCACAAACCATTTTCGATGTAGGCCATGAGCTGCGCCGACGCGAAGCGCATCTTCGACCAGACCTGACCGGCGCGGCGCAATTGCACGGCGAGCCCATCGGCCAATTCCGCATTGAACACGACGATCGCGTCACAGAGCGCGCCACCATTCTTCGTCGCGCCAAATGAGAGAATGTCGACGCCGGCGCGCCAGCTCAACTCGGCCGGGCTGCATCCGAGGCGCGCCAATGCGTTGGCGAAGCGCGCGCCATCCATATGCACCTTGAGCCCGCGGTGCTTGGAGATCTCGGCGATGGCGCGGATCTCGGTGAGCGGGTAGACGGTGCCGAGATCGCTCGCCTGCGTGATGTTGACCGCTGCGGGCTGCCCGCGATGCAGCTGGCCTGGCTGTATTGCCGCCAGGGAGCGGGCGAGGGCGTCCGGATCGACCCGGCCGTGCGGGCCGGCGACCGGCACCAGTTTCAAGCCGCCGCCGAAAAACCCGGCGGCATTGGCTTCCGCGGTGTTGATGTGCGCCGCCTCGCTGCAATAGACGAGGCCCCAGGATGGACTGGCCGCCGCCAGAGAGAGGGCGTTGGCGGCCGTGCCGGTAGCGACCGGAAAAACGCGTACCTGCGTCTCGAATGATTCGCTGAAGCGGTCCTGCAGCCGGGCTGTCCATTCATCGGCGCCATAGCCGAGTGCGGTGCCGGTATTGGCGCGAACCAAGGCGTCGAGGATCTCCGGCGCGGCGCGCCCGGTATTGTCGCTGCGGTAGTCGATCATTGGCTCATCCCGAGATCAGGCCGGCACGATACCGGGTCTACGGGCGGCCCTCCAGCCTTGACGCTGGCGGCCGCGCGGCCTAGAAACCGCCGGCGCGCGGCCCGGACCTGCGGTCAGGAGCCGCGCGGTGCGTTTTCCGATGGCGTCTGCTGAACGAGGTATGAGATGGCGCGCAAGTGCCCGGTGACCGGCAAGGGCGTCCAGGTCGGCCACAATGTGAGCCATTCCAACATCAAGACAAAGCGGCGCTTCCTGCCCAATTTGCAGACGATCTCGGTGTTGTCGGACGTGCTCGGCCCAGTGCGGCTGCGCCTCTCCGCGGCGGCGATCCGCACCATCGAGTTCAAGGGCGGCATCGACGCCTTCGTTAAAGGCACGCCCGACGGGAAATTGTCGCCCGAGATCCGGCGCCTGAAAAAGCGCATCACGACCGCCGAAGCGCGGCGCGCCAGCTAATCCGCGGCGCCGAGCTGCCAAAATTGCGGCCCCGGAAGACCGGGGTCCATTTCACAGGTACGGAATCGATATCACAGCTTAAGAGCTGAGGTATCCGTCCGGCTGTTACGGCACGCCGGATAAGAACAAATGTTTAAAGAGGCTCGCGGGCAACGTTTATTGCAAAGTCCCGCGGAATTAGTCAAAAACAGCGAAACCTATCAGGAATCCCCCCAATGTCGCTTAAAGCACCTTTGGCGGCTGTTGCATCCGCCTGTCTTGCTATTCTCACGCACAGCAACGCAGCACATTCGGCAGCACTTCCGTCCGTCTATGACTGGATCACCAAGGACGTCTGTGCGGACGCGTCAAACCAGCCGGTTGCCGCCGATCCCTATGATGGCTGTCCAGCGGGAACGACGGAGCGCGATATCCAAATCGGCGAGGCGCTCCCCTACCTCAATCACGATCAGCCCTATACCGGGCATCCCGATGGCTACCAGCGGCATGACGCCTATCCCGTGCTCGATAAATCCGCCAATCCGCTCATCGTCGTCGAGATGGATTTCGGATATGACCGGCCGTACGGCACCTTCGAAGCCGGCGATGGGGATGGGTACGATCTCTACAGCATCAACAACGGATGGGTGAGCGCGGGCGGCACCCGCGACGGCGGCGGCTACTCGCAAACGTTCTGGGGTTCGGGATGCACGGATTATAACGGCTGGGTCTTTTTCCCGACCAGCTTTCTGAGCAATCTGACGCCGGGCGCTAATGGATCGACTTATCAGCCGATCCATGGCGATTATTGGGAGGCCAATGCGGAAAACTGGCCGGGCTCGTGCAATGTGTTTTCGGGCTTCGATAATTCGACCCTGACCACGTGGCAATTCGTACCGCAATACGCCTTTGGCGGGTTGAATGGCGCGCCGGTCAAAAACATGGACACCATCATTTCGACGCATGGTTTCCAGAATACTGCCCAGTTCGCCAGCAGCGGCGGTCTGGAGGTGTTCTATTTCACCAAGCAGTACGGCGCCACGCGCTGGGAAGCATGGGCGCCCGCCGCGCAGAACCGGCCGCCACAACAGCAGCAGACCTGCACGGGTCCGACCACGATGACGTATCAGGGCATGGCCTTCACGCTGGTCGATTGCCGCGACTGGTCGACAACAGTGCTGTTGAGCGCCGGGTGGGAACATCCGGTATGGCCGGTTCCCGATTTGAACCGTTTATCTAACTTTCACTTCGCGAGCTCGCTGACGTCCTGGACGAAAGTCGGCCAAAACACGATCGCGAAACCCCTGCGTTCCACGGCTCCGATCGATACGCAAGTCGGCGCGGGTGTACCCTACCTCTCGCTTGGCTGCGGCGGCGTCTGCCGATCGACGCAGATGGTGTATCAAGACATACCGGTATCCAAAATCACGGCGGGATTGCCCTATGATTTTGGAATTTCGGCAGTGTCGCACGGGACAACCGCGGGCTCGCTTACGATAACACTCGAGCAGGTGAATTCGAGCGGCAAGGTTCTGCAGTCGACCGCCTTCACGGCGGCGATACCGACCGGCTTCCGCTCCTACACCGATGCCAATTCCGTTTACCGCGCTGCGACATTTACCGGCAACACAACGGTGCCGCTCGCGATTGCGA
>JBKOVT010000182.1:0-7213 GCA_046724035.1 Pseudomonadota bacterium | reverse complement strand
CTCGGCGGTCGCGGTTTGTTGCTCCAAGGCTTCGCGCGTCTCGGTGATGAGCCGGACGTTCTCGATCGCGATGACCGCCTGCTTCGCGAAATTCTCGACGAGCTCGGTCTCCTTGTCGCCGAACGGCAGGACCTCGCCCCGATAAATGATGATGGCGCCGATCAGCTCGCCTTCCTTCAGCATTGCGACGTGCAGCGCGGTCCGCATGCCTGCGAAGGCGGAGCTCGCCGCGCGCACCGGCTCATAGGAGGGATCGGTCGCGCAATCCGCCACTTGGGTCGTCTGCTTCGTCGCTTGCAGCGTCGCGAGTCCGGTGCCCGGTGGCGGATTGTGCAGGCGCGATAGCGGGAACACGTCGGCGCCAACACCATGGACCGCGGCGCCGCGGAACCCGTCGCGCTCGCGCAACGCGAGCAGGCCGAACCGGCCGCCGCAGATACGGACGGCGTTGGCCAGAACCGCTTCGAATACTGGCTGCAATTGGCCGGGCGAGGACGAGATGATGCCGAGAACTTCGGCGGTCGCGGTCTGCTGGTCGAGCGCTTCGGAGAGTTCGGCGGTGCGGTCGGCGACCCGCTGCTCCAATTCGGCGTAGGATTTCTGCAGGTCGGACGCCATGCGGTTGAACTGCTGCGCCAGGGCTTCGAGTTCATCGCCGGTGTGGAGCTCGATGCGTCGCCCGAGATCGCCGGCGCCGATCCGCTCGGCGCCTTCCGCGATCGCGCGAATGGGCCCGGTCATGCGGCGGGCAATGACGAGCGCCACCAATGTCGCCGCGATGAGACCCAGCACGAGCAGCGCGACCGTGCGCAACGCGGCGCCGTAGAGTGGGGCGAAAGCCTCGGTAAGCGGCACCTCGACAAAAACCCGCCAGCCGAGCTGCGGGATCAGGGCATGTGCGGTCAATACCGCGTGGCCGGCCAGATTGTCGGCCGTGCTCACCGCCGCTTGCCCGGGCTGCGGATTGAGCGCGGCGGCGACCTGCGGCAGTTTTGACAGATCGGTGTCGCGCAAGACGAGGCTGATGTCCGGGTGGGCGATCAGCCGGCCGCGCCCATCGACAACATAGGCATAGCCGCCCTGGCCTATCTTCAAGGCGGTGATGACGTCCCAGATCAGCTTCAGATTGATCTCGGCGACCGTGACGCCGGCGTTGCGGCCGTCGCGCGCCATCGCCAGCGTCATATACGGCTCGGATTCCTTGCGGAAATACACTGGGCTGAACCAGACGCGGCGCGCTTTGGCCTCGGTAAAGGCCGGGCTTTGCGAGAAATCCGCCTCGCTGCCGACAACGTCCATCGCGAGCCGCGAGACCTTGAGCTGCTCCTTGCCCTCGCCATCGAGCTGCGAGAGTTCGGTAATCGCCGGCACCTGCCGCAAGAGGCGGACATAATCCTGGCGGCGCTGGTCGAGCGGTCCCGCCGCCCATTGCGCATGCGTCGTCCAGCCAATCTGACTTTTGATCTCCTCGACGAATTCGGCGATGCGCTGGGCCGCCGACTCGGCCTTCTCCTGCTGTACCCGGACGAGGGCGGTCTTGTTCTCCTGATAGGAGAACCAGAAATCGAAGCCGCTATTGATCAAGAGCGCCGCGCCGACCAGCGCGACAAAGATCAGCGCATATTTGCGGAACAGTCGCCGTCGGGGCGCCGCGGGCGCAGCCTCGCCGAGCCGGGCCCATTCGGCCGGCGGCGGCGATGTCTCCTCGGCGCTTGCCACCCTTGCCTCGTTCTAACGTTCTGACCCGGCAATTCTATCGCCGATCGCCGGCTCCGTCTGCCGGCTCGTTGGTCAAACCGCGACCAGGTTCGATGCTCGCAATTACCTGTCGTTCCGGGCCCTGTGCTTCGGGCAATCCCGGAATGACAACGGCGGAAGAGGTGAGAACTAGTGGAACAGGCCGCCGACGCTGCCGAGGCTCCAGCCAACGCTGAGCAGGACGCTGATGCCGGTCAATAGCAGCAGCACCATGCCGCGGCCGCGCACCGAAGTCGGCAGCATCAGTGCGGCGACCCATGTCGCCGCAAAGGCCAGCAAGGTTTCCGCTCCGCTCATGGCGATCCCGCGAGAAGCAAGGGCAGCGGTTTAAGGCCGCGTTATTCTTAACGCAAGCCGAGAAGGCCTGAAAACGGCAGAGTTTTCCTAGGCTTTCGGGACAATCTGAATCAGTCGGAGCCCTAGATAAGCCGAAGCCTCAAGTCACGCGGAGCGCTCGGCGAGCCAATCCTCGATCATGCGCCGGGCAATCGAGTCGCGGCGCGGCAGCCGGAACTCGTCGTCATCTGTGTGGCTCAACAGCCAGCCGCGCTCGAACCAGCGGGCGTCTTCCAGTTCGCCATAATCGACGCTGATCTCGGTCGTTGCCGCCTCGGCGTAGAAGCCGAGCATGATGTTGGCCGGGAAGGGCCAGGGTTGCGAGGAGTGGTAATGCACCCCGGCGACCTCGATCGCGGTCTCTTCCCGCACCTCGCGGGCCACGGCGTCTTCGAGGCTTTCTCCCGGCTCGACAAACCCGGCCAGCGTCGAATACATGCCGGGCAGCGGAAAATTCTTGTTGCGGCCGAGGAGGGCGCGGTCGCCGTCGGTCACCAGCATGATGACCGCCGGGTCGGTCCTCGGGAAGTGCATCGTATGGCAGGCCGGATCGGTGCAGCGCCGCATATGGCCGGCCTCTTCGCTGCGGGTAGGGCTGGCACACAAGCCACAGAAGCGATGCCGCGAATGCCAGAACAGCATGGCGCGCGCAAAGGCCAGGACCGAGCCTTCGCGACGGTCGAGCCGGCCGGCCAATTGGCGCAGATCGGCAAACCGCACGCCCGCCTCGGCTATGCCGGCTGCCGCCAGGGCCGGCGAGCGCACCATCTCAAGCGGCGCTTCGAGCGCCGACACGTCGAGGGCGAAATGCGCCCGCTCGTCGATGACGCCGAGAAAGACAAAATGGCCCTGCGCCAGCCGTTCATCGATGTCGCCGATCTCACCGAACACGGCGGTGACGCCCTCGACCGTGATCGACGCGGCGCGCGGCTCGCTGCCGTCGATCTCAATAACCAGGTTCTGGTTCCGCCAGACCGGGATAAAGACGCTCGCCGGGTCGAGCACGCGCTCGCGAATCCAATCGGGTTCGCGTCGGCGTAGTCCGGCCCGCTCGAAACTGCGATGAGCATAGTAATTCGGCGCTCGCATCACCAAAGACTGGCACAGCGCGTCAGACGAGGGCAAGGCGGACCGCGAAGGATTTAGGCCGGCATCGCAACCTCGAGACCTTTTAACATTTGCCGACCGTGAGTAAGATCGCGCTTACGCAGCCGGCGGATTGTAAAAGCATCGCCCTTTTGAAGGCTGCGCTTTGCTCGCACACTTGAAAGACGTTACCCGATGCAAGTCCGCACCACCGCGATTCCTGACGTAAAGGAGATAAAGCCAGTTCGCCGGTTTGACCCGCGCGGGTTTTTTTCCGAGATCTTCCGGGAGGATTTGTTGCGGCAGCACGGGATCGCTGGGCCATTCGTCCAAGAAAACCTCTCGCTCTCAGCCGATCGCGGCGTTGTACGCGGTCTGCATTTTCAGATCCCGCCGCAGCCACAGGCGAAGCTGGTGCGCGTCGCGGCCGGTTCGATCTTTGATGTCGCGGTCGATATCCGGCACGGCTCGCCAACCTACGGGCATCATGTCGGGCTCATGCTCAGCGCGGATGAAGGCAACCAGCTCTTTATTCCCGAGGGATTTGCCCACGGGTTCTGCACGCTCGAGCCCAATACCGAGGTCGTCTACAAGGTGAACCGGTATTATTCGCCGGAGCACGACCGGGGGCTCCAGTGGGACGATCCCGCCCTTGCCATCGCCTGGCCGGTCGAGGATGCAGAGGCGTTGCTGTCGGACAAGGATCGCCGGCAGCCGATGCTCGCGGAATTGCCGCGCCATTTCGGTTGTTGAACGGCTCGCCTCTCTATGAAACTTCTCGTGCTCGGCGCCGCCGGCCAAATCGGTCATGAGCTATGCCGGCGCGTTTGGCCGGCGGATTACCGGATTGCGGGCCTCGATCGCGCCGAGGTCGACATTGCCCGGCTGGAAGCGGTTGCCGACGCGCTGCGGCAGGAGCGGCCCGATATCGTCATCAATGCGGCCGCGTACACTGCGGTCGATCGCGCCGAAAGCGAGCCGGATGCCGCCTGGGCGGTCAACGCCGCCGGACCTGCCCATTTGGCTGCCGGCTGCAAGACGGCCGGCATTCCGCTCATCCACATCTCGACCGATTACGTGTTCGACGGCTGCAAACAGGGCCCGTATCGCGAGGACGATGAGGTAAACCCGCTTGGCGTTTACGGCCGCAGCAAGGAAGCGGGAGACCGCGCCGTTCGGGAAGGACTGCCGGAACACGTCATCTTGCGTACGGCATGGGTCTACAGCGCGCATGGCCACAATTTTGTCAGGACGATGTTGCGGCTTGCCGCTGATCGCCCGGTATTGCGCGTCGTCTCCGACCAGATCGGCTCACCTACGAGCGCCGCCGATGCGGCGGCCGCAATCGCCACGATCGTGCAGCGGCTCGCGGCCGGCAATCAGAGTTGGGGCACGTACAATTTTGCCGGCGCCGGCTCGGTCAGCTGGCACGGCTTTGCCCAGGTGATCTTCGAGTTGGCCTCGCCTTGGCGCGGCGCCGCGCCGAAGGTCGAAGCGATTACGACCGCCGAATACCCGACCCCGGCACAACGGCCCGCCAATTCGGTGCTCGATTGCCGCCTTATCCGCGAGGTATTCGGGATCGTGCCGCGGCCGTGGCGCGAGGCGCTCCCCGAGGTCATTCGCGAACTGTACGAACCGGCGAGTTCGCCGCCCGAGAAAGTGGCCTAGAACACGAGCACCAACGCCGAACAGAAAAACCTCTCCCGCATTGCGGGAGAGGGACACCCGGTATCAGCCCATCGTCGAGTTGAAGGCGCCGCCGTCGAGCAGCAGGTTCTGCCCGACGATAAAGCCGGACGAAGCGGCGCACAAAAAAGCGCAGGCATCGCCGAACTCCTTGGGATCGCCAACCCGGCCGGTCGGGTTCGTCGCCCCCCGCTTTCCCAGCATCTCCTCGAACGAGATATTCTGGCGACGTGCCTCGTATTCGATCCCGGAGCGCAGCCGGTCCGTCAGGAAGGGGCCGGGGAGAAGCCCGTTTATCGTGACATTGTACTTCGCGACCTGGCGCGCGAGGCCCGCACAGAACGCGGTTAGCCCGGCGCGGGCGCCGTTCGACATACCGAGATTGGGGATCGGCGATTTCACCGACCCCGAGGTGATGTTGACGATGCGGCCGAATTTGCGCTCGCACATGCCGTCGACCGTCGCCTTGATCAGCATGATGGGGGTCAGCATGTTGGCATTGACCGCCTTCTGCCAATCCTCGACCGACCATTCCCGGAAATCGCCGTGCGGCGGCCCGCCGCAATTGTTGACCAGAATGTCAGGGTTAGGGCAGGCGGCGAGCGCCGCCTGACGGCCCGCTTCGGTCGAGATGTCGCCGGCAACTGGGGTGACCTTGGCGCCGGTTTCCTTGCGGATCTCCGCTGCCGTTTGTTCCAGCGTCTCCTTCGTGCGCGCGGTGATGACGAGCTCGACCCCGGCTCGCCCCAGCGCCATGGCGCAGGCACGCCCGAGCCCTTTGCTCGCCGCGCAAACGATTGCCTTCCGGCCGGATATGCCAAGATCGAGCATCTGTCCTCCCTCGCTTCAAGTCGTGTTGATGACTTGGAGGGGTTATAGCCGAGATATGCGCAGCCGGCATTGTTTGCGCACGGCGGATATTGGGTAGCGGTGGCAGTCGCGCGGCAATTTTGCACACCCCGGCTGCGCACATTGAGGTTGCCGCCGATAGCTGCGCTGGATAGTTTGCGAGCGATTATCAATTGCAGGTCGCTGGAGATGCGCGCCCTTGTTCTCGCCGTTCTTATCGTCTTGTTCACCTCGTTCTCGGCTGTGGCGGATCCGGGTCCGGTGACGATCACGATCAAGGACCACGCCTTTGTGCCGGCCGAGGTCAAGATCCCGGCCGGTGCCAAGGTGGAGCTGACGATCCGCAACGAGCAGGCGGTTCCAGCCGAGTTCGAGAGCGCGTCGCTGCATCGTGAAAAGGTCGTCTCGCCGGGAAGCGCGATCAGCGTCTATGTCGGCCCGCTGCAGCGCGGGCGCTATGAGTTCTTTGACGATTTCCATCCCGCGACCCGCGGCGTCGTTGTCGTCGAGTAGGAGCGGCGGGTGCTGGCAACGGCGATCATTGTCTTTCGCGAGGTACTGGAAGCGGCGCTGATTGTCGGCATTGTCATGGCCGCGACGCAAGGCGTGTCAAACCGCAGCCTGTGGGTTGGCGGCGGCATCGGCGGCGGGGCGTTGGGGGCGGTGGTCGTTGCCGGTTTTGCCGAGACATTGGCGGCCGCGATGGCGGGTATCGGCCAGGAGGTCTTCAATGCCGCGATCCTCTTCGCCGCCGTCGCGATGCTGGGGTGGCACAATGTCTGGATGCGGCGTCATGCCAGCGAATTGGCCGGCGCCGCCAACCGCCTCGGCGCCGCGGTGCGAGCCGGTACGCAACCCCTATGGGCGCTCGGTTTCGCGGTAGGCATAGCCGTGTTGCGCGAGGGCTCGGAGGTCGTTCTGTTCCTCTACGGGATTGCCGCCGCCGGGCAGGATGGCGCCGCGGCCATGGCGCTCGGCGGCGCCTTGGGGCTCGTCGCCGGAATTGCCGCCGGCGCGACCATCTATTTCGGGCTCGTCCACATCCCGATGCGATACCTCTTCTCGGTCACGGGCTGGCTCATTCTGCTGCTGGCCGCCGGGATGGCATCGCAAGGCGCGGCCTTCTTGTTGCAGGCCGACCTGTTGCCGCCGCTCGGCCAAAGCCTGTGGGACACGTCGTTTCTGCTCTCGGAGCAGAGCCTGACCGGCCGCGTCCTGCACACCTTGATCGGCTATACCGCACAGCCGGCCGGGATCCAGCTCGTCTTTTACCTCGGGACCTTGCTGGTGATCGGCGGCTTAATGCGACTGGTCGGCACTCCGGCGCGGGCGCCTCGCCCGAACGATGCGGCCGCTGCCCGCCGGACCCAGCTGCAGCCCGGCGAATAACCGCCGCTCGTCCGTAAACCAGCGATCTTTGCGCCAGGAGCTACAGATGCGTCTCCATCGCTCCAGAGACGGAATTGGCCGGATTTGCGGTGCGGTGCTAGCCGCG
>JBKOVT010000066.1:0-17810 GCA_046724035.1 Pseudomonadota bacterium | reverse complement strand
AATGCCGGTCTGGATCTGTTTGACGCGCCGGGTCAGCGTATCCTTGCCTTCGTCGAACCACGCGATGTCCTGGCCTTCGCGGGTGAATTCGCGCTGTTCCTCGCCGTATTTGACATTGCGCCGCATCGGCATCCAGTAGCGCAGGTCGTCGGCGAGCAATGCCAGCCATTCATCATAGCGCCGCTCGTCCAGGAGTTCGGCCTCGCGGTAGAGAAACTCGGCAACCTCGTGGACCAGCAAGAGGCGCGCGGTCCGCGCATCGCTGTCGGTCATTTGCGCAACTCCACGCCCGCGATCGCCTCCAGCACGCGCGCGACGACCGGAAAGCCCTCCTGCCCCCAACCGCGGGCTTGCGCCTGCTTGTACAGCTCCGATGCCAGCACGCCGAGCTGCACCGGCGCGCCGACCTCGCGCGCCAAGGCGCAGGCGAGATCGATGTCCTTCGCGACGATGTCCAAAGTGCCGCCCGCCGTGAAAACGCCCGTCAATACCGAGCGCGGGATGTTGTCGAAGGTGCGGCTCTGGCCGGCGCTGACCGGCACGATCTCAGCCAACACACCGAGATTGATGCCGGCTTTCTTCGCGACCAGCATGCCTTCGAGCGCGGCGATGAAATTGGTGTAGCCGAGATATTGCGTGACGAGCTTCGCGGTGCAGCCCGCGCCGCTCGGCCCGACATGAAAGACATTCTTGGCGATCGCCTCGAACAACGGCCGGCAGCGTGCGAACGCGATTGCATCCCCGCCGACCATAACGGTCATGTTCGGCGGACGGCCGCTGACCGGCGCGTCGAGGAAATCGACCCGGCGCTCGCGACAAGCGGCCGCGAGTTGGCGCACCGTCTCCGGCGCGTTCGTCGTCAGGTCGATATAGGTCCCACCCTCCGCGAGGCCGCTGAGCAGGCCGCTCTCCGGATCGAGCGCCGCCGCCTCGACCTCCGTCGGGCCGGGCAGCGACGTGAAGACCGCCTCGCTCGCTTCGGCCACCGCGCGCGGCGTCTCCGCCGTGGCCGCACCCTGTCCTTGCAACGCTTGGGTCGCCTCACGCCGAATATCGTAGACGCTCAGCCGATGCCCGGCCGTAACGAGACAGCCGGCGATCGGCGTCCCCATCGTGCCGGTGCCGATAAAACCGATCCGCATGCGTCACGCTCCTTGACGGTATCATCGGCGTATCGCTACGGGCCGGCAAGGCTCACGGAAACCAATGCAGGGCACCCACGGCTTTGATCCCGGCGAAGGCCGGGACCCATCCGTCAGCCGGTTATACGTCGGCAGGAATGGGTCCCGGCCTGCGCCAGGCCCTAACTGTCAATACCGGGGAAGTAATGCGGGTTAGCGGCCCAATACGGCCATCAATTCGCGCCATTCGCGGGGGGAGAGGCCGCTGTCCTTTTGCTCGACCGTCTCGCCGGCCAGCATGCGCTGGATGACCTTGAGCCCGGTCGCCGAGATCGACGCGGCGCTCATGCGGTATTCGACAAAAGCGGCGTAGGCCAGCGGGACCCAGCGCTGCATCGTCGACAGCATTGCCTCGGCATAGGCGCGGATCTCGTATTGCGCATGCGGGTCGGCGCGCAGTGCGAGGAAGTGCATCAGATTGTAGAGGTCGATCTTCCAGTACCATTGCGTATAAAAATTCAGCGATAAATTCATGCGCGCCAATTCGCGCGCGAGCCCCGGCCAATTTGGGTCGGCCGGCGCGCCGCTATCGTCCTCGTTCAGCAATTGCGCATAGCCGGCATAGGCGCGCTCGGAATCCTCACGCAACAGATCGAGCACGCGCTTTGCCGCGTCGCCCTCAAGCACATCGCCTCGTCCCTGCCGGTTTGTCACCGCCTGCGCCGCCAGATGCTCGGGCGCCGGGATGTAGAACTCGTTGTCGAGGATCGAATAGCGCGCCGAATACTCGTTGACGTTGGCGGTGCGGTGGCGGATCCACTGCCGCGCCACAAAGATCGGCAATTTCACGTGGTACTTGATCTCGCACATCTCGAAGGGCGTCGTGTGCCGGTGCCGCATCAAATAGTTGATGAGGCCGCGATCCTCGCTGACCCGTTTCGTGCCACGCCCATAGGAAACACGCGCCGCCTGCACGATCGCGCTATCGTCGCCCATATAGTCGATGACCCGCACAAAGCCGTGATCGAGCACCGGGATTGCCTCGTAGAGGATCTCTTCGAGCGCCGGCACGGTGGCGCGGCGGGTCGGCCGCGTCTCGCCCCGCGCCGCGGCAATCTCGTCCTGTTGTTCGGAGGTAAGTGGCATTGGACCGCGGGCGTCTCGCCCGCCCTCGACTTTCACAAATGGCGGCCGGGACGGCCGCGATCCGATTTTAGCGCAAGCCGGCGGCGATGCGCGCTGCGAGATCGGAAACCGCCCGGCTCATCGTGCTTACGATCGCAGCGGCATCCCTCCCGGCCCCCGGCACCATGATCGTCGATTCGCGCGGCGGGCCGAGCGGGCGGCCATTGGGGCCTAACGCCTCCCAGCGGGCGGCGAGCGTGACGGCACCGGTTTCGTCGGCATCGAAGCGCGAGATCTCGACCGCGATCGTGACGCCGGGCGGCGGCTTCGCGGCGCTCTCGACGAGGCTGATCCCGGCCGGCAGCCGCGCCGCAAGATCGTCGGCCAATATCCGCCGCACCATATCGTCGAGCGGCCCCGCCCAGCGCTCCTCCTCGGAATAGACGATCTCGTTGCCGCCGCGACGCCGGGCGAGCGCCGGCCGATCGAGCGCGCCCGGCAGGCTGACCCGTCCCAGCGCAACGGTGCTGGCGGCGGCGGTCATGGACCGCGCCGGCGCCGGGTCGGCAGTCAGCACATAGAATTTGCTCGGCGGCGAGGCGCCGCAGCCGCCGAGCAGCAGCGCGGCGGCAATGACAAAGACGGGGCGTCTCACTTTCCTGAATCCGATCTGCCGCGCAACAGCGCCTCGGGGTGCCGCTCCAGCATGTCGGCCAAGACGCGCACGGATCGTGCAGCCTGTTTCAATTCGTCCATCGTGCGCGCGAGGTCGGTCGAGGAGCGCGGGTCGCTGCCGAGGATCGCCAAAGTCGCGCCAAGCTGCTCGGCAGCGGAGTTGAGCTTTGCGAGGAGCGGGGCCGCCTGCACCCGCACATCCCGCGCGAACTGCCCGGCATCGGCGAGCGTGCGGTCGAGCTGCTTCACAGACCGCTTCAGCTCCGGCGAGGCGACGACCGCGTCGGCGTGCTGGACCATCTCGCGCATCCCGCCGATCAGCTCGCCGAGCGGCAATGCCGCGAGCTGGTCGAGAAAGGCGCTCGCCGAGCGGGCGATCTCGCTCAGGCCGCTGCCGGGTGCGGTCGGAAACTCCGGATAGGGCTGCGTCTGGCCGAGCTGCGCCGGTGTCGGGTTCTCGATGAATTCGAGATCGACGATGCGCGACCCGATCAACAGATTGTCGGGCGCCAATCGCGCGCGCAGCCCTTTCGCGATGAGCCGCTCGAACAGCCGGTTTGTTGCCTCGGTGGCGGCCTTCGCGTCGTCGCGCGGGATCGGTGTCTCGCCCGGGATGGCGATGCGGTGCGGCGAGATCTCGATCGTCGCCGGCACCCGGATGTCTTCGCTCGCCCGATCGTATTCGAGCCGCAACGCCGAGACCCGGCCGATCGGGATGCCGCGCAATTCGACCGGCGTGCCGATCGCTAGGCCGTGCAGCGGCCCGGGAAACGACACCTGATAAGAGACGCGCACCGGGTCCGCCGAATCGGCGGCCGATTTGCGGTCGCGATAGAGCGTGAATTTCGAGCCGGGCGGGCTTTCCGCCTCGGCGAGGGCATCGGGCGGCGTCTCGAAGACGATCGCGCCGCTGAGCAGTGTCTGCAGCGTTTCGGTCTCGACCTGCAGGCCTTGCGTCCCGATCGTGGCCTCGACGCCGGCGGCGATCCAGAATTGACTGCCGGGCCGTATCAGCGTGCTGTGCGGCTCGTAGATAAAGACGTTGACCGACACCGCGCCATCCTTGTCGGACAGCGTGTGGTCCATGACCTCCCCGACCTGCACCCCATGAAAATAGACGGGCGCGGCATCGCTGATCGCTGGCATCCGTTCCGCCGTCAACGCGAAGATCTTGCCGTTGATCAGTCCTTGGGCCGGCGGCGGGTTGTCGAGGCCGCGGAAATCGCGCGCGCCGCTCGGCTGCTCGCCGGGCAGCATCCCGATATAGGCGCCCGAAACGAGCGTGCTCAGCCCCGAGATGCCACTAAAGCCGAGCCGCGGCCGAACCACCCAGAATTTCGTGTCGGAGCGCAATAGCGGCTCGGCTTCGCGGCGCATCTCCGCCGTCACGACAACGTTTGATTTGTCGTCGCTGAGGCCCAGGCTGGCGACCCGCCCGAGTTCGACATTCTTGTAGCGGATTGTCGTGCGCGCCGCCTCGTTGCGGCCGAGCTCGATACCCTCGGCATTGGCGAAGCTGATCGTGATGACGGGGCCGCGGTCGGAGATCGTGCGCAAGCCGAGCCAGGCGGCGATCACCAGCGCGATGACTGGGACGGCCCAGATCCAGGGCAGCCCTGCCCAGGGCCGCGATCGCGGCGGCGGCAGCCCGCCGGGCTGTGACGGTTGCGCTGGGTCGCTCACCGGAGCTCTCCCTCAGCCGCATCCCACATGAGCCGCGGGTCGAAAGCGGCGGTCGCCAGCATCGTCAATGCCACGACGGCGGCAAAGCTGACGATCCCGGCCTCCGGATCGACCGTCGTCAGAAACCCGAATTGCAGCGAGGCGGCGAGGATCGACACCATGAAGACGTCGATGTTGGACCAGCGCCCGACAAAATCGATGAACCGATAAAGCCTCGTCCGCTGGCGCAGCCACCGCGCCGAACGCCGGCGGATCATATGCAAAAACCAGGCGAGCGAGACGAGCTTCGCCATCGGCACGACAACCGAAGCAAAGAAGACGAGAAGGGCCAGCGGCCACAGGCCGAGAAGCAACAGTTCCTCGACACCGCCGAGAATCGTATAGGTGCCGACCCGGCCGAAGCGTTCGATCGTCATGACCGGCAGCAGATTGGCGGGCAGATAGAGGATGGCGGCGGCGCTCGTCAGGGCGAGGGTCGCGCTCAGACTGCCGCGTCGGCGCGGTTCGAGATCGGTCGTGCAACGGGGGCAGCGGCGGTTTGCACGCGGCGCATCGGCCGGCGGCGCCGCGAGCACCAGCTGGCAGACCTCGCAGGCGAGCCAGGGCTCACCGGGTCGTGGCGCAAGGGGCTGGGGATCGGCGATCAAATCCCACACCCGCTTCCGGCCAAGCGTCAAAATCAGCAACGCCTGGACGAGCACGAGGGCGCCGAGCGCGTACCCGCCCGGTGCGACAGTTGTTTCGACCGCCTGCGCGAGGCGCGTATAGGCGACATAAGTCCCGAGCAGATAAACGTCGAGCATGCTCCAGGGGTAGAGCAGGAGCGCTGTTTTCCACAGCGGCGCAAATCGAGCGCGCAATGCCGGGTCACCCCAGCGCAGCCCTGCGAGGACGATCACCACAAGGCACATCCAGGCGAGCGGGACGACAAAAGACAGCCCCGCCACGAGCATGCCGAGCCCGGCAAAGGGGCCGCCATACTCGGACAGGCGCAGCGGTCCGCTGATCAGCAGATCCTGTCCGGTGCGCCCCTCCAGGCTGACCACGAAGATCGGATAGGCATTGGCCAAGAGGAATAGGATCAGCGCCGTTGTGGCGAGCGCCAAGGCGACGTCGATGGGGAGTGGCGGATAGCGTGACAAATTGCTGCCGCAGCGAACGCAGGCGAGGCCCTTTCCGGCCAGGACGGCGCCCGGGGCGCGGTGCAGCTGACCGCAGTCGCGGCAGGCCAGTAACGTATCGCTCATTCCTGCGGGTCCCCACCCCTCCCGCGGATGCGCCAGGCGCTATCCTCGAGCCGCAGTATCAGAGGCAAATCGGCCGCGCAAACACAAGCCGCCCCTGTTAGCGTTGCGCGTTAGCCTTGGGCGCGATTGCGTTCAGCCCTTCGGCCCCCTATATCTTGGCTGTCGGGCAACCGACTATGGCGATAAACGGCTTGTGGAATAAGCGTTGCGGACCCGGGGGCGGTACCCGGCGCCTCCACCAATTCGCCGGCTCCGGAAGACGATTTGGAGCCGGCCTCTGCGGGGGCGAAATAGGCTCGACGCGCGTGGTAAAGGCAAGAACCGTCGCCCGGTATGATACCGCCGTTATCGGGTCAAAACTTAGCTGCGAACGATAACTTCGCACATGAGGCACTTGCGGCCTAACCCTTCACAGGGTGAAGCTAACAGGTAACTCGCGGTCCGAGGGGCACCGGGCAACAGAAGCCCCTCACTTCATTCTCCTACGCTGAGCGCGGGCGAGGGGCGGTGGCGCAGGATCTGTTTGAGTACGACAAGATGGTCGAGCGTGCGCTTCGCGGGGTCGTGCGCGATGCGCTGGCGCGGGTCGCGCAGGAAGGACCGCGCGGCGCGCACCATTTCTATATCACCTTCGCGACGGGGACGCCGGGCGTCGGCATTCCGGACAGCTTGCGCGAGCGCTTTCCGGAAGAGATGACGATCGTCTTGCAGCACCAGTTCTGGGACCTCGAGATCGGCGAAGAGTCGTTCTCGGTGTCGCTCAGCTTCCAGAAGCAGTTGGAGCGGCTGACGATCCCGTTTGCGGCGATCCGCACCTTTGCCGATCCGTCGGTCAACTTTGTTCTGGAGTTCGGTGGCCCGCCTGTGGCGGAGCCGAAAGCGGTCGGCAGCCTGCCCGCCCCGAAGGCTGCGGCGGAGCCGGAACGCCCGGCGAAAGACGAAGGCGCAGGAGCCGAAGTCGTCACCCTCGACAGCTTCCGCAAGCGTTGAGCTAAAAGGGCTGCTCCCCGGTCTGAAGCGTATTGAGGGCCAAAAAGCCTGCCCGGCTTGACCTCGGGGCGGAAAGGAAGATGCTGCCGCCACCATCCGTTTGGAGCAGCACATGAGTGATGCCGCTTTCCACGAGCTGTTTCCGCTGGGCGCGGACGATACGGCATACCGCAAACTGACCGGCGATTTCGTCTCGCCCGCGAGCTTCGAGGGCGAGCGCGTCGTCAAGGTCGCGCCGGATGCGCTGACGCTCCTCACGCGTCAGGCTTTCGTCGATTGCCAGCATCTGCTGCGCCCGGGTCATTTGGCGCAATTGCGTACGATCCTCGATGACCCCGGGGCCTCGGCAAACGACAAATTCGTCGCGCTCGATCTGCTGAAGAACGCCAACATCGCGGCCGGCAAGGTGCTGCCGATGTGCCAGGACACCGGCACCGCGATCGTCATGGCAAAAAAAGGCCAACAGGTGTGGACCGGCGCCGATGATGCCGCGGCCATCTCAGAGGGCATCCGCCGGACCTACACCGAGACCAATCTGCGCTACAGCCAGGTGGCGCCGCTGTCGATGTATGAGGAGGTCAACACCGGCGACAATCTGCCGGCGCAGATCGACATCTATGCCGAGCCCGGCGAGGAATACGATTTCCTGTTTATCGCCAAGGGAGGCGGCTCGGCGAATAAGAGCTTTCTGTATCAGCAGTCGAAAGCGGTTCTGAACCCGAAATCGCTGCTGAAATTCATCGACGAGAAGATCCGCACCCTCGGCACCGCCGCCTGCCCGCCCTATCACCTGGCAATCGTCATCGGCGGCACCTCCGCCGAGATGAATCTGAAAACCGTAAAGCTCGCCAGCTGCCGCTATCTCGACTCACTTCCTCGGATGGGCAACAAATTCGGCCAGGCCTATCGCGATCGCGATTTCGAGGCCGAGGTCTTGGAATTGACCCGCGGTCTCGGCATCGGCGCCCAGTTCGGCGGGAAATACTTCTGTCATGACGTCCGCGTGATCCGCCTGCCTCGGCACGGCGCCAGCCTGCCGATCGGCATTGGCGTGTCCTGCTCGGCCGACCGCCAGATCCTCGGCAAAATCACCGCCGAGGGCGTCTTCCTCGAAGAGCTCGAAACGAACCCCGCGCGGTTTCTGCCGGAAGTTACCGACGAGACGCTGGGCGGCGAGGTCGTGCCGATCGATCTGGCTCGGCCAATGCCGGAGATCCGCCAGACGCTGTCGCGGTACCCGATCAAGACGCGGCTCAGCCTGTCCGGGACGCTGATCGTCGCCCGCGACATCGCGCATGCCAAATTGCAGGAGCGGCTCGATCGCGGCGAGGGGCTGCCGCAATACATCAAGGACCACCCGATCTATTACGCCGGTCCCGCCAAGACGCCGGAGGGGTACGCCTCGGGCTCGTTTGGCCCGACGACTGCTGGGCGCATGGACAGCTATGTCGGGCCGTTCATGGCGGCCGGGGGCAGCTTCGTCACCTTAGCGAAGGGCAATCGCGGGCCGGAGGTGCGCGAAGCCTGCAAGAAATATGGTGGGTTCTATCTCGGCTCGGTCGGCGGCCCGGCAGCGCGGCTGGCGCAGGACTGCATCAAGAAAGTTGAGCTGATCGAATATCCCGAGCTCGGCATGGAGGCGATCTGGCGCATCGAGGTCGTCGACTTCCCAGCCTTTATCGTCGTCGACGACAAGGGAAATGATTTCTTCGCCGCGCTGTAATGAGGGCGACGCAACGGGGCGGCGGCGCAATGGCCGCGAGGCGGCCTGATTGCAGCGTGAAAGCCTGCCTGAGGCATTATTGCGGGGCGAAAAAGCGGCGTGGGACGCTTTTGTGCGGCGTTATGGCGGGCTCGTCGTAGCCGCGGTGCGCGGCGTCGCGATGGCCCAGGCCGAGGTGGAGGATCTGACGCAGGAAGTGTTCCTCCGATTATGCAAGGACGATTTCCGGTTGCTGCGCAGCTACGACCCTGTGCGCGCCTCTTTATCGACCTGGCTCATGATTGTGGCCCGCAGCACGGCCCGCGACGGGCTACGCCGGCGGCGGGCCGAGGCGGTGCCGATTGAGGCCGTGCCGGAAGCGCAATTGGCGATCGATCCGGTCGAGCCGGTGCAACGGCTCAAGCTGCCCGAGGCGCTGCTGTCGCCGCGTCAGCGCGAGATCCTGGCGATGCTGTACGACCGCGACATGGACGTCGCCGAGATCGCGCGAGCGCTTGGGATTGATCCGCAAACCGTGCGCAGCGGCCATCACAAGGCCATGGTCAAGCTGCGGGCGCATTTCAGGAGCAATGAATGAGGCTTCACGAAACCCTAAGTTGCGGGGATATTTTGCCAACCAGCGTCGTAGAACGGTCATGGCCGGAGTAGACGATCAGCGTGGCGCCGGAGAGCCGGGCTTCGGGACCGCCGAGCGTGAGCTCTGGCGGCGAGGCCGCGCGGCCGAGATTGCCGAGAACGAACCCGAGCGCTTTCTCGACCTCGCCGGCTTTGCCGATGGCCGGCTCGATCCCGACGAGCATGACCGAGTGGCCGAGCGATTGGCCCACGATCCAGAGGCCGCGGCGGATGTCGCGGCCGCCCGCGCCCTGGCGGGACGCAGCCTGACGGGCGAGGTCGCGCCGGCACATGTTCTCGCTAGCGCCTGTGGTCTCGTTAGCGACAAACCCGCTGAAACAGCCGGGATTATTCCATTCCCGCGGCGGTACCGGCCGCAACCCACTTTCACCGGGGTCGCGCGTTGGGCGGGGCTGGCCGCTGCCTTGGTCGTTGCGAGCTGGCTCGGCTTCGATCTCGGCAGCATGACTTCTGCCGCCTTCGCGCCGGGGGTGCAGTCGCCCGAGGATAGCCTCGTGCGCGACATGCTGGAGCCCTCGAGCGGCTTTGTCCGCGACCTGACGGAGGGTATGCGGACGTGAGCGTGGTCACGGCCGGCCGCACCGATGCTGGCCCGCGGCGCTCCCGGCTTTGGGTCGCATTGCTCGCCATCTCGCTGGTGTTGAATTTGTGTTTCGTTGCCGGCGCGGTATGGAGTCGGCTGCATCCGCCGGCGGCCCGGCAAGATCTGGCCGAGCGCTACCGTCAGATGGCGGCGCAGCTGGATCTGGATGCGCAGCAGCGGGCCGCTTTCGACCGCTATGTCGGCGGCATCCGCAGCCGCACCGAGCAGATCCGGCAGGATACTGATCCCTTGATGAGCGCGGCCTGGGAAGAGCTGGCAAAGCCGCAGCCGGATATGAGCCGCGTCGAGCGCCTCTTCGACGAAGCAGCCGAGAAACGGCGCGCGATCCAGCACGAGACGACCTCGCAAACCGTCGAGCTGCTTGCCGCGCTCTCACCGGCACAGCGCGCCAAATTCGTCGCGACGATGCGGGAATGGCGGGCCGCCTGGCGGCAACGCGCCACGAGCCGCTGATCCGAGGCGTTCCGGCTTTATTTTGTCCCGAACAGCCGGTCGCCCGCGTCACCCAGCCCCGGCAGGATATAGCCGTGGTCGTTGAGGCAGCGGTCGAGCGCCGCCGTGACGATCGCCACCTCCGGAAAGATTCGATGCACTTGCGCGACACCCTCCGGCGCCGCGACGAGGCAGACGAATTTGATCGATCGGGCTTTCAACTCGACGAGCCGCGAGATCGCCGCGACGGCTGAGTTGCCGGTCGCGAGCATCGGGTCGACAAGGATCACGTCGCGCTCGGGCAGATCCTCCGGCAGCTTCAAATAGTACTCGACCGCCTGCAAGGTACGCGGCTCGCGGTAGATGCCGATATGGCCGACCCGCGCCGACGGCAGCAAATCGAGCATGCCGTCGAGAATGCCGTTGCCGGCCCGCAGGATGGAAACGAGACAGACCTTCTTTCCGGCAAGCACCGGCATCCGCGCCGCTTCGAGCGGCGTTTCGATCTCGGTCTCTTCGAGTGCCAGGTTGCGGGTTGCCTCATAAGCGAGCAGGAGGCTCACCTCGCGCAGCAGAGCGCGGAATTTGGAGGTGCTGGTCTCGCGTTTGCGCATGAGCGACAGCTTGTGCTGCACCAGCGGGTGATCGACGATCGTCAGCGCCGGCGGGCGCGGCGTCTCGGGCGGTTCCGGCATCGTTTTCTTCCTCAAAACAGGGTTCCGTCGCTGACGATCAGCAGCGGCGCCGAGCCGTCCGGGCGGCGCTCGGCGGCGATCTCGCGGCCGGCGGCCCAGCTGCCGCCCTCCAGCACCTTGGCGAGCGGAAATTCGGCGGCGCTCTTGCCAAGCCGCTCGCGCACACCGGCGGCGAGCCGGTCGAGCAGCGCCAAGGTCAGCGCCCGCCACTCAACGACCGCTTCGCTGAAGGGCTCGAGAGGTTGCCGCAGCAGCGAAGCCTCCCGCGGCGCAATCACCCCGCAATCGATAAAGAGGCCGCCATTGCGGTATTCGGCGAGCCCGGTCAGCCCGTCGATGTCGGTGATGTTGAATCCAGCGTCGGCAAGCGGCTCGATCAGCGAATAGGTGAGCCATTGGCTGAGCTTATGAAACGGCACGAACCCGTCGCCCGCAACCGCGCCGTGCCGCCCGCAATCGCCAAGCGGGACGCCGTTGAGCGACAGTCGCCCCGGCCAGATCGGGCCAAACGCGCGCAGGACGAACCGCAATATGTCAGGAGCCGGTAATTCGCCGCGCCGCGCCAGCCAATGATCGAACAGGCAGCCGAGCCGTGCCGGCTCGCCGAAGACCTCGGGTACCGCGGCAATGGTTTCCCCCAAGCGGCGCAACAGCGCAGCGCGGCCGTCGAGCCCCAAGAGCGGGTTGTCGGAGCTGTGCTGGAACGCCGCGCCAAGCCGCTCGGGCGTCACCGCCGTGAGCGCCGCCGCGTCAGCCCGCCACGGATCGCCCGGACCGGCCGAGAACAGCCCGTTCTGCATCGCGCGCAGGCTGGCCACCGCGAGCCCCTCAGAGCGCCCGATGACCAGCCCGGTTTCGGCTTCACGATAGCACCAGCCCGGCCCCGAACCGGCATCAAGCAGGACCGAGACGATTGCCAGATCGAGCCGCGTCCGCGCTCGCTCCGCCGGATCGGTCCCCGGCACAACCAAGGCCGCGCGATCGATGCCGCCGGCCGAAAAATGTCGCCAGCGGCTGTGAAACGGCACGTCGAGATCGGGATAGCGCCGCCGCGTCACCTCGACCACACGCGCCACGGCCTCGTCGAGCCGGTTGAGATGCAGCCGGAAATGCCGCGTTTCGCCCCGCTCGGCGGCGGCAAACACAATCGCGCAGCGCTCGCGCACCGCCGCCGCGCTGAGCAGATAGTCAGGAGTGCCTTCGGGGCTCACGTATTGAGGCGGCGGCCCTTGGTGCGGCGCAGCTGGGCGGTGCTCGGTGCGCCCTCGGGCGCGAAATATCCCGCCGCCTTTTTCGCCGCGATCTCGACCTGCGCGTCTTTCGGCACAAGCCGTTCGGGGAGGGGCACCCGCTCGACAATCTCGATCCCCTGCGCCTGTACCGCGCCGTGCTTCATGTTCGACATCGATACCCAGCGGTCGATGCGGCGGACGCCGAGCCAGTGAAACACGTCCGGCACCAACTCCTGAAAGCGGACGTCCTGCACGCCGGCAACGCATTCGGTGCGCTCGAAATAAGTATCGGCGCGATCGCCGCCCTGCTGTCGCTTGCGGGCGTTATAGACGAGGAATTTCGTCACCTCGCCGAGCGCGCGCCCTTCCTTACGATTATAAATGACCATACCGACGCCGCCCTGCTGCGCCATGTCGATGCACACCTCGACGCCATGCACGAGATAAGGCCGGCAGGTGCAGATGTCGGAGCCGAACACGTCCGAGCCGTTGCATTCGTCATGGACGCGGCAGGCGATCCGCGCCTTGGCCGTCCCGACAAGCCCGATATCACCCATCAGATAGACCGTCGTGCCGCCGATCGGCGGCAGGAACACTTCCAGGTCCGGCCGGGTTACCAGTTCGGGGAACATCCCGCCGGTTTCCTCGAACAGCGTGCGGCGTAATTCATGCTCGGCGATGCCGAACCGCTCGGCAAGGCCGGGCAGGTGCCATACCGGGTCGATCGCCGCCTTGGTGACACGCACCTCGCCGCTCGGCAGGACGACCTTGCCGTCTGGCTTGATCCCGCCCTCGGCGATCCGCTGGCGGATTTCCGGCACGTCGATATGCGCGGTCGTGACGGCGATCGTCGGCCGCACATCGATGCCGGCGCGGATTTGCTCGGCGAAGACCTCGCCGACGAGATGCCCCCACGGATCGAGCGAGACGATCGTCTTGGGATCGGTCCATTGCGGATGCGGCCCGATCAGGGCCGCCGGGGCGGTGTCGGTCAGGTCGGGGCGATGATGCGGCGCGAGGGCGCGGGTCGCGACCGCCAGGGCGCGGTATATCGCATAGGCGCCGCTATAGGACCCGATCGCATTGCGGTGGCGGGGTTCGGCGGGGCTCGCGACGACCGGGCCGCGCTCCTCCGGGGTGGCTGCGCCCCAGCGCAGCTTGACCATTCCCTCGCCCGCGTTTCCGGGATGCGAGGTCAGCCGAATGTGCCGCGGGATTGCCGGTTCCATGCTATTCAATAAAAGTCTCCCGCAATCCCAAAAGGTAGCGATGCGCGCGGCCGGCGGCAAGCCGGGCCTCCGAGATCACCTCTCGGTGATACGGCGAGCATAGCGGGAGCCGCTGACGTATGATCGGCTCCAGCCCTATCGATTGGCGAATTCGGCAATGGCCGCGATGGCCACTACAGAGGCCCCGCGCCTCGATCCGCGTAAGTTCCGCGACGCGTTCGTGACCGCAGCGGGCGAGCGCCGCGCCCAGGTCGCGCTGCGGACGCTCGAGACGCTGTGGTTCAACACCGGCACGCTGTGCAACCTGACCTGTCAGCACTGCTATATCGAATCGTCGCCAAAGAACGACCGGCTCGTCTATCTACGCGCCGCGGAGGTCCGCGGATATCTCGGCGAAATCGAGCGGCTTGGCCTCGGCACGCAGGTGATCGGCTTCACCGGCGGTGAGCCGTTTATGAACCCGGAATTGCCGGCGATGCTCGATTTCGCCCTGGCGCGCGGTTTTCGTGCGCTCGTGCTGACCAACGCGATGAAGCCGATGCATAAGGTGAAGCCTGCGCTGCTTCGCCTCCGCGATCGCTATGGCGATCGGCTGACGATCCGCGTCTCGATCGATCATTACGGCCGGGCAGTCCACGAGGCCGAGCGCGGCCGCCGCAGCTGGGCCTCGACGATCGACGGCCTCAAATGGCTCGCCACAAACGGTTTTGCCGTCGCGGTCGCGAGCCGGCGCCTCTCGGGCGAGTCGGAGGATGAATTGCGCCGCGGCTTCGCCCGGCTGTTCGCGGAGCTGGGTCTCGCGATCGATGCCGCCGACCCGGTCGCGCTGACGATCTTCCCGGAGATGGACGAGGCGGCCGACGTTCCGGAGATCACCGAGGCGTGCTGGGGCATCCTTCGGAAATCGCCGGACAGCGTCATGTGCTCGAGCTCGCGGATGATTGTCAAATTCAAGGGAGCGGCGCATCCGACCGTCATCGCCTGCACCCTGTTGCCTTACGATCCGCGCTTCGATCTTGGGCCGAGCCTTGCAAGCGCGCTCGGCCCGGTGCCGCTCAACCACCCGCATTGCGCCAAGTTTTGCGTTCTCGGCGGCGGCGCCTGCAGCCGGAATTAGCCGCAACTTCCCGGCGACTCGGCGCAACTCAATTTATCGTTAAACGTTTAGGGCGTAGAATTAACCGTCTTTGGGCGGAGGAAGCGATGTTGCGATTTGCTGCGATCGGTGCGGTTTTGCTGCTGGGATTTGCTGCGGCGCCGCAGGCTGTCGCCGATGTCCCGGCGCCAGGCGAGAAGGTAAAACCGGCCGCGCCGGGCTGCAATTGCCCGGTCGTGCATCGCCGTGTGCATGCGCGCGTCCGGCACCGCCGCTTTGTGCCGCCGCCCGCGATCGCCGTGCGGGAAGGGCCGGACCTCTACAATTTCCTGTTCCCGAGCCCTTACGACCCGGCCTATGACCGGGTCGTCGTCGATCATTTCCGCACGCCGACCGTCACCGGCTACGACGAGCCCTGGCGGCCAAGGCCGGTATGGCCCGGCATCCTGCCGTACCGGGCGAGCGCGCCAGACGGTATCGAGCAATATGACGGGCTGACCGGCCGCTATGTGCGGCTCGCGGCGGCCGATGCGGCGAGGGTTGCCGCCCCGATGCCACTCCCGCCACCGCCGAAATCGTCCTGGTGGTAGCGCGCTATCGGCTCTCCCGGTAGAGCCAGCCGAACAGCGCCGCCGAAACCAAAGCGCCGGCGAACTGCGCCGCGATGAACGCCGCTGCGTTCTCCGGCGCGATGCCGGCAAACGTCGCCGTGAGCGAGCGCGCGATCGTCACGGCCGGATTGGCGAACGAGGTCGAGGAGGTGAACCAATAGGCGGCGACGATATAGCTCGCCACCGTCGCGGGAAGCTGCGCCGGAAAGCGGCGCCGCCCGCATTCGATGACCATGATCAGCCCGAATGTGGCGACGAACTCGCCGGCCCACTGGCCGATGCCGGTACGCAATTTCGGCGAGATCTGCAGGATCGGCAGATCGAACATCAAATGCGCGAGCCAGACGCCAGCGATCGCGCCCACGGTCTGCACCAGCGCATAAGGTCCGACGAGCCGCCAGCGCAGCTCGCCATTGATGCCCATGACGAGGCTGACCGCGGGATTGAAATGCGCCCCGGACAGACCGTCGAAGCTCAGGATCAGCGGATAGAGCGCCGCACCGGTCGCAATCGCATTGGCGAGCAGTGCGATGGCGTTGTTCCCACCCGACAGACGCTCCGCCATGATCCCCGAGCCGACAACGGCCGCCAATAGCAATGCGGTGCCGATCCCTTCGGCGATAAGGCTGCGCTTCAAATCGGGCGCTAATCGGCGCAGCAGGCGCCGGGTGTAGCTGCCTCCGGGTCGAGTTCCTCCAATTCGGAGGGGCCGCAGCCGCAAGTTGCGATGCCGCCGCCGAACGCGCCGGTCCGTAGATCGGCGCCGCTCGTGCCGTAAACCGTCGACTCGCCATAAGTGTAGAAGGTTTCCCACTCGACGCCCTGCGGGTCGGCGATCCATTGCTTATGCGATCGCGCATAGCAGCAGGTTGTCGCCTTCTCCTCGACGACCGGGCGCTCGGCTTCGGCGAGGCGGCCGTAGATCTCGGCCAGTTCGCCCTCATCTTCGGCCTGGATACCGAGATGCGAAATCCCAGAGCGGCGCCCGCTCGCCGTGCTGATCGAGAAATTGACCCGCGGGTCTTCGAGCATCCATTTGGCGTAATCCGGCTTCAGCACGGTCGGCTCGGTGGCGAACAATGTCGAATAAAAGCGAACGGACTGCGCCAGATCGTCAACCGCCAGATTTACGTGAAAGCGCTTCATCGGGCTCTCCTTCGGTAAAGGCTTCGGCGGGATTGCAGGCGGGCGCACAACCCGCGCCGCGGCCGCAGCAATTCTCGGTGAGGTAGGCGAGGAGTTCATTCATCGCGCCGTATTCGGCGGCGTAGATCAATTGCCGGCTGTGCCGCCGCTGCGTTACCAGGCCGGCATGGAGCAGCTGCTGCAAGTGGAAGGACAGGGAGGAGGGCGCGACACCGAGCCGCTCGGCGATCGTGCCGGCCGACAGCCCGGCCGGGCCGGCCGTCACCAAGAGCCGGAACAGCGTCAGCCTTGTGGCCTGTGCCAGCGCCCCGAGCGCCGCTATCGCCTGGTTCTGCTCCATTCGCCACCTTAATTCGATAGAACTCAAAATATGGAATAGATCGCCCGATGTCAATCGATATTTCGACGAATATCGAAATCATGGCGGAGCAAAAATCGTGGGAGCGCGGGCGTCTCGCTCGCAACAGCGGCCGGGGACGGCCCTGGTCCGGTTCAGGCCGGGTCGCCGGTATCGGGTGTCAGGCCGGCGCTCTTGATGCCGTGCACGGCGCAGATCTCGTCCTTGTCCGAGGTGTCGCCGCTGATCCCGACGGAACCGATGATCTCGCCGCCGGCGTCGCGAATCAGGACGCCGCCCGGCACCGGCACGATCCGTCCGCCCGAGGCCGCCATCAGCGCTTGCAGGAACACCGGGTTCGCGGCCGCGCGGCGCGCGAATTCGCGGCCGCCAAACCCCATGCCGAGAACGCCCCACGCCTTGCCGCCGGCGATCTCCGGCCGCAGCAGACTCGAGCGATCGTCGCGCTTCATCGCCTTCATCTGACCGCCGGCGTCGAGCACAACGACGGTCAGCGGCTGCAACTTAAGCTCTCGCCCTTTTTCGAGCGCCTTGTCGATGATGATCGAGGCTTGCTCGAGCGTCAGTCCTAGCATTTCGAATCTTCCTTCCGTGAATGCGCGACGATACGCACGATGATAATCGCCCGGTGGCGAATCCGCCTCGTGCTGTGCGCGTTTGCTACAAGCCCGCCAATTAAACGGCCGTTTTAACGCTTTACTAACCGCAAGCTCTGTTTCTGGGCGGCAGTGAATTGGATACAGGGGGCTTCCCGATGCCAATGGCAACGCTTAACACCTATCAGAACGCCGTTGTCGACCGCTACAAGGCCGCCGACGGAACAACCGATTACGAGAAGGCCTGGTCCTATCTCGACCGCATCATGGGACGCGAGCTTGGTAAGGCCGGCGGCCTGCTCACCTTCAACGCGGTCTTGATCGCGGTGGCGGTGGCGATGGGCCCGTGGTGGACCGTAATCTGCCCCGTCGTGGCCTCGCTCGTGCTGCTGTTGCTGCTCGGCGTGGCGCGCGGCACACCGTCCGAAATCAAGACCGCGCGCGACGATTTGATGGCCGCCTCGCGGACCGTCTGGCAGGGCATGTCGCTGATCGATGTGTCGATCGTCATCTCGGCGATCGGGATCCTGGTCCTCGGCGTGCAGCGGCTCGTCTGATGCTGATCAAAAGCTGCCGGCGCGCTTGCCGGCGGCTCAGAACTCGGCGGAAAA
>JBKOVT010000057.1:0-7826 GCA_046724035.1 Pseudomonadota bacterium | reverse complement strand
CAACTCGAAAACACCGCGCGGGTGCGCCAGGTGCGGCGCGACATCGCCCGCATCAAGACCATTCTCGGCGAGCGGCGCCGCCCGGCGGCCTCGCAAGCCAAGGCTCGGAGCTGATATGCCGAAACGCGTTCTCCAGGGTGTCGTCACGAGCGATGCCTGCGACAAGACGGTGATCGTGCGCGTCGAGCGGCGCTTCATGCATCCCGTCTACAAGAAGTTCATCTCGCGCTCGAAGAAATTCGCGGCGCACGACGAGGAAAACCGCTACCGCGCCGGCGACGCGGTCAAGATCGAGGAAACCCGCCCGATCTCAAAACGCAAATCTTGGATCGTCATCGAGGGGCCAGCCGATGCGGCGCCGGGGCGCGGCAACCGTCGCGCTGCCGCCGAGGCAGCGCCTGAGACGCCGCCGCGCCGCCGCCGTGCCTCGCGGAGCGCGGCCGGTGAAGAGGCGGGAGGCGCGGCATGATCCAGATGCAGACCAACCTCGACGTCGCCGACAATTCCGGCGCGCGGCGGGTTCAGTGCATCAAGGTGCTCGGCGGCTCGAAGCGCAAGACCGCAACGGTCGGCGATGTCATCATCGTCTCCGTCAAGGAGGCGATCCCACGCGGCCGCGTCAAAAAGGGCGACGTGCACCGCGCCGTCATCGTGCGCACCGCCAAGGAAATCCGTCGCGACGACGGCAGCGCGATCCGCTTCGACCGCAATGCCGCCGTGCTGATCAGCCGCCAGGGCGAGCCGATCGGCACTCGCATCTTCGGACCGGTCACTCGCGAGCTCAGGGCGCGCCGCTTTATGAAAATCGTCTCGCTCGCGCCCGAGGTGCTGTGACGATGGCGAAGCTGAAGATCAAAAAGGATGACAACGTCGTCGTCATCAGCGGCCGCGACAAGGGCAAGCAGGGCAAGGTGCTGCGCGTCTTCCCGACCGAGGAGCGCGCCGTCGTGCAGGGCGTCCACATCGCGCGCCGGCATTCTAAGCCGAGCATGGGCGATCCCGGCGGCATCGTCGAGAAAGAGCTGACGATCCACATCTCGAACCTCGCTCATATCGATCCGCAGACCAACAAGCCGACCCGGGTCGGCTACAAATTCCTCGATGGCGGCCGCAAGGTCCGCGTCGCCCGCCGCTCGGGCGAGGTCATCGACAAGTGAGGCCCCGGCAATGACCCGTCTTCAGGAGCGCTACGACAGCGAGGTAAAGCCGGCTCTGATGCAGGAGTTCGGCTACAAGAACGCGCTGCAGGTGCCGCGCCTCGACAAGATCGTCGTCAATATCGGTGTCGGCGAAGCGGTGCAGGACGCGAAGAAAATCGACGCCGCCGTCAACGACCTGACCGCGATCACCGGCCAGCACCCGGTCGTGATCCGCGCCAAGCAGTCGATCGCGACGTTCAAATTGCGCAAGAACATGCCGATCGGCGTCAAGGTGACGTTGCGTCGCCAGCGCATGTACGAGTTTCTCGACCGGCTGATCAACGTCGCCCTGCCGCGGGTCCGCGATTTCCGCGGCGTGTCGGGGCGCAGTTTCGACGGGCGCGGCAATTATGCGCTCGGGCTGCGCGAGCAGCTCGTCTTCCCCGAGATCGATTACGACAAGGTCGATGCGGTGCGCGGCATGGACATTGTCATCGTCACGACCGCCAAGACCGACGCCGAAGCCAAAGCGCTGCTGCGCGGCTTCGAAATGCCTTTCCAGAATTGACCGCCTGCGGAGACCCGATCCCGATGGCTAAGAAGAGTTCGATCGAAAAGAACAACCGGCGCGCCCAGCTCGCCAAGCGCTATAACCCGCGCCGCGAGCGGCTGAAGGCGATCGCGCGCGACCGCAACGCGGCGCCGGAGGAGCGTTTCGAGGCGCAGCTGAAGCTGACCGAGTTGCCGCGCAACAGCTCGCAGACTCGCATTCGCAACCGCTGCTCACTGACCGGCCGCCCGCGCGGCGTTTACCGCAAGTTCAAATTGTCGCGCATCGCGGTGCGGGAATTGGCGTCGTCGGGCCAGATCCCGGGCATGCTGAAGTCGAGCTGGTGAGAGGAGGCGAGCCATGACAATGAGCGATCCGCTCGGCGACATGCTGACCCGCATCCGCAACGGACAGCGTGCTCGGCAGGCGGTCGTCGCCGCGCCGGCCTCGAAGATGCGCGCCAACGTTTTGGATGTCCTGAAGCGGGAAGGATACATCCGCGGCTTTACGCGCGAGCAGGTCCGCCCCGGCATCGCCGAGCTCAAGATCGAATTGAAATACGTCGATGGCGAGCCGGTCATTCGCGAGATTTCGCGCGTCTCTAAACCGGGCCGCCGCATTTATTCGAAGCTCGTGGACCTGCCGCGGGTCTATAGCGGGCTCGGCATCTCGATCCTGTCGACTCCGCGGGGCGTCCTGTCCGACAACGAAGCCCGCGCTGCCAATGTCGGCGGCGAGGTGCTGTGCCGCGTGTTCTGAGGCGCCGGAGTTCGAGGTAATCATGTCGCGTATCGGCAAACATCCCGTCGCGATCCCGCAAGGGGTCGAGGTCCAGCTCTCCGGTCAGACGCTGACCGTCAAGGGCCGTCTCGGCGCGCTGACGACGACGGTCAGCGGCGAGGTTGCGGCCAAGGTCGAGAATGGCGCCGTGACGATCACCCCGGGCAGCGAGACAAAGCGGGCCCGGGCGCTGTGGGGCACGACGCGCGCTCTCGTCAACAACATGGTGACGGGCGTCGCGAACGGCTTCACGCGCAATCTCGAGATCAACGGCGTCGGTTATCGGGCCGCGGTCCAGGGCAAGAACTTGACCCTGCAGCTCGGCTACAGCCACGACATCAATTATCCGATCCCGCCCGATGTGCGGATCGCCTGCGAGCGCCCGACGGCGATCGCCGTCACCGGCGCCGACAAGCAGCGCGTCGGTCAGGTCGCCGCCGAGATCCGCGGTTTCCGGCCGCCCGAGCCCTATAAGGGCAAGGGGATCAAATACGCCGACGAAACGGTCCGCCGCAAGGAAGGCAAGAAGAAGTAAGCCCGGAGAACTGGACGCATGTCGAACAAACCAGAAGCGCTGTTTCGGCGGCGCCGCGAGCGGGTCCGGTTCCGGGTGCGGCTGGCGGCGAAGGGCCGCGCGCGCCTGTCGGTGTTCCGCTCGTCGCGGCACATCTATGCCCAAATCATCGACGATCAGGCCGGCCGCACCTTGGCGGCGGCCTCGACGCTCGATGCCGCGGTCAAGCCGAACCTGAAGACCAGCTCCGATACCGCCGCAGCGAGCGCCGTCGGAAAGCTCCTCGCTGAGCGGGCCAAGGCGGCGGGTGTCGATCGCGTCGTCTTCGACCGCGGCGCCTATCTGTTCCACGGCCGGATCAAGGCGCTGGCCGACGCCGCCCGCGAGGGCGGCCTGCAGTTTTAGAGAGGGTACCGGATGGCACGCACCCAGGGTGATCGCCGCCGCCGCGACGGTGACGGCCAGCAGCGCGATCGCGAAGATTCGGAGTTCGCCGAAAAGCTGGTCAACATCAATCGCGTCGCCAAGGTCGTAAAGGGCGGCCGCCGCTTTGGCTTTGCCGCGCTCGTCATCGTCGGCGACAAAAAGGGGCGGGTCGGCTATGGCGCCGGCAAGGCGCGGGAAGTGCCGGAGGCGATCCGCAAGGCGACCGAGCAGGCGCGGCGCAGCATGATCCGGGTGCCTCTGCGCGAAGGCCGCACCTTGCATCACGACATCGCCAATTCCTATGGCGCCGGCAAGGTCATCGTGCGCGCCGCTAAGCCCGGCACCGGAATTATCGCCGGCGGCCCGATGCGGGCGATCTTCGAGGCGCTCGGCGTGCAGGATGTCGTCGCCAAATCGGTCGGCAGCTCGAACCCGCACAACATGATCAAGGCAACGTTCGCCGCGCTCGGCCGGCTGACAAGCCCCCGCGCGGTCGCGGCGCGCCGCGGCAAGAAAGTCGCCGAGATCCTTGGCCGGCCGCAGACCGAGGCGCGGGAGCCGGCGTGATGGCTGCGTCTAGCGGGCAAAAGACCGTCACGGTCGTGCAGACCGGCAGCCCGATCGGCCGCCGCTCCGACCAGGAGGCGACATTGAAAGGGCTGGGGCTGAACAAGCGCCACCGCCGGCGCACGCTGGAGGACACTCCGGCGGTGCGCGGCATGATCGCGAAGGTCAGCCACCTCGTCCGCATCGAAAGCGACGAGTAGAGACACTATCTAACAGCTTGCCTGGCCCCGCTGCGGCGGAGCGGAGGAATGGCGGGCCGGGGTGTGAGGCGATGAAGCTCAACGAGATCAGAGATAATGCCGGCGCGCATTACCGCGCCAAGCGGGTCGGGCGCGGCATCGGCTCGGGCAAGGGCAAGACCTCCGGGCGCGGCGGCAAGGGCCAGACCGCGCGCACCGGCGTCGCGCTGAACGGTTTTGAGGGCGGGCAGACCCCGCTGCACCGGCGGCTGCCGAAGCGCGGCTTCAACAACAAGATCTTCCAGAAGGACTTCAAGGTCATCAATCTCGGCCGGCTGCAGCAGGCGATCGACGCCGGCAAGCTCGCCGCCGAGGGTGGCCTTGACGCCGCGAAGCTGGTGACGGCCGGCATCTTGCGCCGTCCGGGCGATGGTATCCGGCTCTTGGCGAAGGGCACCCTCAGCGCGCCGATCACGATCGAGGTGGCGGGCGCTTCCGAGGCGGCCGTCAAGGCGGTCGAAGCAGCCGGCGGCAAAGTCGTCGTGCTCGGCCGTCCCGAAGCCGAGCCGGAGGCCGCGCCGGACAAGCGGAAGCGCCGGCCAAAGCGGAAATCGGCCGAGGACGAGTAGGTCGCGGCCAATTCAGGCCGCGAGGGTCTCGCAAGAGGCCGTTTTGGGTTAGGAAGGGCACATGGCGTCAGCCGCCGAGCAGCTCGCTGCCAGCATCAATCTCTCGGCGTTCTCTAAGGCGACCGAGCTCAAGAGCCGGATCTGGTTCACGCTCGCGGCGCTCGTCGTCTACCGGCTCGGCACCTACATCCCGATCCCCGGCATCGACCCGGCCATCCTGCACGAGATCTTCTCGTCAAAGGCCGGCGGCATCCTCGGCATGTTCGACATGTTCTCGGGCGGCGCGCTCGGGCGCATGACGATCTTCGCCCTCAACATCATGCCGTACATTTCGGCCTCGATTATCATTCAGCTGTTGACCGCGGTCTCGCCGAGCTTGGAGGCGTTGAAGAAAGAGGGCGAGAGCGGCCGCAAAAAGCTCAACCAGTACACTCGATACGGCACGGTCGGCTTGGCCGCCGTCCAGTCCTGGGGGATCGCGGTCGGGCTCGAAGGCATGCACGCCGGCGGCGCGTCGGCGGTCATCGACCCGGGCTATTTCTTCCGCATCGTGACGATGATCACGCTGACCGGCGGCACCGTCTTTCTGATGTGGCTCGGCGAGCAAATCACGGCCCGCGGCGTCGGGAACGGCATTTCGCTGATCATCATGGCCGGCATTGTCGCCAATCTGCCGCATGCCTTGGCCGCCACCCTCGAGCTCGGCCGCACCGGCGCGATCTCGACGGTCTTTATCGGCGTCTTCCTTTTTATGTCGGTCGCTGTCGTTGCCGTCATCGTCTTCATGGAGCGGGCGCAGCGCCGTATCCTCGTGCAATACCCAAAACGCCAGCAGGGCAACCGCATGTTTGGCGGCGAGTCCTCGCATTTGCCGCTGAAGATCAACACATCGGGCGTGATCCCGCCGATTTTCGCTTCGTCGCTGCTATTGCTGCCGGCGACGGTCGCGAGTTTCGAGGAGGCGGGCGGCGGTCCGTCGATGGGCATCATCGGCGACATCACCCGCTATCTGGCGCATGGCACGCCGCTCTACATGCTGCTCTACGTCGGGCTCATCGTGTTCTTCTGTTTTTTCTACACCGCGATCGTCTTCAATCCGACCGAGACCGCCGACAATCTGCGCAAATATGGCGGTTTTATCCCCGGCATCCGGCCGGGCAAGAACACGGCCGACTATCTCGACTACGTCCTGACCCGCATCACTGTGATCGGCGCCGTCTATCTCTCGGCGGTGTGCATCCTGCCCGAGATCCTGATCTCGCAATATTCGGTGCCGTTCTATTTCGGCGGCACGAGCCTCCTGATCGTCGTCAGCGTGACGATGGACACCGTGGCGCAGATCCACTCGCACCTTCTGGCCCATCAATATGAAGGGCTGATCAAGAAGGCGAGGCTCAGGGGGCGGCGCTGATGAACCTGATCCTGCTCGGGCCTCCCGGTGCAGGCAAGGGCACGCAGGCAAAGCGCCTCGAGGAGAAGCACGGGCTCGTGCAGCTCGCGACCGGCGACATGCTGCGCCGGGCCGTCGCCTCCGGAAGCCCGCTCGGCGAGCGGGTCAAGGCCATCATGGAAGCGGGAAAGCTCGTTCCCGACGACATCATCATCGAGATGATCGCCGAGCGCATCGCCCAGCCCGATGCCGCCCGCGGCTTTATCCTCGACGGCTTCCCGCGCACCGTGCCGCAGGCCGAGGCGCTCGATCGGATGCTCGCCGAGCGCGGCCAAAAGCTCGACCATGTGATCCTGATGGAGGTCGACGAGCCCGTCCTGATCGATCGCATTTCCGGGCGCTTCACCTGCGCCAAATGCGGCGCCAGCTATCACGAGCGCTACAATCGGCCCAAGGCGGAGGGAAGCTGCGACCTCTGCGGCGCGACCGATTTCGTCTACCGGGCCGATGACCGTCCCGAGGCGATCGCGACGCGGCTCGCCGCCTATCGCAATCAGACTGCGCCGATACTACCTTATTACCGGGACCGGGGAATTCTGCGGTCGGTCGACGGCATGGCCGAGATCGACGAGGTGACCCGGGAAATCGAGGCGGTGATCGCGAATCGCGAGCCGGGCTCGGCGCGCCCCGCCAATACTGGCCGGGGGCAGCGTTGACGCGCCGGTAACGATCCGTATAATCAACGGCTTGACTGGAGGCGTGCCCGCCCCTTTCTCCGAGAATTGAAGGAGTTGCGCAAGTGGCGCGAATTGCTGGCGTCAACATCCCCAATCAGAAGCGGGTGCCGATCGGGCTGACCTATATCCACGGCATCGGCCGAACCAAGGCTCAGGAAATCTGCGAAAAGGTGGGCATCCCGCCGGATCGGCGGGTCCATGAGATGACCGATGACGAGGTGCTGCGGGTGCGCGAGCTGATCGACCGCGAATACATGGTCGAAGGCGATCTGCGCCGTAACGTCGCGATGAACATCAAGCGGCTGATGGATCTCGGCTCTTATCGCGGTCTGCGTCATCGCAAGAGCTTGCCGGTCCGCGGCCAAAGGACGCACACCAACGCGCGCACCCGCAAGGGACCGGCGCGTCCGATCGCGGGCAAGAAGAAATAGGCGCGCTCCGGGCGCACCACAGGCGTAACGGCGGAAGAGCTAAATGGCGAAAACGGCGGCAGCACCGCGTCTGCGGCGACGCGAGCGCAAGAACATCACCTCGGGCACCGCACATGTCGCGGCGACCTTCAACAACACGATGATCACGATCACCGACGCGCAGGGCAATACGATCGCGTGGTCGTCATCGGGTAGCCAGGGATTTAAGGGCTCGCGCAAATCGACACCGTACGCGGCGCAGGTCGCTGCCGAGGATGCCGGGCGCAAGGCCATGGAACATGGCATGCGCACCCTCGACATCGAGGTGAAGGGCCCGGGTTCGGGCCGAGAGTCGGCTTTGCGAGCCTTGCAGGCCGTCGGGTTTGCGATCACCTCGATCCGCGATGTGACGCCGATCCCGCATAACGGCTGCCGGCCGCCGAAACGCCGCCGCGTCTGACGCGGCGCTCGCCGCCGGCCGATTGGATGGGCCGGCGCCGATTGA
>JBKOVT010000248.1:0-4889 GCA_046724035.1 Pseudomonadota bacterium | reverse complement strand
TCCGCGCCGAACGAGCCGCATTGCAGGTGGGCGGGCTGGATCTCTTTTCTCGCGCCTTGGCGCGCTCGGCGACGCAGATCGTGGCGTTTCTGATCAATGCGGCGAAAGGCACGCCCATCGCGAGCTTCATCGGCGCGCCCGAGCTTCTGAGCGCACTTACCGATATCACCGCATTCTCCAGCGGGCGGGCTTCGACCTATGCCCTGCTGCTGATCTTCTACACAGCCGTGGTGATGATCGTCGTGTGGCTGTGCGGCAGGTTCCGCTCGTTTCTCGAGCGCAGTCACGCCGCGCTATGAACCCGCTCTCAATGCCTGCTCTGTGGGATTTTCTGCCGCTGTTTCTCGCCGGCATGGTGGTCAATTTCGAGATCGCCGCGATCGCGATCGCGTTGGGGCTTTTGCTCGGCGTCCTTCTCGCCGGGGCGCGCGTTTACGGCGGTCTTCCCGGCGCCGCCGCGGCCGCGTTGGTGGCGCTGATGCGCGCCGCGCCGACCTTTGTCGTCATGTTCTTTTTGCTCAACACGATGTCACGAGAAGCGGGTGCGTCCGGGGGCCCATTCGCTCTGTCCGGTGTCATGACAGTCGCCTTATCGCTGGCGCCCTACGCTGCTGCCTACATCGCCGATAGCGGCGTCGAAGCGCTTCAGCAGCTGCGTCGGGGCTCACCGCTCGCCGGGCTCCTCTTCTTGCCGAACATTGCCCGCGCCTTTTTTGTGCTGGTCATGTCGTCGAGCGCCGGCGCCGCGATCGGTGTGACGGAAGGGATCGCGGTCATCCTGCACCAGGCCGAATACCTGCCCGCCTTAGGAGACAAGCTGGTGCTCTTCGCAGTTGGCATTGCATTCTTCGGTGTTCCGCTGCAGGTCGGCTTCGCGGTCTTGACCCTGATCCAACGCCGGCTGGGACGCATCGCGACGCGCAACCAAGAGGCTCTGTTCGAGGCGCCGCGAGTCACATAGACCCGGAGAGCAGCGCTATCGACGAAACGGTATCGACTTAGCCGGCGCGGCGTTTCAGTGCGGGTGACGGTTTAGGCCGGGCCAGGCCTTCGAGGAGATCGAGGGCGCCGCCGCGCGGTTCGGGAAGCTGGTCGAAGGTGCATTGCCGCGGCGCCTTGTCCGGGCGCCAGCGCAATAATGCCGTGCCGTGGCGGAAGCGGCCTTCGCTGACATGGTCGTAGCGCACTTCGACGGCGAGCTCGGGGCGCAGCGGCTGCCACTCCCCGGAGCGCTCAGTGCTCCAGCGGCTCGGGCCACCGGGGGCGCGGCCGGTGAATCCGGGCGGTGTTACGAGCTTTTCGAGGCGGCGGGTCAGGTCGGGCTTGTCGCGCGCCGGCAGGGTTGCGGTGAAACCGACATGGTTCAAGAGGCCGGCATCGTCGTAGAGGCCGAGGAGCAGGGAGCCGACGAGCGGGCTCTTGGCGTTGTAGCGGAACCCGCCGACGACGCAATCGGCGGTGCGCGTCAGCTTGTATTTCTGCATGCCGTCGCGACTGCCGCCGAGATAGGGCAGATCGGCGCGCTTGGCGATGATGCCGTCGATGTCGCCGCCGAGCCGGTCGAGCCAACCGAACGCGGCCTTCCGGTCTGCGGTACTTGGGGACAGGCGGATCGCCGGGCCGCCCTCCTCTTTCGCAAAGAAGGCTTCGAGGGCCTTCCGACGCGCGGTAAACGGCAGATCGGTCAACCTCTTGCCGTTCGGCCCGACCAAGAGATCAAACAAGACATAGACCGCCGGGTGCTCGGCCGCGAGCTTCCGGACCCGGCTTTCCGCGGGATGCAGCCGCAGTTGCAAGGCCTCGAAGGACAACCGGCGCTCGATCGGGATGATGATCTCGCCGTCGAGCACGAATTGGCGGGTTCGGAGCGCCGCGACCGCAGCCATGACATCCGGGAAATAGCGGCCGAGGGTCTGGCCCGATTTCGAGCGCAATTCGACGTTTTCGCCGTCCCGGAAAGCGAGGCAGCGGAAGCCGTCCCATTTGGGTTCATACCGCCAATGTTCGCCTTCCGGTAGATCAGGAACCGGTCGCGCTTCCATCGGTGGGTTGTCGGAATCGAGCGGCAATGCCATCTTCTGTCCAACACCCGGGGTCCGGGGCCGGTTCTGTGACCGGAACAGGCTGAGCCGCGATCCCGTTGGCGTAAAAGGAGATTATAGGAGTTTTCCCGATGGCAGCCGCCGCCCGACCGTACTGGACGGGGTTTCTGAAGCTCTCGCTCGTGACCATCGCCGTCCGCCTCTATACCGCCGCGACCGAGCGCGAGCGCATCCGCTTTCACATGATTCACGAGCCGACCGGCGAGCGGGTCCGGCAGCAGCTCGTGGTGCCGGGGACCGGCCCCGTCGAGCGCGACGAGATCGTCAAGGGCTATGAATACGAGAAGGGCCATTACGTCACGGTCGAGCCCGACGATCTGAAGCGGCTGCGGCTCGAGACGACCGATACGATCGATATCACCGAGTTTGTCGACGACGTCGACCCGATCTATTTCGACGCGCCCTATTACCTGGTGCCGGACGGCAGCGTCGCCGAGGAAGGCTACCGTGTCATCCGCGAGGCCTTGCGGGAGAGCGGCAAAATCGCGATCGGCCAGGTTGTCGTCGGCGGCCATGAGCGGGTCGTCGCAATCCAGCCCCTGAAGACCGGGCTCCTCGCCAACTCGCTGCGCTATGAGGACGAGATCCGCAAGCCGGACGAGTTCTTCAACACGATTGCCGCCGATGCCGTCGATGAGGACGAGCTCGCGATGATGCAGCAGATCATCAAGCGCAAAACGCGGAATTTCGAGCCCGGCAAGTTCACCGACCATTACCAGACCGCGGTGCGCGAGCTGATCGAGAAGAAGCTCGAAGGCAAGCTGCCCGAGAAGGCGCCCGAACGAAAGCAGGCGCAGGTCATCAATCTGATGGACGCGTTGAAGCGCAGCCTCGCCCAGGAGGAGAAATCCGGCGGCGAGGCGCCGCGGCGCACCGCGAGCCGCACCGAACGCGAGCCGGCATCGGCGAGGGCGAAATCCGCGGCGCGCGGCAAGAAGACCGCGGCGCAGAGCGGCCAGCGTAGTCTCTTGCTGCCGGTTGAAGGCGGGCGCGGCCGGGCAGCGCAGGGCAAGACGCAGCGCGCAGCCGAGGCGCCGAAACGTCGCAAGCGCGCTTAAAGCTGGTCGACCGCCCCGTGCCCGGCCTCGTGCCGGGTACCCACGACCTTGCTTTCGGCGTGCCGTGACCGCTGCAAGACGTGGGTGGCAGGGACAAGCCCGGCCACGGGGCTAGAGGGTTTCGTCAGCTGCCCCAGGTCGCGAACATGATCGCGACGGCGAAGGCCATCGCGGCGGTCGATAGCCATCCGATAGCCCAGAGAGGCCGTGGCAGCGTGAAAGGGCCCATGACCCTGGGCTGCATCGTCATGATCATCATGATGACCATCAGCGGCACCGCGACGACGCCGTTGATGACGGCGGTCCAGAACAACGCCTTGATCGGGTCGATATCGATGAAGTTGATGCCTATGCCGATCACTGTCCCGGCGACGATCGTGGCGTAGAAGCGCCTCGCGTCCTGCGGCGGGCGGCTGAGCCCCGCCCGCCATTGCATGGCTTCGGCGAGCGCGTAGGCCGAAGATCCGGCGAGCACCGGCACGGCCAGCAAGCCGGTGCCGAGAATGCCCAGCGCGAAAACGAGGAATGCGAACTCGCCGGCGATCGGGCGCAGCGCCTCCGCCGCTTGTTCCGAGGTCTGGACATCGGTCATGCCGTGCGCATGCAATGTCGCGGCGGTCGTCACGATGATAAAGAACGCGACGAGGTTCGATAGGCCCATGCCGACATAGGTATCTATCTCGATGCGGCGAATTTCGCCCCGCGCCTCTCCCGGGCGCTCGATCAGCGGATGCGCCGCTGGGTCGATGCGCTCTTCCTCGGCCTCTTCCGAGGCCTGCCAGAAAAAGAGATACGGGCTGATCGTGGTTCCCAACACCGCGACGATGACGACGACGTAGTCGGTTTGCCAGAGGATGTGCGGAACGATCGTGTTGTAGCCGACCTCGCCCCAGGGCACATGCACGATCAACGCGACCGCGACATAGGCGAACAGCGACAGGGTCAACCACTTCAAGACTTTGACATACCGCTCGTAGCTCGAAAAAATCTCCAGAATCGTGCAAGCCGCGGCGAGCAGCACGACGTAGAGCCCGCGCGGCCCGCCAATCAGCAAGCGCAGCCCATCGCCCATCGCGCCGAGATCGGCGCCGAGATTAATGAAATTCGCGGCGAGCAGCAGCACCACGATCGGGCGCAGCAACCAGACCGAATAGTGCTCGCGCAGATTGGCGGCGATGCCCTTCCCCGTCACGCGGCCGATCCGGGCGCTGATCTCCTGGATGGCCGCCATCAACGGCCAGGTGAACAGCATGACCCAGCACGTCGAATAACCGAACTGGGCGCCAGCCTGCGAGTAGGTAGCGATGCCGCTCGGGTCATCGTCGGAAGCGCCGGTGATCAGCCCCGGCCCGAGCACGGTCAGGATGCGGCGCCATGGATTACGGTGGCGGACCTGGCGGCGCCGCGGGCGGAAATGGCCTCGATCAAACAGCATGGCGCGCGGTTACAGGAAGTCGCGCAGCAGCTTCAGGAAAACCTGCAGCTTATCGTGATGCACCCAATGGCCGGCGCCATCGATGGCGGCGATCTTGGCATTCCGGAAATGCGCGAGCCGTCCGTCCTCCTCGGGATTTGACTTCCAGGCCCAGCTTTCCTTGCCGTAGACCATCAGCGTCGGGCAGCTGATGCGGCCCCACAATTCCTCGATCTCGTTCTTGGTCATGCCGTAGGGCGAGTCGGCGCGCACGTAATTGTCGAACTTCCAGCTATAGGTGCCGTCCTCGTTCTG
>JBKOVT010000300.1:0-19136 GCA_046724035.1 Pseudomonadota bacterium | reverse complement strand
CGCCAGGGCTGAGGTCTCCGGACCAACCGCAGCGGTCGCCCCCGGAACCAGGGACCCGCGGCCATGGAAATGCCAACCCCCGATCAGGCTGTCATCGCCCGGCGCGACGAGATCGCCGCCGCATTGCGCCGCATCGTTCCCGGCGAGGGCGTCATCCTCTCCGAGCCCGAGCGCCGCGCCTATGAATCGGACGGTCTGACCGCCTACCACCAGCCGCCGCTTATTGTCGTCCTGCCGTCGACGGTCGCCGAGGTCGCGGCGGTGCTGCGCTATTGCAAGGCAGAGGGGATCAAGGTCGTGCCGCGCGGCGCCGGCACGTCATTGTCGGGCGGCGCGCTGCCGCTCGCCGACGGCGTCCTCCTTGGCATGGCCAAGTTCAACCGCATCCTCGACATCGATTTCGACAACCGCTGCGTCGTCGCGCAGCCCGGAGTCACCAATCTCGGCATCACCCATGCCGTCGAGGGCGCCGGCTTCTACTACGCGCCGGATCCGTCGAGCCAGATCGCCTGCTCGATCGGCGGCAATGTCGCGGAGAATTCGGGCGGCGTGCACTGCCTCAAATACGGGCTGACGACCAACAATCTGCTCGGCCTCGAAATGGTCTTGATCGATGGCGAGATCGTCCGCCTCGGCGGCAAGCATCTCGATTCTGAGGGCTACGATTTGATGGGCGTCCTGACCGGCTCCGAGGGGCTGCTTGGGGTCGTCACCGAGGTCACCGTTCGCATTCTGAAAAGGCCGCCGACGGCGCGGGCGCTCCTGATTGGCTTCGGCAGTGTCGAGGATGGCGGGAATTGCGTCGCCGCGATCATCGGCGCTGGCATCATCCCGGGCGGCATGGAGATGATGGATCGGCCGGCGATCCACGCCGCCGAGGATTTCGTGCAGGCCGGCTATCCGCGCGATGTCGAAGCACTGCTAATCGTCGAGCTCGACGGACCGGAAGCCGAGGTCGATCACCTGATCGCACGCGTCGAGGCCATCGCGCGCGACAACCGCGCGGCCTCGGTGCGGATCAGCCAAAGCGAGGCTGAGCGGCTCGCCTTCTGGGCCGGGCGCAAGGCGGCGTTCCCGGCGGTCGGACGCATCTCGCCCGATTACTACTGCATGGACGGCACGATCCCGCGCGCCCGTCTCGCCGAGGTCTTGACCCGCATCAGCGAATTGTCGGAGGAGCACGGCCTCGCCGTCGCCAATGTCTTTCATGCCGGCGACGGCAATTTGCATCCGCTGATCCTCTATGACGCGAACCAACCCGGAGAAATCGAGCGGGCAGAAGCGTTTGGCGCAGATATCTTGAGGCTCTGCGTGAAGGTCGGCGGTGTCCTGACCGGCGAGCACGGGGTCGGGGTCGAAAAGCGCGATCTGATGGGCACGATGTTCGACGAAAGCGATCTCGCGCAGCAGCAGCGCCTCAAATGCGCGTTCGACCAGGACGGGCTCTTGAACCCGGGCAAGGTATTCCCGCAACTCCATCGCTGCGCCGAATTGGGCCGGCTGCATGTCCATCGCGGCCGGCTGCCCCACCCCGACCTGCCGCGCTTCTAGCCCTTACTCAGGCCGGTCATTCCGGGGGCGCGGCAGCGCCGCGAGCCCGGAATCCATATTCCAGAGGACCGTGTTCATGGATTCCGGGCCTCGCCTTTGGCGATCCCGGAATGACAGGTCCGATTGCTTCGCTGCGCTCGCAATGACAACTTGAGTTTATGGCGCGTTTCACCCCGGCAGACATCGACGAGCTGCGCGAGGCCGTGTCCGAGGCACTCGCCGCCGAGGAACCGGTCGAGATCGTCGGCGGCGGCTCGAAGCGCGCGCTCGGCCGCCCCGTTCAGGCGGCGCACACGCTGGACCTGTCGCGCCTCTCGGGCATTCGCGATTACGCGCCGCGCGAATTGGTGCTGACCGCGGGCGCCGCGACACCGCTCGCCGAGATCGAGCGCGCGCTCGCCGCGCACAACCAGATGCTCGCCTTCGAGCCGCCGGGCTGGGGCGGGCTGCTCAGTGTAGAGGACGTGGCGCCGACCCTCGGCGGCATTCTCGCCTGCAACCTGTCCGGGCCGCGGCGGGTCAAAGCGGGCGCGGCGCGCGACCATTTTCTCGGTTTCCACGCCGTCAGCGGCCGAGGCGAAATCTTCAAGGCCGGCGGCAAGGTCGTCAAAAATGTCACCGGCTACGATCTGCCAAAGCTGATGGCCGGCTCCTACGGAACTCTCGCGGCGCTTGAAGAGGTGACCGTCAAGGTATTGCCACAGCCCGAAATTGTCGAAACCGTGTTGGTCGCCGGCATCGCTCCGGAGCCAGCCGGGCGTCTCATGGCAGCGGCGCTCGGCTCGCCGCACGAAGTCTCGGGCGCGGCGTACCTGCCGCCGGGCACGACAATGCCTCTCGCGCTCGCCATCCCGCCGGGCACCGTGGCATTGCGGGTCGAGGGACCGCAACCCTCGGTCGCGTTCCGCCGCGACGCCCTGCTCCGCGAGCATAAGGAAAGCGGCGAGACTTCGACGATTGACGCTTCCGGGTCGGTCGCCTTCTGGCGCGGGATCAGCGAAGTCGCGCCGCTCTCGGCATTGGGGGAGCGCGCGGTGTGGCGCGTCTCGGTCGCGCCGGCGCGCGGCGCGGCGCTCGGCGAAGCCCTGGCGCGATCGCTCGATGCGATCTGGTTTCTCGATTGGGGCGGCGGCCTCCTGTGGCTCGCCGTCGTGGAACGGGAGGACGCCAGCGCTGAGGCGATCCGCAGAGCGATCCGCGGCAATGATGGGCAGGGCAGCGGCCACGCGACCTTGATCAAAGCCTCGCCGGCCCTGCGCCGCGCCGTGCCGGTCTTCGAGCCGCAGCCGGCACCCCTCGCCGCCCTGTCGCGGCGGGTCAAGGACGCGTTCGACCCGAAGCACATCCTGAACCCCAGCCGCATGCACGAAGGAAGCTGAGCGCATGCGGACCGAGTTCACGCTGGCGCAACTCGCCGATCCGGATACCGCCGCCTCGGAAAAGATCCTGCGCGCCTGCGTTCATTGCGGCTTCTGCACTGCAACCTGTCCGACTTATGTCCTGCTCGGCGACGAGCTCGACAGCCCGCGCGGCCGCATCTACCTGATAAAGAATATGCTCGAGGGCAGCGAGCCGATCGGCGCCGAAACCGTCAAGCACATCGACCGGTGCCTCTCCTGTCTCGCCTGTATGACGACCTGCCCATCGGGCGTGCATTACATGCACCTCGTCGATCACGGCCGCCGCCACATCGAGGCGCATTACCGCCGCCCCTGGGCCGAACGGCTGCTGCGGCATTCGCTCGGGCGCGTCTTGACGCAGCCCGGGCGGATGCGAGCCGCGCTGCACGCCGCCCGCCTCGCAAAACCGTTTGCGGCGTTATTGCCGAAGCTGCTGCGGCCGCTCGTCGAATTGGCGCCGAGCACAATCCCGGCGTCCTCGCCGGTTGACCGGCCGCAGATTTTCGCCGCGGAAGGCGAGCGGCGCCTTCGGGTTGCGCTATTGCCGGGCTGCGCGCAGCAGGTGCTAATGCCCGGGATCAACGAAGCGACGATCCGCCTGCTGACCCGGCTGGGCGCGGAGGTCGTCGTCGCGCCGGGGAGCGGCTGTTGCGGCGCCCTCACCCATCATCTGGGTGACGAAGGACCGGCGCTCGCATTCGCGCGGGCCAATATCGACGCGTGGGAGAAAGCGCGCGCAACCGGCGGGCTCGACGCGATCGTCGCAAACGCATCGGGCTGCGGCACGATGCTGAAGGATTACGGCTTTCTGCTGCGCACCGACCCCGCCTATGGCGAGAAGGCCGCGCAGATCGCCGCGCTCGCACGCGATGTCAGCGAAATCGTCGCGCAGCTCGGTGTGCGCAGCTCACGCAACATTCCCGAACTGCGCGTCGCATATCACTCCGCTTGCTCGTTGCAGCACGGCCAGAAGATCGACCGCGAGCCGAAGGCATTGCTCGCCGCCGCCGGGTTCACGGTCGTCGATGTGCCGGAGGGGCATCTCTGCTGCGGCTCGGCCGGCACCTACAATCTGCTACAGCCGGAACTCGCCTCGGCGTTGCGCGACCGCAAACTCGCCAATATCGCGCTGACCCGCGCCGATCTCATAGCCGCCGGCAATATCGGCTGCATCACGCAGCTCGCCGGCAACGCGCCGGTGCCGGTCGTGCACAGCGTCGAATTGCTCGATTGGGCGACCGGCGGCCCTATGCCTGCTGCACTGGCTGGGCGGGGCGCAGCCGGCGCAATGCCAGGGGAAAGACGAGAGACAGTGCCAGCGCGCTGAGTCCGATCATGGTCGGCCACAGCACCGCTTGCGGCCAGTCCCCGCCCCCGAGTAGCGCGCGGCCGCCCGCGGCGCCGAGATCGGCATAAGCGATCGTCAGCGGCAATTGTCCGAGGAGCGAGCCCAGCACATAGGCGCCGAGCCGCACGCCGGTCAGCCCGAGCGCGAAATTTGACAGGCTGTGCGGAATGATCGGCACGAGCCGCAGGATCGCGACCATGCGCCAGCCGCCCCCCTCGGCGCGCTGCAACAATCCCGCCGCCCGCTGCCAGCCCGCCCGCTCGGCGAGGCCGGCGCCGAGATAGCGCGCCACGACAAACCCGGCGACCGCGCCAAACAGACTGCCGAGCGCCGCCCAGAGCGCGCCCCACCACATTCCGAAGACGAGCCCCGCGCCGAGCGCCAATAGCGTGCGCGGCACAAAGACGAGGCTCGCGACAATGTGCAGCCCGATAAAGACGAGCGGCGCCGCCGGGCTGTTGTCGATGAGCGCGGTCAAAGACGTCGGGTCGAACACGCCGCGCCAGTGCCAGGCGCCGAGAATGCCGATGCCGAGCAACGCCAACAGGATCAGCCGGCCGGCATTGTTCCTGATCCGCGTCACGACACCCGCTCCACGGAATGCGGCGCCGCCGAATGCGGTGCCGCGGCGCGCTTTGGCGGAAGCGCGGTTTCCTCGGTCGGTGCTACCTCCTCGATCAGCCGCGGCCGCGCGGCGCGGCGGCCTAGCCACATCACGCCGAGCAGATCGACAATGCCGACCCCGAGCCGGTCGAAGACGCCGTAATTCGATATTCCGCGCTGCCGCGGCCGATGATTGACCGGGACCGAGCGCACGATGCCGCCTTCGCGCAACACGAGCGCCGGCAGAAAGCGGTGCATATGGTCGAAAAACGGCAGATCGAGAAACATCGCGCGCCGGAACAGCTTGAGCCCGCAGCCGGTGTCGGGCGTGTCGTCGTGCAGCAACCGGCGGCGCACCGCATTCGCCAGCCGCGAGGCGTAGCGCTTCGACCAGCTGTCCTGACGACGGACGCGCTGACCGGCGATCAGCACGGGAGGATCCGGCGGGCTCTCTTGCGCGATCTGCCACAATGCCGGGATGTCGGCGGGATCGTTCTGGCCGTCACCATCGAGGGTCGCGATCCAGGCGCCGCTCGCCGCCTTGATGCCGCTGCGGATCGCGGCGCTCTGACCGCGGCTCTCGGCATGGCGGATCAGCCGGAGCCGGGGCATCCTCTGCTGCAAATCGCGGATCTCAGCCGCCGTCGCATCGCTGCTGCCGTCATCGACATAGACGATCTCATAATCGAGGAGATTATCGAGCGCGGCAGCGATTTCGCCGACGAGCGGCGCGATATTGCCGGCCTCGTTCTTGACCGGGATGACGACCGAAAGTTCCATGCGGCTTTTATGCTGTCCCCAGGGCCGCCGCCCGGTCGTTTCCCCCCAAGCGAGCCGCCGAAACAGACCTAGCACGTTTCGTTTTACTCGACAAATCGCGGGCTCGGGGCCCGGAACTCGGAAGCCCCGCGGGGGCTTCACAATACAGGATGACCGATCAGGAAGTAGATGAACTCGCTGCGATCCTGGTGCATGAGCATGGGAAGGCGGCGCGCGAAGTTGCCGAGGAGCGGCGGGCGTTGCATGAGAGCGGGTCCGACGGGTTTCATCTGTGGACGCGGATCGCGGGTGCGGTGTCCCGCCTGCTCAGGCTGAAGCAGCACGCCCCAGCCCACCAACATTCCCGCTGACCGCCACGGGCATTCGCGTCAGTACGCGACGTTACCGCCATCGTCACTGCAGACGCCGCGCATGCCCTGCCCGTAGTTCTTGATAATGTTGTCGCGCACCCGCACGTCGCCAAAGCATAACAGCCCATCGCCGACGATCGCGCTGCTTTGCCCGATCAGATTGTCACGCACCGATATGCCGTGGCCCACGACCTCGATCCCCTCGCTCGGAGAGCTCCCCTTCTGGGTGAGGTTTCTCACCCGATTGCCCTCGATTTTTGCGCCGATAACCGCATTAACGGAGCCGGCATCGGCGTAATAAATGCCGAGGGTCTGAAAAGCCGCGAGACTGTTATCCCCAAAAACTCCGTCGACAATATTGTCGATCACATCGACACGGCCGCTCGCCGAGATGCCCGATGCACCATTCGCGCCGGTCCCGCCGCCAGTATTCACCACGATGTTGCCGCGGATGAGGCTGCCGTAACCCTCCACGCTGATGCCACCAAATCGGTTCCGTAATAGATAATTGTTCTCGATGACATGGCCACCTTGCGCCAAGGCGCCGCCAATCACCGATAATCCAAAGGCGAACCCTTGGATTGTGCAGTTCCGCACCGTGATCTCAGAATGTCCATAGGACAGCACGCCGGCGGCCCCCGTTCCGGGGCCTGCCACCGAATTGTCCAGCGCGAAGCCATTGCAATCGATCGTGACGTGATCGGCGTTGATCCAAATCGCAGCGCCCGAGGTGATACCGGTGACGAGATTTTGGCGCAGGCACCATGTTCCCGGCTTTGGTATGAAATCCGGCGTGTCGACAAACCCCGTGCAATTGTCATAGCTGTTCGCCGCGAACGCGCAGGATGCCGCGGTCACGATCGCGGCGAGCGCCAGCCCCGTAATGACGAGATGTCGGCAAACCCGCAAGAGCGGTTCCGCCTCAGTATGTGACGTTTCCGCCGTCATTAGCGCAATCAACATCGAACGCCATCGAGTAGTTCTTGATAATTTGTTGCGAACCCGCCCATCACCGAACCGGCATTCCCGGTGAGCGCGCATCAACATGTCCTCACCCGTTGCAGGGAAAAGCGCGCTTTTCACGATGCGCGTGCAGTACCTCGTGATCGACAATCTGGCCCGTCAGTACGCAATATTTCCGCCCTGATCGTCGCATTTTTGATCATAGAATGTTTGGCTGTAGTTCTTGATGATGTTGCCCCGTATATCGACTTGCCCCCTACATAGCAGCGCATAGCCGGAAGTCGGGTCGTGTTGCGCGATCAGATTGTCTTGCACGGTGACGCCGTATCCCGTCACTGAGAGGCCCACCTGGGGCCAGCGAGTGCCCTTTTGGGCCAGGTTCCGCACCCGATTACCCCGAACGTGAAACCCCGCAGCAACGGTCAATTCGAGACCGCCCGCCAGAATACCCATGTTTTCCCAGTCTGCGGTTTGGTTATCGCCGAAGACGCCATCGACAACGTTGTCGATCACATCGACCGGGGCCCAGGCTACGATTCCCACACCTCCGCCCCAGCCCGGGGCGCCACCGGTATTCGTGACGATGTTATCGCGGATGACGCTGCCGAAACCGTCTGCATGGATGCCCGCGTATCGGTTCTGCGGGAACCGGCTGTTCTCGACCAGATGACCGCTTCCCAACAGTCCGCGAACGCCCGCCGACTCCGCGCTCGAGATAAAGGTCCCATAGTAGAACCCCTCGATCGTGCAGTTACGTACCGTAATGTTGGAGACACCGCGGGCGGATACGCCAGCGCTGTACGTTCCCGGGCCGGCCGCCTGATTGTCGAGCATGAAGCCGTTGCAATCAATAGTCACATTATTGGTTTGCACCTCGATCGCATTTGTAGCCGTCAAATTCGTTCTGAGGTACTGCCGGAGGCACCACTTCCCCGGCGTCGAGATGACGATGGGCACGATGTCGATAAAGCCGACGCAGCTGTCATAGCTGCTGGCCGCTGAGGCACCAGAAGCCGGTATGCAAAGCGCGGCGAGCGCCAGCGCCAAAATCGTCAGATGCCGGTGAGTGCGCATCGCCGAATCGCGGTCAGTACGTGACGTTGCCAGTGTCATTGTCGCACTGGCCGGCCAATCCCTGCGTGTAGTTCTTGACGATGTTGTCGCGAACCCTGGTTTCGGCGCCGCAGGAAATGCCGATGCCGTTTGTCGAGGTCTGTTGTCCGATCAGATTGTCGCGGACCCAAGCCCCGTTGCTGTAAACGAGAATACCGATTGCGGATGACCCGCTCCCGCTTGGCGTCAGGTCGCGGACCCGATTGCCGCGAATCAGGCTGCCGGTGGAGAGGTTATCGCCGGCCGTGATGCCGTAAGCTGTAAAAGCAACGCTGCCGTCTCCGGCAATCCCGTCGACGACATTGTCGATCACATCGACGCTGCCATTCACGACGATCCCGATCCCATTGGACGAACCGGGCTGGCCACCTGTATTGGCCACGGTGTTGTGGCGGACAATGCTGGCCGCGCCGTCCACTCTAATTCCAGCAGAGCGGTTGAACGAGAGAAGGTTGTTCTCGATGACGTGGCCCCCTCCCGGGTTACTCGCAATAAAGATCCCAAAGTTGAAACCGATGATCGTGCAATTTCGCACGGCGATGTTCGAATAGGGCCCGTTGGCCGTGATTCCGATGCTCATTGTGGAGGGACCTGCCTGCGCATCGGCCAGCCTGAAACCGTTGCAGTCGATCGTCACGTTATTGGTTCGGATGTCGACCGCGCGGGTGTTGGTAGCGTTGGTAAGCACGTTGTGCCGGAGACACCAGGTGCCACCGGTTGTGATCACAGTCGGAACCGTGTTGATGTCGCCGACGCAGCTGTCATAGCTCTCGGCGGCCGGCGCCTCGTTGGCCGCGGCGGCCCGCAGGGTGATGGCAAAACCGAACATCAACAAAGATCGCAAGGTGCGCATGATCGCCTCCCGCCAAGCCGCCCGCGCTGCCCGTCGCCCGACCGAACGGGCGGAACTGCCGTCGGAACCGGCCGGCTGAGGATAGCACCAAATAAGGCAAGAAGCGCTGTTCCTATTCGCTCGCTAGTAGCGAACGGTAATAGAGCCCCCGATCATCTCGTGCAGCGCGTAGGCGCCGCCTCAGTCGACCGAGTTGCCGCCAGCGTTGTCGCACGTCATCTGAATACCCGTCGCATAATTCCGGACGACGTTGTCGCGCAGATGCGACCTGTTGTCAGAGCAGGCGATCCCGAAGCCCGTTGTCGAGGTAGGCTGCCCGATCGCGTTGTCGCGCACCGCCACCCCCAATCCGTTCGAGTTGATGCCGATCGCCTGGCCGGTTCCCTTCGGCGTCAGGTTGCGGATCCGGTTGCCCTGGATGACCATCCCGAAGTTGATGTCAATGTCAGTCGGCGAGTATATCCCGATAGCGCCGAAATTGGTGATGCTGTCGGCGCCGTAGACCCCGTCGACGACATTGTCGATAACGTCGCCCTCGGCGTAGATGGCATAGGCTTGGCCGGTTGATGGAGAGCCGCCGGTGTTGACGACGGTGTTGCGGCGGACGACGCTGGCGGCACCGGCGGCGTCGATGCCGATAAATCGGCTCTGGTCGAGCAGATTGTTCTCGACAATATAGTCGCTTCCCCCGACCAGCTCGATCCCCACCAGAAAGCCACGGATCGTGCAGTGCCGGATCGCGAGGTTCAGCCGGCTCTCGGCATAGATGCCCACCGCGGTTGTGGCAGCGCCGCCGCCAGACCCGCGTATCCTGAAGCCGTTGCAGTCGATCGTGACATTGTTGGTCTGGATGTCGATCATGTTTCCGCTGGCAGCGGAGGTGTCCAGGTTCTGCCGCAGACACCAGATGCCCTGAGTGGTAATGGTCGCCGGCAGCGCGTCGATGAATCCCACGCAGGCGTCGTAGCTCTCGGCAGCCGCTGCCGGGCTTGAAACGCCGCCAAATGCCGTGAGCGTGGCGATCGCGATGAACAAGGGTCGCAAAATGTGCATGGGCACCTGCCTCCAGAGCGGCGGCGCCGACCTCTGGTTGCTTGTTGCCGGTCGGTTGCGAGCCGCCGCCAGGATAGCACCACTCGGCGAATCGCCCAACGCGCGCGCATTAGTAGCGAAGCCGGTAGTAGAGGCCGCCGATCATCTCGTGCAGCGCGTAGGCGCCGCGTCAGTCGACCGAGTTGCCGCCGGCGTCGTGGCATGCCACCGAAATACCCGTCACATAATTCAGGATGACGTTGTCGCGCACATGCGACGTGTTGTCGAGGCAGGCGACCCCACGGCCCGTTGTCGAGGAAGCCTGCCCGATCGCGTTGTCGCGCACCGCCACGCCCGATCCGCTCGAGGTGATGCCGATTGCCTGGCCGGTTCCCTTCGGCGTCAGGTTGCGGATCCGGTTGCCCTGGATGACAATCCCGAAGGTGACCGCGGGGTCGCTCTGCGAGTAGATCCCGTTGGCGGTGAAATTGGTGACGCTGTCGGCACCAAAGACGCCGACGACGACATTGTCGATGACGTCGCCCTCGGCCGCGATGGCGAAGGCTTCGGCGCTCAATGGAAGGCCCCCGGTGTTGACGACGGTGTTGCGCCGGACGACGCTGCCGGCGCCGCTGATTTCGATGCCGACGTATCGGCTCTGGTCGACAAGATTGTTCTCGACGATATAGTCGCTTCCGGCTTCCAAATGGATCCCCCGCGCGAAGCCGCGGATCGTGCAGTGGCGGATCGCGAGGTTTAGCCGGTCGAAGGCATGGATGCCCTCCGCCGCGGTGGAAGCACCGCCGCCAGACCCGCGTATCCTGAAGCCGTTGCAGTCGATCGTGACATTGTTGGTCTGAATGTCGATTATGTTGCCGCTGCTGGCAGAAGTGTCCAGGTTCTGCCGCAGACACCAAATGCCCTGAGTGGTGATGGCCGCCGGCAGCGCGTCGATAAATCCCACGCAGGAATCATAGCTCTCGGCAGCCGGCGCCGGGTTGGCCGCCACCGCCAGCAGGGCGCTCGCAAAACTGAACATCAACAAAGATCGCATGGTGCGCATGTGTCCTCCCCCGACGCGACCGGGCTGCCCGTCGCCCCGGTCGCGCGGACAGTACTGCTGGCGCCAAGCGAGGATAGCACCGATCAGAAGAAAAGCAGACTTTGCTATTCGCTCGCTAGTAGCGAACCCGGTAATGCACCCCGCCCATGATCTCCCGTATCTGCGCCGGTGCGCCGCGTCAGTGGACCGAGTTGCCGCCGGCGTTGTCGCATGCCATCTGAATGCCGGTCCCGTAATTCAGGATGACGTTGTCGCGCACCTGCGATGTGTTGTCGAGGCAGGTGACCCCGAAGCCCGTGGTTGAGGAAGCCTGCCCGATCGCGTTGTCGCGCACCGCCACCCCCGACCCGTTCGAGGTGATGCCGATAGCCTCGCCAGTTCCCTTCGGCGTCAGGTTGCGGATCCGGTTGCCCTGGATGACAATCCCGAAGTTGGTGGCGGTGTCGGTCGGCGAGTAGATGCCGTTCGCGGTGAAATTGACGACGCTGTCGGCGGCGTAGACCCCGTCCACGACATTGTCGATAACGTCACCTTCAGCGAAGATCGGGTAGCCTTGGCCATTTCCTGGAGAACCGCCGGTGTTGACGACGTTATTGCGCCGGATGACGCTGCCGGCGCCGCTGGTTTCGATGCCGATTACTCGGCTCTGGTCGAGCAAATTGTTCTCGGCGATATAGTCGCTTCCTCCGATCAACTTGATCCCCTCTCCGAAGCCGCGGATCGTGCAGTGGCGGATCGCGAGGTTCAGCCGACTCGCGGCATAGATGCCCACCGCCGTGGTGGAAGAACCGCCGCCCGATCCACGCATCCTGAAGCCGTTGCACTCGATCGTGACATTGTTGGTCTGGATCTCGATCATGTGGCCGCTGCTGGCAGAAGTATCCAAATCCTGTCGCAGACACCAAATGCCCTGAGTAGTAATGGCCGCCGGCAGCGCGTCGATGAATCCCACGCAGGAATCGTAGCTTTCGGCGGCCGGTGCCGGGCCTGAAGCACCGGCAAATGCGGCGAGCGTGGCGATCGCCATCAACAAGAACCGGAAAATGTGCATGTGTTCCTCCCAGAAGCGGCGCCGACCTTTGGATTCGTTATTGCCGATCGGTCGCGCGCCGCTGCGAGAATAGCACCATCGCGGCAAAACTGACGTATCTATTCGCGCATTAGTAGCGAAGCCGGTAATACAGCCCGCCAATCATCTCATGCAGCGCGCGAGCGCTGTCGTGCAATGCCGCAATATTCGGCAGCACATCGTCTATGCGCTGCAGCCGGACAAAATCGCGCGGCACGGGCCACGCCAAAGCGTGCAGCCCGGCGCGCTCGAACGCCCAAAGCGCGCGCGGCAGGTGCCAGGCATGCGTCACGATTACGACGCTCGCAATGTGGTCGGGGCTGAGCAGGCGCGCGGTGTAAAGCGCATTCTCGTAAGTCGTGCGGGACTGGTCGTCGCTCCACGTCACCGGCACATCGAAATCGCGCTCCAATGCCGCGCGCATCAGTGCCGCCTCCTCCGTGCGCGCCGGGAAGATTCGGCCGCCGCTCACCGCGACCGGCAGATGCAAACGGCGATAGGCCTCGGCGACGTAGACGAGGCGCTCGAGGGATAGCGGGCCGAGCGTGTCCGGTGCTGACGCGCCGTCGCCAAGACGCACACCAGCGCCGAGCACGATGATCGCCTGCGCCGTGCTGAGATCCGCGCTGTCGGAAATCCCGAGCTCGATTTCGTGCAGCAGCCATGATGCGACGAACGGCGTCGCGAGCGCATAAAACGCCATCGACGACAAGATGACGATCGCGACGCCGATCCGTCGCCAGCGCAATGCGAGGAGCGCGCCGACGAGGCTCAACAGAAGCAGCACGGCGGGCGGCGTCAGAAACCCGTACGAGATCAGGTCAGACATCGGCTATGACGGGTTAACTTGCCCATCCCAATTTCCCCTTGGCCGGGCTTGTCCCGGCCATCCACGTCTTTCGTTCTGATCGGCCGAAAGGCAAGACGTGGGTGCCCAGCACAAGGCCGGGCACGGGGCTTATTCGGCTGATGGGTCGGCTTGAAAAAAGGTTGGTGTCAGGCGCCGCGGGTGTAGCGCTTGCAGACGAGCCGGAGATGGTCGCGGAAATGAGGCCGCAGCTTGCGCGTCCATTCCGTGTCGGCGGCGCTCTTCCATGCTGGGGTCGCCTGCACATCCGGCGAGACGAGGTGATAGAGCGCGACATAACGCCTGTTGGCGCTCGTCGCGCGGAAGCGGCGCGCGCACAATACGCCCGGCACCGCCGCGAGCATCGGGATGTGCTCGGTGTTGTACCATTCGTTGAATTCGGCCTCATGCGCCGGCTCGACATTCATCGCGTTGAGCAGAAGGCCGCCGGCATTGTCGGGCGGCAGCGTGTCGCCGGGCAGGACCTGCTCGCCCTCGAACCGCATCAGCCGCTCGACCCGGCTCGTCACCCGCTTCGACCACGGCGACAGGTTTTCCCCGCCGATTGCACGATAACCCGGGCTTTGCAACACACCGACCGTGTCGAGATCGTAGGTCGCGACCGAGATCTTCGGGTCCTGCGCGCCGATCCAGCGCTGGCACAACAGAAAACCCGGGACGCGCTCGCGCTCCGGCAAATGCTCGGTGTCGTACCAGTCGTGGAACTCGTCCTCGGCCGCGCCGCCGATATTCATCGTCGCGATCAGTATGCCTTTTGCCATGACGTCCCTCCTGGTCTCGATCTCACGCGCCGCCATAAACCGGGATCACTGCGCCGCGGGTCACGCGATTGTCGGGCGACGCCAGAAACGCGATGACCTCGGCGACCGCCGACGGCGCGACCCAGCTGCTGAAATCCGCGTCGGGCATCGCCTTGCGATTGGCCGGCGTATCGAGCACCGACGGCGCGACCGCGTTGATCCAGATCTCCTCGCCCGCGGTTTCCTGGGCGAGCGCCTCGGTCATTGCCGCGACGGCCGCCTTGGCGGTGGCATAGGCGACCATGCCGGAGCCGAGCCGCGGCTCGAGGCCCGGCCGCGCCGCGACATTGACGATGCGCCCGCCCTTGGCGCCGCCGGGGCCGAGCTCGCCGCGGGCGCGGATCGCGCGGATCGCCGCCGCCGAGCACAAAAATGACGACAGCGCGTTCATCTGGAACTGATCCGCGAAATCGACCGCCGAGGTCTCCGCGACCGGCGACATCGCAAACCCGCCGGCCAGATGAATGGAGCCCCAGAGCGGCGGCAGACTTGCGTAAAAGCGGCGCACCGCCGCCTCGTCAGCGAGGTCGATGCCAGTCGTGATATGGACGCCCGGATCGTTGCGGTGCGGGTAATTTTCGAGCTCGCCGGCAACCATGTTCGTCACATGACACACCGCGCCGGCGGCGCGGAGCGCGCCGACGACCGCGGCCCCCAACGCGCCGGTCCCGCCCGTGACCACGACATTGGCGTCGTGATAAGCGACCATGGCTCTATCTCCCGCTCGGCGCGACGACGATCCTGCGCCGGCCAATGCCGATTATATCACGCCCGGGGCGGCCGCTTCAGCGCCGGATGTGGATCAGGCGATCGCACCTTCGGCGGTCGCGATATCCTCGGTCCGCGCCGCCGCGACCCGCAGGATGATCTCGATGCCGCGAACGATATCGTCGAGCGCCATCGATGGCACTTGGTTACCGCCAAGGCCGGCGGCCTGTTCCGGCAGATAGGGCACATGCAGAAAGCCGCCGCGCACCGGCAGCCGGCGGCTCGCGACGAGATGCATGAGCCCATAGAAGATGTGGTTGCACACAAACGTGCCGGCGGTGTTCGAGACGATCGCCGGCAACCCGGCCTCGCGCAATGCCGCCACCGCTGCCTTGACCGGCAGCCCGGTGAAATACGCGGCCGGGCCTGTGGCAACGATCGGCCGATCGATCGGCTGCTGCCCGTCATTGTCGGGGATACGCGCGTCGTCGACATTGATCGCGACCCGTTCGAGCGACAATTCGGCGCGGCCGCCCGCCAGCCCGACGCACAGCACGATGTCTGGCCGTGTCGCGGCGATCGCATCTTCGAGCGCGGCAATCGCCCGCCCGAATACAGTGGGCACGATACGGGTCTCGATCGTGAGATCGCCGAGCCGCGATGGCAGCCGCAACACCGCCTCGCCCGACGGGTTGATTGCATCGGCGCCAAACGGCTCGAACCCGGTGACCAGCGCTTTCATGTGACAAATTCCTGCACGGATGCCCGAGACATATCACAAATGTCTCTGCAACGGGATGCACGAGCGCTTGTCTTCGGGTTCAACCGGCCGCGCCATCGCAAACAGGATCCCGGCGAAGGCCGGGATCCATTCTTCCGACGCTCTTGCGCGACGGGGGATGGGTCCCGGCCTTCGCCGGGAACCCAATTGCCTCTCTATCGTTCGGGGCGGCTGCTGCCGGTGCTCGGCGATACCGAGAGGCCGACAAACTGGCTCGTGCCGTGGCGGTTCAGGAGCAGCAGGATATTGCCGTTGGCGGAGGCCTGCTTCAGCTGGTCGGCCGCTTCCTGCGGCGACTTCACTGGCTGCTGGTCGACCGAGACGATGACGTCGCCCGGCTCGATCCCGAGCGCGGCGGCCGGGCTGTCGCTGGCGACCTTGGTCACGACGACGCCTTCGACATCCTTCGGGATGCGGAACTCGCGCCGCAGGCTCTGATCGATCGCCGCAAGCTGCAGACCGAGGCTTGTCGCGCTCGGGGCCGCCCCCTTCTCCGGGGCGCTCGACTGAGCGTTGGCGGCCTGCTGCTCCTGCGGCATCTCGGCTGTCGTCGCGGCGAGGTTCATGTCCTTGCCGCCGCGCCGGACGCTTAATTCGAGCTTCTGTCCAGGCGGCATCGACGCAACGAGCCGCGGCAGATCATGGACGGATTTCACGGGTTGTCCGTTGGCGGTGAGGATCACGTCGCCCGGCTTTAATCCGGCTTTCGCCGCGGGGCTGTTCGCCGTCACCGTGGCAACCAACGCGCCGGTCGGCTCGTCCGGGTTCATCCCGAGGCTCTTGGCGATCGCCGGTGTGATGCTTTGGATCGCCACGCCGAGCCAGCCGCGCGTCACATGGCCGCTCTCCTTGAGCTGGGCGACGACGCTTTTCGCGGTGTTCGAGGGTACCGCAAAGCCGATCCCGACCGAACCGCCCGAGGGTGAATAGATTGCCGTGTTGATGCCGATCACTTCACCCGACAGGTTGAAGGTCGGGCCGCCGGAATTGCCGCGGTTGATCGGCGCATCGAGCTGGATGAAGTCGTCGTAGGGGCCCTCGTTGATGTTGCGGCCAAGCGCCGAGATGATGCCGGCCGTCACGGTGCCGCCGAGCGCGAACGGGTTCCCGACCGCCACGACCCAGTCGCCGACCTTCGCCTCGTTGCTGTCGCCCCAGGTCACAAAGGGCAGCTTGTCGCTGGCGTCGATCTTCAGGACGGCGATGTCGGTCTTTTCGTCGCGCCCGACGACCTTCGCCTGATGCCGGCTGTTGTCCTGGAACATCACCGTGATCTTCTCGGAATTGCCGACGACATGGTTGTTCGTGACCACGTATCCGCTCGGATCGATGATAAACCCCGAGCCCAGGGCGACGACCTCACGCCCGGAATTGGGGCCGGAATTCGGCATGCCGCGGTTCTCGAAAAAGCGCCGCAGGAGATCGTCGAACGGGGTCGACGGGCTGCTCTCGTCGGCCGACGGGCTGGCTCCCGTGGCGGCCTCGCCGTTCATCCGGGCGGTGATGCTGACAACCGCCGGCAGCACCCGATCGACCAGCGGGTTGAGGCTCGGCAGATTCACCGTCGGCGCCTTCTGGACCTGCGCGGTGATGTCCTTGTCGCCCCGGCTTTGCACTTGGGCCTGCGCCGGGCTCTGCGCCCGGTCCTGAGCCGTCGCCAAAGGCGACGCGGTCAGCACCCCCAGCGTGACGGCGCCCGCGATCAGCGCGGAGCGCGACAGAACGGACACATTGGCGAGATCCAGGTGCTGGCCAAAGCGCATGTGAGTCTCCCGTAACGACTAAAGCGGCGAGTCGCTGCCGCGGCGCAAGCGCGGCTGGCATCCCAACCAACCCGGGGGCGTGACGAGAGTTCCGGGTCCGGAATAGGGCCCGGGATCGCTCACAGGATCGGGATCGGGTGCGGCGCCCCTTCCCCGGCGTTTCCCTTAGAGGAAGATCGATCGATGACCCTGTTTTCGCCCCGCGAGGCCGGCGCCGGAGCCCCTGATTTCGGGATCCGCGCCCGGCTGGAGAGATTGTTCCCCCGCGGCCTCGTCGCGGCGGCGGGCGATGCGCTGCCGCCGACGATCTACGGCTTCATCCTGCGCTACAGCCTGCGCGAGCAGATTTATCTCGTCGTCGTCACGCTGCTGTCGTTCCCGTTTCTGTACTATTCGCTCGAATTGCCAAAGGTCATCATCAACCAGGCGATCGCCGGCAAGAACTTCCCGTGGACGATCCTCGGGATCGAGTTCGGCCGCATCTCCTATCTCGTGCTGCTGTGCGTTGTCTTTCTGGTCTTCGTCCTGATCAATGGCTGGTTCAAGTATCACCTGAACGTGCGCAAGGGGCGGGTCGGCGAGCGCATGCTGCGCCGCCTGCGCTACGATCTTTACGAGCGCCTGCTGCGCTTTCCGATGCGCCATTTCGACCGCACCGCGGCCGGCGAGATCATCGCGATGCTGACCGCCGAATTGGAGCCGGTCGGCGGTTTTATCGGCGATGCTTTCGCGCTGCCGATCGCGCAAGCCGGCACGCTGTTGACGATCTTTGTCTTCATGTTTGTGCAGAACCCGCTGCTCGGCGCCGCCGCCGTCGCGCTCTACCCCGTGCAGGCTTATTTCATCCCGAAAATGCAGCGCCGCATCCGCGCGCTCGGACGGCTTCGGGTGCGCAAGATTCGTACGCTGTCCGACCGCATCGGCGAGTCGATCGCGGCGCAGGTCGAGATCCGCACCAATGCCGGCGCGCAGCATCAGCTCGCCGACATCTCGCACCGCCTCGGTGAGATCTACGACATCCGATTCGATATCTACAACCGTAAGTTCTTTGTCAAATTCCTCAATAATCTGATCAACCAGCTGACGCCGTTTTTCTTTTACCTGATCGGCGGCTATTTCGTGATCACCGGCGAGCTGTCTTTTGGCGCGCTGGTCGCGGTGCTCGCGGCGTACAAGGAGCTTTCCTCACCCTGGAAGGAATTGCTCGACTTCTACCAAAACCAGCAAGACGTCGCGATCAAGTACGAGCAGGTGGTCGAGCAATTCCATGTCGCTGACATGCTCGATCCGCGGCTGTTGTTCGAGGAAGAGCGCGACATCGAACCGCCGCAGGGCGAGGTCGAATTGACCAATGTCAGCCTGATCGACAGCGACGGCATCCGCCTCATCGACGGGCTCAGCCTCTCTTTCCCGCTCGGCACGCATGTCGCGCTCGTCGGGCCGAGCAATGGCGGCAAGAATTTGGTGCCGCAGCTGCTCGCGCGCCTCTACATGCCGAGCAGCGGCCAGATAACTTTGGGCGGGATCGATCTGGCTTCCCTGTCCTTTGCCGCCTCGGGCCGGCTGATCGGTTATGTCGGTCCCGCAACGCACCTCTTTTCGGCGAGCATTCGCGAGAACCTGCTGCTCGGCTTGCGCTACCGCCCGGAGAGTGCCGGCACGGGTGACGATGAGGAAGAGCGGTCGCGCTCGATCGAGGAAGCGCGCAGCTCTGGCAATTGCGAGCTCGACATCGCCGCCAATTGGATCGACTACCGGCAGGCCGGGGTCGAAGATGCCGCCGCGCTGGAGCAGCGGCTTTTGGAGGTCGTGCGCCTCGCCGGTCTCGAGCGTGACCTCTATCGTTTCGGGCTGCGCAGCCGGCTCGATCCGGAGCGCCACCCCGACGCCGCCGAGCGGCTGCTCGAAGCGCGGCGACGCTTTGACCAGCGCCTCACCGCAAAGGGGCTGGTGACCCTGGTCGAGCGCTTCGACCCGGAGCACTACAATGCCAGCGCCTCGATCGCCGCCAATTTGCTGTTCGGCACCCCGATCGGTCCGACCTTTGCGAATGGCGGCCTCGCCGAGAACGCCTATGTGCGCCGGGTGCTC
>JBKOVT010000159.1:0-3209 GCA_046724035.1 Pseudomonadota bacterium | reverse complement strand
CTTCGCCGGCATGTCCTCGCCTTCGATAACGTCGAGACTGGCGATCCCAGCGGCACAGGCGAGCGGGTCGTTCGAGTGCGAATGCGTGTTGATAAAGCCGCTCTCGACAACCTTCTCCTCGATCGCGGCGGTCGTCGTGACTGCGCTGATGCTGATGCCGCCGCCGAAATGCTTGGCGACGGTGATCATGTCGGGGACAACGCCCTCGGCGTCGCAGGCGAACATCGTGCCGAGCTTGCCGAGCCCGGTCTGCTCCTCGTCAAGGATCAGCAGCATGCCGCGCGCATGGCACATCTCTTGTAACCGTTTGAGCCAGCCGGGCGGCGGTTCGATGACCCCGCCCGCGCTGAACAAGGGTTCGGTCAACACCGCCGCCGGCCGGCCGGCCGATTGCGCATCGATCAGCTCGAAGCTCGTATCGAGGCAGGCATAGTTGCAGGCAGGGAAAGTCTGGCGTAGCGGGCAGCGATAGCAATAGGGCGCGACGATCGCATAGCTCCCGGCCGGCAACGTCCCGTGTCCCTGATGCCAACCCGCAAATGTCAAGGAGCGCGCGGTGTCGGACATGCCGTGAAAGCTGACATGCGGGCTCGCCACCTCGTAGCCGCCGGTAAATTGTCGCGCGATCATCACCGCCGCTTCGTTGGCATCGGAGCCGGATTGCAGGAAGAGGCTCTTCTCCAGCCCCGGTGGCATGATCCGCCCGAGCCGCTCGGCGAGCTGGATCTCCTGCACATTGAAATAGCTGCTATGGGCGTGGATCAGCGTGTCGCAGGCCTCTCTGATCGCGGCAGTGATGGTCGGATGGTTATGGCCGAGCGCGGCGCACATCTGTCCCGAATTGAAATCGAGCCAGCGCTTGCCGGTGACGTCCTCGACCTCGGAACCTTGCCCCGACACGAATACCGGCCCGGCAATCTCTCCCTTGTCCATACGCGCGCGAAAACTGTAGCGGCGGGCGCGCGCGAGCAATTCGGCTTCGCTGTCCATTTCGATCTCCGTCGCGCGCCACTGTTGCGCGCGCTGTTCCCGAACCATACCTTACACCCGCGATCGAAGGATTAGCTTCGGCCGATAATTCGTAAGGGATGGATATATGCGTCGCGCCATTCTAAACGCCACCGGATTTGCGGCCGCGCTGTTTGTGCTCGCGAATGCCGCGCCCGCCTGTGCCGGTTATGGTGCCCTGGCATTCGACGAGCAGGCTCGCAAATATGGCCTGAGCTCGAACGAAGAAACACAGGGCAAGGCCGATGACGTCGCAATGAAGATATGTGGTACGGACAAATGCAAGATCGTATTCCGGACATCTGCACGGGAGTGCGGCGCTATAGCCATGGCTAATACCGGCACTGGATGGGGTGCGGGAAAGCGCGCAAATCGCGCTGCCGCGGAGCTTGGTGCGATGCAAAGTTGTCAGAAGCACACGAAAGGCCAATGTAAGATAAGCAGTGTCGAGTGCAACCGTTGAACTGCAGAGAGGCGGGAATGAAAGCACCTTCATGGGCAGGCGTTTATGCGCTAGGTGCCCTTATAGTACTCTCCGGCTGTGCCACACGCGCCGAACGACAATTCCAAGCGATATCTACCAATAACCAAGCCGCCTCGGCACAGTATGGTGCGTGCGTTACCGCTTTGTATAACTCTCCAGAAGCAGCGCCCATTCGATCTCGAACTCCCCTCAAAGCTGATGAGGCCAGTCTCGCTCAGCTTGCAGATTCCTCGATGGCAAACCGCGATGAGACCCAGGCCATCTTCGCGCTTCACCCACGGCTGAAGGAATGCGAGCGCGCTGTACTCACCGAGTTCTCAAAGTCGACGCCATCGTTTGTCCCTATCCTCGCCAAGGATTTTAGCCGGTCAGACGATGATATCTTGTCGCTGATCCAAAAAAAGCTCGCCTGGGGAGAGTTCAACAGACGGCGGCGTGACAATACAGTAGCGACGCGTGCCGCGATTCAGCAGGCCGCACAGTCTGTAACCGCTGAGTTCCGACAAATGCACCGAGACGAGATGGCGGAGCGCCGAGCAGCGGCGCAAGCAATAGCTCAATGGGCTCAAACGCAGCAGGTGATAAATGCGATGAATCGACCGGTGATCACGAACTGCAATCGGTTCGGCACTATGGTCAATTGCGTTAGCCAGTAGGCTGGCGCACACGAGTTGGTGAGCTGATGCGCTACACGAAAAAGGCGCTGCTCGTCTTCGGCCTCGGCCTCATTGTCGGCTTTGCGCTGATCGTCGCCGAGATCCCGAGCTTTGGCCTGATCGGCAGCGCGATCATGGCGCTTGGTCTTGCGGGTCTGCCCGTCGCGCTCGTCGCAGACGGGCGCATCGCGTTCGTTCAGCGGATCCTCGCGCGGTTCTCGCCTCCGAAGCGCCCACAGCCGCGCCGGCGCGGTAGGGTAACGACCAGCCGCGTGGTCGGCCGCCCGGCGCGCCGCCGTCCGCCGGCGCGGGTCGCGCGGCGCCGGCGCCGCTGAACCGCCTCTGCCGGACGCCCCCCTGTAAGCTCGATGGCCCGGCTGCCATAATGCCGGCGGGAACAGCAGAAAGTTCGAGCTGACATGAAAAACGACAACCGGCCGCGCGCTTACCGCAAGGACACGCTGCTGACGCATCTCGGGCGCAACCCCGAGGCGCAGCACGGCGCCATCAACCCGCCCGTCTATCACGCCTCGACAATCCTCTCGAAAAACATCGCCGAGTGGGAAAGCCGGCCGGACCCGCGCACGCATTTTGGAGTCGTGCGCTATGGCCTTTCCGGTACGCCGACGACCTTTGCGCTGGAGGAATTGCTGGCGCAGATCGAGGGCGGCTACCGCGCCGCGATCGTCTGCTCCGGGCTCGCCGCGATCACCGCGCCGCTGCAAGGGCTGCTCTCGCAGGGCGACCACCTGTTGATGGTCGATTCCGCCTATGGGCCGGCGCGCAATTTCTGCAATCGGGTGCTGACCCGGATGGGTGTCGAGACGACCTATTACGACCCGCTGATCGGCGACGGGATCGCAAAAGTGATGCGGCCCAATACAAAAGTCGTCTACGTCGAGTCGCCCGGCTCGTTGAGTTTCGAAGTGCAGGACGTGCCGGCGATCGCCGCGGTCGCGCATCGTCACGGCGCCAAGGTCGTCATGGATAACACCTGGGGGACGCCCTACCTGTTCCGCTCCTTCGAGCATGGCGTCGATGTCTCGCTCCACGCCGCCACA
>JBKOVT010000231.1:0-6686 GCA_046724035.1 Pseudomonadota bacterium | reverse complement strand
ATGACCGAAACCTATGTCGCGCTGCGCCTCGGGATCGACAATTGGCGCTGGGGCGGCGTGCCGTTTTACATGCGCACCGGCAAGGCGCTGACCCGCCGCACGACGGAGATCGCGATCCAATTCAAGCGGGTGCCGTTCGCGCTGTTCCGCGACACCCCGGTCGAGGCGCTCACCCCCAACGTGCTGGCATTGCAAATCCAGCCGGACGAGGGGATCTCCCTGCAATTTGGCGCCAAGCGGCCCGGGCCCGATATCCATCTCGGCGCGGTGCGGATGGATTTCCGATATCGCGATTATTTCAACACCGAGCCGAGCACCGGCTACGAAACGCTGGTCTATGACTGCATGATCGGCGATCAAATGCTGTTCCAGCGGGCCGATAGCGTCGAGTGCGGCTGGGCGGTGGTTCAGCCGATCCTCGATATGTGGCGCTCGGACAAAACCGTCCCGCTCGAATTTTATACGGCCGGCACTGCCGGGCCCGACGCCGCCGAGCAGCTCTTATGGCGTAGCGGTCGCCAATGGCGTCCGATCGCGTGACATGAATTTCCCGGCATGAAAAAGCCGATCATCGTCGCGCCTTCGATCCTCTCGGCCGATTTCGCGCGGCTTGGCCTAGAGGTCAACGCGGTCGTGGCCGCCGGCGCCGACTGGATCCATGTCGATGTCATGGATGGCCGGTTTGTTCCCAATTTGACGATCGGGCCGGTGGTCGTCGAAGCGGTGCGTCGGGTCACCTCGAAACCGCTCGACGTCCATCTGATGATCGTAGAGCCCGAGCGCTATCTCGACGCCTTCGCGCATGCCGGCGCTGACCATTTGCTCGTGCATTGCGAGCCGAGCTCGACGATTCATCTGCACCGCACGCTGTCCCACATCCGCGATCTCGGCAAGCGCGCCGGCGCGGTGCTGAACCCGGGAACCTCGCTGACCCAGATCGAGGAGGTGCTCGATCTTTGCGATATCATCCTGATCATGTCAGTCAATCCCGGCTTTGGCGGCCAGAGCTTCTTGCCGTCGGTCGTGCCGAAAATCCGTGCGCTGCGGAAACTTTGCGACGCGCGCGGGCTCGATCCCATCATCGAGGTCGATGGCGGGATCAGCGGCGTCAATGCCTGGCAGGTCATCGACGCCGGCGCCACGGCGATCGTCGCGGGATCAGCGGTCTTCGGCGCCGCCGATTACGCGGCGGCGATCACGGCGATCCGCCAGTCGGCGGCGCCGCGGGGCTCGCGCTAATGGACCGCGACGAGCTGAAACGCGCCGCCGCGGAACGCGCGTTGGATTTTGTCGAAAACGGCATGGTGTTGGGGCTGGGCACCGGGACGACAGCCGCCTTCTTTGTCGAGCAATTGGGCGGCCGCGTCGCTCAGGGTCTCTCGATCGTCGCGATCCCGACGTCGGAGCGCACGGCGGCGCAGGCGCGCCGGCTTGGCATCCCGCTCGCAAGCTTTGCGGAGCATCGGCGGATCGATCTCGCGATCGACGGCGCCGATGAAGTGCAGCGCGCGACCCTCGATCTGATCAAGGGTCGCGGCGGCGCGCTGCTCCGCGAAAAGATCGTCGCGGCGGCCAGTCGGAAGTTCGTCGTCATGGTCGATGACGACAAGCTCGTCGATCGGCTCGGCACGACCGGGCCGCTGCCGGTCGAGGTCGCGCAATTCGGCTGGGAAGCGACGGGCGCGCGGCTCGAAGAACTCGATGCCCGCCCGGAACTGCGCCGCGCCGCTTCGGGCGAGCCTTTTGTCACCGATGGCGGCAATTTCATCCTGGACTGCCTGTTCGCGTCGATCGACGACCCCGTGGAAACCGAACGCCGGATCAACGCGATTGTCGGCGTCGTCGAGAACGGTCTCTTCGTCCGCCGCAGTTCGGCCGTGATTGTCGCCTCGCAATCCGGCATCGAGGTTCTGACGCCCGGCGAGGCCGCACGTCGATGACGAAAATCTCGCTGGTCGTCTCCGATGTCGACGGCACCCTCGTCACCCGAGACAAGGCACTTACACCGCGGGCAATTGCCGCGGTCGAGCGGCTGCAGGCGCGCGGCATCGCATTTTCGATCTGCAGCAGCCGCCCGCCTTTCGGGCTGCGCATGCTGATCGAGCCCCTCCGCCTGGCATTGCCCTTTGGCGGCTATAATGGCGGCACGATCGTCACGCCCGATTTCGGCATCGTCGAACAACAGCTGATACCCGCCGATGCGGCGCGCACAGCGGTCGAGATGTTCAAGGCAAATGGCATCGATTGCTGGCTATTCGTCGGCAATGAGTGGGTGATCCTGAATCCCGAGGGTTCCCATGTCGCGCACGAAACCCGCACGGTCCAGACGCCGCCGACCGTCGTGCCGGCCTTTACCGAGGTGCATCTCGCAGGTGCCGGCAAGATCGTCGGCCCCAATGATGATCATGATCTGATCGCCCGGCTCGCGGCGGAGTTGGGGGAGGCGCTTGCCGGCCGCGCCAATGTGGCGCGCTCTCAAGCCTATTATTGCGATGTGGTCCCGCCCGGCATCGACAAGGGACGCCTGATCGTCCTCCTGTCAGAGCGGCTCGGTGTTCCGCGCCAGGACATCCTCGTCCTCGGCGATATGGAGAACGATCTCGAAATGTTTGCCGCCGCGGGATTTTCCGTCGCAATGGGGAATGCCGCCGAGGCGGTCAAGCGGACCGCCGACGCCGTGACGATGTCCAATGACGAGGATGGCTTCGCCGTCGCGATCGAGCGCCACGTGCTGGGCGACTGACCATGGAGTTGATCCTCCCCTGCGAAGCGGGGGAGGGGACCATGCGGAGCATGGGTGAAGGGGGCGGGCGGTGTTGCCGCGCAAAAGAAAGAGGCCGCCCGAGGCGGCCTCCTCCTTGATCAGGCGATCGAGTCGAGCTTAGTAGCCCGCGCCCGGAACCGTCCGATAGCGCCGCGGCAGGGTAGAGGAGCCCACCATCGGCTCATACTGGTTGAAGCTCGCCAAGCAATCGGCACGCAGCTGCCGATCGCTGATCGGCCCGCACTCCCGGCGCATGCGCGCGTGGCGGAAGCCGGGGCTGATCTCCAGAAGCCGGTCGTAGTGGCGGCTCTCGATAACGTTCCGGCGCGCATTCCAGTCGCCGAAATCGCCGCGGCTGGCCTGCGGCCCGTTTGTGACGAGCTCATTGCTGACAATTTGCGCGTTCGCGGTCGGGGCCAGCGCAACGCAGGCGGCCGCAAAAGCGAGACTAACGACAGTTTTCATCATGACCCGGTGACTCCCTCTCGAGGATGGTCAACGGGTAAAACAAGCAGTGCTCGGTCGCGGTTCCCGCGAGAAAATTCGGACACTGTCAATTCTTTTTACAGGCCCAAAGTTTTCACAGGCCAAAGTTTTCACAGGCCAAAGCCTTTACAGGCCGGCCGGGTCGGGCAATCCGCGCCTGCGGCACGCGGCCAACAGCGTGTTCCGCAAAAGGCATGCGATCGTCATGGGCCCGACACCGCCCGGAACCGGGCTGATTGCGCCGGCGACGCGGCGCGTGGCCGCGAAATCGACATCGCCGACGAGGCGCGTGCCGTCCTCGGTCGCGACCCGGTTGATACCAACGTCGATGACCGCTGCGCCCGGCTTCAGCCAATCGGCCTTGACCATCTGTGGCCGGCCGATCGCCGCAACCAGGATGTCGGCGCGCCGGCAGATGCCGGGAAGGTCGCGGCTTTTCGAGTGGACGATGGTGACCGTACAATCGGCGGCGACGAGCAGCGCCGCCACCGGGCGCCCGACAATCCCCGAGCGGCCGAGCACAACCGCCTCGGCGCCTGTGAGCGGCACCTCGCTGGCGCGCAGCAGCAGCAGGATGCCCTGCGGCGTGCAGGGGACGAGGCCGGGATCACCGCTCCACAACCGCCCGACATTGACCGGATGAAAACCGTCGACGTCTTTCACCGGGTCGATTGCCGCAATGACAACTTGCGGCTCGACGCCCGCCGGTAGCGGCAGCTGTACGAGGATGCCGTCGACCCGCTCATCCGCGTTGAGCTTTGCCAACAATTCGAGAATGGTCGGCAGGCCGGCATCCGTGGGCAGGCGGAACTCGAAGGACGCGAGGCCGGCGGCGGTGCAGGCCCGTGCCTTGCTGCGCACATAGATTTGGCTCGCCGGATCGTCGCCGACCAGCACCGCGGCGAGACCCGGAATGATCCCGTGCGCGTCCCGCAACGCGAGCGCCGCCGCGGCAACGCGCTCGCGCAATTGGGCGGCAATCGCCTTGCCGTCGATGATCCTCGCATCGGGCATCGCGGTCTCGGTTCAGTCCTGGCTACTGCGTCGCCTGATGCAGGTAGGCGAGGAGATTTGCCACCTCCTCGTCGTTCTTGAGGCCCGGAAACGCCATCTTGTTGCCGGGGAGGCTGCCGCGGGGGTCGTGCAGATATTTCGCCAGAGTCTCGTCGTCCCAGACGATCCCGGAATTCTTCATCGCCTCGGAATAACTGTACCCCTCGAGCGCGCCGGCCTTGCGGCCGAACACGCCGTGCAGATTGGGCCCGACCGGGCTCGGGGCGCCGGCCTGGACGCTATGGCAGATCTTGCAGCGGGCAAAGGCCGCCTGCCCGGCGGCCACATCCGCCGCCGGGGCGATTGCGGGAATCGCCAGAAGCAACACGGCAGCAAAAACGACGGACCGGATCATGCGGCGGGCTCCGACGATAGTTGCCGGTACATACCACCGATCACCATCGATCCGCAGCAGCAACACCGCCTTCGCCGTTCCGCGACATCGCAGACGGCGAGAGGCGTCGGGCCGTGGCTCTATGGCCGCTCCCGGTTAGCGGCCGCGATGCCGGCTGGCGCGATTGTCGCCGTGCTCGCGCGCCTCCGCCGTTTCGCGCCCGATCAGCTTATTGAAATTGCTCTTCTGACCGCTGGCAGTCTTTTCCTGGTAGACAAGCGCGAGATCGGCTTCATCGAACTTCTCGAAGAATTCCTCCCAGGTGATCTCTTCGAGCGCCGAGTCCTTGGCGTTCGGCGCATCCGGGAACTCGATGCGGATAATACCGGGATCGTCCTTGCCATGCGTCTTGCGGACCGCCGCCGGACGGCCGCCGCGCGCCTCCGCCCATTCGCGGATTTCGTCATGATCGGTCGTGAATTTCGCTTCGGCCATTCCTGAACCTCCGAGTACCCTCTTGAAGAGTCAACGGAGCCGCGGCGAGGCGAGTTCAGGTGTGGCGGTGAGCGGAAAAAAGGGATCATGACGGGCATGGCCCGGTTTCGCTGCCCCACCTGCGGAACGGTCTATCCGTCGGATCGGCCGCGCTGGCGCTGCGACTGCGGCGGCCCTCTCGATCTCGAACCCGGGCCGGGGCTGCGCCGGCCCGATATCGCCGCTGCCGATGCCTCGTTGTGGCGCTATCGCGCGGCGCTCGCGCTCAAGAGGCCGCCGCAGGTCTCGCTTGGCGAGGGGTGGACACCGCTCGTGGCCCGCGACTGGGACGGTGTCCCGGTGCATTTCAAGCTCGAATCGCAGATGCCTACCGGCTCGTTCAAGGATCGGGGCGCCGCGGTCATTCTGAACCATCTGCTGGAGGTCGGGGTCGGCCCAATCCACGAGGATTCCTCTGGGAATGCCGGCTCCTCGATCGCCACTTACGCGGCCGCGGCCGGTCTCCGCTGCCGGATCTACGTCCCGGCCTCAGCGCCGCGCGGCAAAGTCGTCCAGATCGCCGCCACGGGCGCCGAGGTGCGGGTTATCCCTGGGACCCGTCAGGCGGTCACCGACGCGGCGCTCGCCGCGATCGGCGAGAGCTTTTATGCCAGCCACAACTGGCACCCTTATTTTATCGAGGGGACTAAGACCCTGGCCTATGAGCTGTGGGAGCAGCTCGGCTTTGCGGTGCCCGACAACATCCTCGTCCCGACGGGTTATGGCAGCAACATTTTGGGGCTGGACCGCGGTTTCGACGAGCTGATCCGGGTCGGCGAGATCTCGCGCCGGCCGCGGCTCTTTGCCGTCCAGGCGGAGAATTGTTCCGCCTTGGCCGCGGCCTGGGCGGCCAGTGCGGCGGATTACATGCCCTTCACCCCGCACCCGACGATCGCCGATGGGATCGCGACGGTGAGGCCGGTACGGACGGCCGAGGTGCTGGCGGCCTTGCGCCGCTCGAATGGCGGTGTCGCCACCGTTCCGGAAGCGGAGATCGGCCCCGCGCTGAAGGCGCTCGGCCGCCTCGGCCTCTTTGTCGAACCGACGGCGGCCACGGCGGGCGCGGCGCTGAGCCGCCTGTTGCGCGACCGCACGATCCGGCCTGACCAGACGACAATTGTGGTCCTGACCGGCCACGGCCTCAAGGCGACCGACAAAATCGCCGAACTGCTCGACTTGCATTAACCCGGAGACTTGCCGAGATGACAGGACAAACCGTGCAACGAGTGGCGATCGCCGGGTTCGGCGCGATCGGCAAGGTCGTCGCCCAGCATCTCGATCGCGGCATTGAAGGGCTGGCGCTGGCCGCCGTCTCGGCGCGCGATACCAAACGCGCCGAAGCAGCGATGACCGGCTTCGCCCATCCGGTGCCCTTGCTGCCGCTCGCGCGGCTCGGCGAGGTCGCCGACATCGTCGTTGAATGCGCCCCCGCCGCCTTGTTGCGCGAGATCGCCGAACCCGCGCTCGCGGCCGGCCGCACGGTCATCGTGTTGTCCTGCGGCGCGCTCGTCGACA
>JBKOVT010000353.1:0-16128 GCA_046724035.1 Pseudomonadota bacterium | reverse complement strand
GTGGTCTCCGTTGCGAAGACCCGGATCTCGCGATGTGGGGGTGGTTTTCGCCCGCGATTTTCGAGAAGGGCGTTCCTATCCCTACGCCGGTACGACCCGGATCAGGTTCTAAGGGTTTCGGCGGACCAGCCTCTCTCAGCCCCTTCCGGGGCACCCCTTGGATCGGCGGATTATCGACAGAGTGCCGCACACAGGTCAAGCGCAGGCGCGGCATCGCGCGGGATTCCCTCAGAACAGGGAATTTTTCGCGGTTTAACAGGGAATTTTTGAACAGCGAATTTGTGACCGCGGAATTTGTCGGCGCGCTTGCGCCACCGCGCAGCGCCTCCAAGCGGGCGAGATCGCGCCACAGCCGGCGGCGTATTGCGCGCAGCGGTTTGCGCGCTCGTCGCGCGAGGCGCAGCCCTTCGCGTGGCGTGATCTCGCCGCGGCTGACGGCGCTGAGCGCCTTCCCGATCGCCGCGGCGATTTGCGATGCCGAACGCATATGGGCGACATCGATGCCGAGCCGCTCGCCGGGGTCGGGCCGGCGGGCCGGCGGCACGACGAGGCTCAGCACGGGCCGCAGCAGATAGCGCTTGCGCCTGACAAGAGGGGCGAGCGTGCCGGGCCGCGCCTGGCGCAACAGCAGCCCGAGGGGGCGGCGGCACGGGTTGCGGATGCCGCGCGGCCGGCCCTGCGGATTGCCGGAATGCCCCTTGGCGAAACGGCCCTTGGCGTCGCGGGGCGTGTTCCTGCTCGTGTCCCCGGCCGTCTCCCTCGCGCGCACACACGCGCGAGACGGAATCGGATCAGGACCAACCCGTTGAACTTCCTGGATTACCGTCCCCGGAAGCAGGTCCGAGCAGGCAGGGTGCAGGTCGAGGGCGATCTCAGGCATCGTTTTTGGGGCCAAATGCGGAGGGAATGTTCTTATTTTGTTCCAATGACGCACGGCTTCAAGAGCCAGTGCGAAAAATCTGAAACCCGGCGGGATCAGCGCTCGCTTCGGGTTGACGGAGCGTGAGAGGATGGTCGGGAATCGCGCACCGTGTGCGGCCGAGGGCCGCTTCTGCCGCAAAGTTGCCGCCCGCATAGGCATGTGAAATCGGCTCAATTGGGTTGTGAGCAATCTTTCGACGGACGCTTCCCGGCGAGCGCGAGCGACATGGGGGCAAGTTTGCCACGGGTTTGGTGGCGGCGGTTTCGGCGGCGGGCACGGCCGCTGAACTTCACGGCGCCTGAGCCGCGCCTCCGCCACCTCTCTCCGGTTCTTGTGTCACGACGCGAAGATGAGGCCGGCTATGAATCGTCCGCAGAACGGTGTCCCTCTGCCGCGCGACCCTGCCAGCCTGAAAGGGGGCGAGACGCGCGGCTTCGTCCGGGATGCTTCGTCCTAGCGCTCCCTAAGGCCCGACATTACCGCCGTCGTCGTCGCAATTCCCCAGGCCCGTTGTGTAGTTTTTCATCACGTTGTTGCGGGCGCCGCCCTCGCTGTTGCAGCTGATCGCGATCCCGCTCGTCGAAGTGCCCTGGACGACGTAGTTGTCGCGTATTTCATTGGCGGTTCCGCTGGCGATCGAGATGCCGATTGCCGGAGAGAGCCCCTTTTGAACCAGGTTGCGGACCCGGTTTCCTTGAACCAGCGACCCGTTCCCTGAGGTCTGGATGCCAACCGAGTTGAAATCCGAGACCCCGCTAGCCGCGACAAAGCCATCCACCACGTTGTCGAGTACATCGCCCGAAGTCACGATCCCGGAACTCGCCTGGGCGCTGGAATTACCGCCCGTGTTGACGACTCTATTGCGCCGCACGATGGCGCCGTCACCGACCGCGATGATGCCGTTCACCCGGTTCTGCAACAGCACGTTGTCCTCGATCAGATGCCCGTTTTGCACGTTCGTGCTGTCGATATTGATGCCGTCATGAAATCCCAAGATCGTGCAACGGCGCACGGTGATGTCGGCACGGTTATCGGCGAAGATACCAATGCTGTTGGTGTTGATTCCGGCTGGGACATTGCCGATTTTGAAGCCGTTGCAGTCGATCGTGACATTGTCGGCTTGTATATCGACGGCGTGGATGCCGGTCGAACTGCTGGTCAAGTTATGCTGTAAACACCAGGTACCTTGTGTCGTGATGGTCGCGGGTATCGTGTCGATGAAGCCGCTACAGCTGTCGTAGCTTTCGGCGGCCGGTGCGGGCGTGGCCGCCCCGACGAGCGCGACGAGCATGAGCGACAGCACTGCGAGATCTCGTAATGAGCGCATAACGATCCCCCTGGGTTAGAGCTTCTACCCTCCCAGGATAGCATCGCTCTTCGACGACCCGCGGGATCACGTTTGCGCGCGATGAGAGCAACGTCGTGTCGGCTCCATAATTCTTCACCACACGATCAGTCGGAGTGGGCGATGAGCACCTACTCCCGAAGGCATTGGCTTCTGCCCCCCGCGCCGCCGCCGCATCAGCCCAGAGATCGCGGCGGCTACTCGGCGCGGTGATGGGTGAAGTTCAGGTCAGGCGGCGGTGCGTAGACACGCCGTAGCTCGCCTCGGCTGGGCGCATCGCGCCTCCGTCACCGCAAGCCGGCAACCTCGGCGTACGCTCTCAGCGCCCGCTCCACATCGTAACCGCTGGCCCCGAAAATGATGCCGCTGGCGCCGCTTGCCTCGAGCTGGGCGAGACGTTCGCGCAACTCCTCGCGCGTGCCTGTGAAGGTCATCTGTTTGGCGGCGGATATGTCGACGAGTCGGTCATGGCCGTTCGAGATGTCGAGGTTATGACCGCGGTGAACGGAGAGGTGGCGGAGTTTTTCCTCCGCACGTTCGACGCTGGCCAGCCACGCTTCGCCGTTCGGCAGAGCTTTCACGCTCTGCGGATCGGTCGTGTACCTGTGGTGATAGGCGAGCGCGACGAGCGGTCTGACGGCGGTCGAGGCGCGCGGCGAGGTGACATCCTCGCCATCGTCGAGGACCGTGCCGCCGGTCGAGACGAGGCAGGTCTCGAACCCTTCGGCCGGGCCTCCGAGGGAAATCAGGCCGTCGGTAATCTCTTTGGCGAGCGCGCGGGCCTTGGGGCCTTGGCCTGCCATGTAGAACGGCACCTTGATCGGCCGGTCGGGCAACCAGCCGTCGGAGGCGAGGATCTGCGCGAGGCCGCCGTCAATCTCGACAACATCGCCGCGCAGCAATCCCCTGACTTGCTCGATATGCGTGCGCATGCTCGCGAGGCTCAAGGGCTTCTTGCCCATCCCGGCACGGCCGGTGAAGCCGGTGCCAAACCCGACCATCAGGCGTCCCGGCGCGAGCTGCTCGAGCGTCGCGATGGCCGAGGCCTGCGCCATCGGATGCCGATAGCTCGGGATCAGCACGGAGGGACCGAATTTTAGACGCGTCGTCTTTTCGGCGATGTGGGCGAGAGTGACCCATACATCGTGGCCGAAGGCGGGAATCTCGGGGCACCACACCGCGCGAAAGCCGAGCTCTTCTGCGAGCAACGCGTATTCGACGGTTCGCGGGCCGGGCGGCAGCCGGAAATCATAGGTCAGCACGGGGCGTTTCCTCACAGCGCCGTCATACCGCCGTCCACGAACAAGAGCGCGCCGGTGACGTAGGAGGCATCGTCGGAGGCCAAGAACAGGATCGCGGCGGCGACCTCCTCGGCCCGACCCGGGCGGCCCAGCATCGTGCCTTGTGCGACCCTGGCATTGTACTGCTCGACGGTCTGGCCGGCGGCGGCGATGCGGTTCTGATGGAACGGCGTGAAGATCGGGCCGGGGCCGACGGCGTTGACGCGAATGCCGTCCGCCGCGTGATCGGCGGCGAGCGCCCGCGTCAGGCCCGCGATCGCGGCCTTTGTGGTGTCGTATTGCAGATTGCCGCCGCCGGCGACGATGGAACGGACGGAGGCGGTGTTGACGATGGCGCCACCCTTGTTGGCGCGCATCAGCGGCACCGCCGCCTTGGCGCAGAATACGTAGCTCATCAGGTTGACGCTGAGGATCTCGTTCCAGCTCGCGGCGCTCGCTTCGTCGACCTTCTCGTATTTGCGGATGCCGGCATTGTTGATCAGGATGTCGAGGCGCCCGAATCTCTGCGCAGCGCCGTTGACGAAGTCGAGGCAGGCAGCCTCGGTGCCGACGTCGGCATGCGTGAAGGCGATTTTAGCGCCGGCGCTCTCAAGTTCGGCCGCCACGCGCTGGCCGCGCTCGCGGTCCCGATCGCAGAATGCGACGCTCGCGCCTTCGGCGAGGAAACGCCTGACGGTCGCCTCGCCGATCCCCGAGGCCCCGCCCGTTACCGCCGCAACCTTGCCGTCGAGCCTTCCCATATTCGGCCTCCTCAGTGCTTGCGAAACACGCATCCACGATATGTCGTATCGATCCGGCGGGCACCGCCTTCTTGGCACAGCCCGGGTGTCCGACCTTAACAGGCCGTGGACGCTTCGGTAGGATTGCCGTCATGGCCACGAATGGACTCGATATTCGGCCGCTCTCGGGCGCGATCGGCGCCGAGATCTTCGGCGTCAATCTCGCGCAGGAGCTCGATGCCGATACGGTCGCGGCGATCCGCAAGGCGTGGCTCGACCACCTCGTCATCTTCTTCCGCGACCAGGAATTGCCGCCGGCCAAATTGCTCGCTCTGGCGCGGCGGTTTGGCGAGCCGATCGAATACCCGTTCGTCAAAGGCATCGACGGCTTTCCCGAGATCACGCCGGTCACCAAGCTGGAACACGAGCGGGTCAATTTCGGCGGGCTGTGGCACAGCGACACGACCTATCTCGAAACCCCGCCGATGGGGACAATGCTCGTCGCACGCGAGGTGCCGCCTTATGGCGGCGACACGCTATTCGCGAACATGTATCTCGCATACGAAACCTTGTCGCCGGGGTTGCGGCGTGTGCTCGACGGCCTCGTCGCGGTGAATTCCTCGGCCAAGGCCGATGTGACGCAGACCCGCGAAGACCGCATACGCGATCACGGCCGCAACGATGCGCGCCCCGAATATGAGGCGCTGCACCCGGTCGTGCGCACCCACCCCGAGACCGGCAAGAAGGCGCTCTACGTCAATGGCGGGCACACCGTGCGCTTCAAGGACATGACGGAGGAGGAGAGCGCGCCGCTCCTCCACTTCTTGTTCGCGCACCAGACGCGGCCTGAATTCACCTGCCGCTTTCGCTGGGAGGTCGGCTCCTTGGCGTTCTGGGACAATCGCTGCGCGCAGCACAACCCGATCAACGATTATCACGGCTTCCGCCGCGTCATGCACCGCGTGACCCTGGCCGGCGACAAACCGCGGTAAGAGAGCCTCTTACGCGATTACCGCGATGCCCTGCACTTCGACGAGCATTTCGGGGCGCGCGAGACCCGCGACCGTAATCAACGCGCTCGCGGGAAAATCGTCGCCGAAGATCTCGCAGCGCAATTGCGTGAAGCGGTCGCCGAGGCGTGCATCGGTGATGAAGACGGTCATCGTCACCATGTCGGAGAGCCGGCCTCCGGCCTCTTCGAGCGTGCGGCCGAGCCGGGCGAAAACCTCGCGCACCTGGCCGTCAAAATCGGCGGCGAGCGAGCGCCCCGAACCGTCCTCGCCGGCGACCTGACCGGCCAGCCACACGATGCGGCCACCTTCGGTCACGACCGCCTGCGAATAGCCGCGCGCCTGCGCCCGCGGATTCTTCAAATTGCGCCGTTTCATTGCATCCGCCATGGCTTCCTCCCTTCCGCTCTCGTCTATACTGCCGGAATGCACACGGCACCGCTTGCGGATTTTTCAGAGGCGCAAACCCGCGCCGCGGCGTTGCTCCGGGCCTGGGACCAGCAGGGCCTGCATCGCACCGCGACCGTCGGCGCGAAAGCCAGTGCCGCCTGGCTGGCGCGGGAGGCGGCGGCGCTCGGCGCAAGCGTACCGATCGAGGAATTTGCGCTCGACCGGCTCGACCCGGTCGAGTGCTTTGTCGAATTCGGCGTGCGGCAGATCGCGGCGGTGCCGGTGTTCGACGCGCCATCCACCGACACACAAGTCATAAGCGGCCGGCTCGGCCCGATCGGCAGCGATGCCGAGATCGGCGTCGCCGAATTGTCGCCGCGCGCGGTCTATACCGGCGAGTTCGAGCGCATTCGCCGCGACAGCCCGCATCGCGCGCTCGTCGTCGTCTGCGCCGGCGACCGGCCCGGCATGGGGCTGCTCAATGCCGAGCAGTTCCGTAACCCGTATGGCTCGCCGGCCGTGCATGTCGCAAGCACCGACCGACCAGCCGTATTCGAGGCTATCGCGCAGCGCCGCCCCGCGCGTCTCGTCAGCGCGGCGCGGCGCACTCGCGCCAACGCCTTTAACGTCGTCGTCACGCTGACGGGCACGCAGCGCGGCCGGCCGCCGATCGTTGTCATGACGCCGCGCAGCTCGTGGTGGCAATCGACCGCGGAGCGCGGCGGCGGCATCGTGTGCTGGTTCGAGTCACTGCGCGCGCTTATTGTCGCGCCGCCGGCGTGTGACGTCGTGTTCACCGCGAATAGCGGGCATGAATTGGGCCATCTCGGGCTCGACGATTTCATCGCGCGCCGCGCCGGGTGGGACCGGCCGGCCACCGAAGGCGGCGCGACCTGGATCCATTACGGCGCCAATCTCGGCGCGGCCGGCGGTCAGCTGTCGGTCGTGTCGCCCTACGACGATCTGCGCGAGCTGGCGCAGACCGAGCTGGCGCTGGCCGGCCGCCCGCCCGACGCGCTCGCGCCGAAGAGCCTCGTGCCAAGCGGCGAGACGCGCGATATCCACCGCGCCGGCGGCCGCTATCTGACCCTGGTCGGCACCAACCCGTTTTTCCATTTGCCGCAAGACCGCTGGCCGCACGCGGTCGATGCCGATGCCGTGGCACGCATCGCGGCGGCGATGGCGCAGCTCAGTCGGCGGCTGACGCGCTAGCACCAGCGGCGAGAGCACCGACGCCCGCCGTTTCGGGGAGCGGCTTGCCGCGTGTCTCCGGCAGGAAGGGCGCCGCGAGCACGCCCAACAGGAAGAACATGCCGACGATTGTCGCCGCCCCGCCATAGCCGCCAAAGGCAACGATCAAGCTGCCGGCGATCAGCGGGCCAGCGGCGGAGATGAAGCGCGGCGCGTTGAAGACAAACGCGACCGCGGTGCCGCGCATGCGTGTCGGATAGAGCTCCGGCAGCCAGACCGGCGCCCAGGCCCAAATGCCGAGGGTGAAGAACCCGAACACCCCGACCAGGAACAGCAGCAGATAAATGTTTTCATGCTGTGCCCAGAGATAGACCACCGGCGTCAGCACCAGGCACATCGAGTACCACAGCATCGCGGTCGGCTTGCGGCCGATCGCATCGGCGAGAAAGCCGAGGCTGATAAATCCGATAAGGCCGCCCGCGGTCGTGACGAAGTTCGCCAGCCCTGCCCAGTAAGGCGCCGAGAGCCCGCTCTTTGCAGCGACCGAGCCGACATAGGTCGGGATAAAGGTGCCGACGCCCCAATAAGCGAACGTCAGCGACAGCATCATCAACAACGAGCACACAAGGGCTCGCCGCACCGAGCGGTCCGCGAACAGATCAACGACCGTGAAGCGTGTCAGCGCGATGTTCGCGGCATCGAGCGTTGCGCCGCTGCGACGCAGCGCGTTGGCTTCGCGCCGCTGCTCGTGGGCGTGTTCCCAACGCGGCGATTCCGGGATGTTGCGGCGGATCCACAGCACAACGAAGGCCGGCAACACCCCGATCAGATACATCCAGCGCCACGCGCCGGGTCCGGTCGAACCGATCAGCAGCCAGACGACCGAGGCGAGAATGCCGCCGAGCCCGGCGCCGCATTGCAAGAGGCCGCCGCCCTTGCCGCGCGCATGGTCGGGCCAAAGCTCCGAGACGATCGAGGCGCCGGTCGCCCATTCCGAGCCGATCGCGACGCCGACCAAAAAGCGCAACACCGCAAAGGATTCCCAGTCCCAGGCCAGTGCGCTCAGCCCTGTCGTCAGCGAATAGGCGAGGATCGCCAGCATCATCGTGCGCTTGCGGCCGATGTAATCGGCGACGATGCCGCCGATGACGCCACCGGCCGCCCAGCCGAACACGGTGGCCGCGAGGATATAACCGGCATATTGCGGGATCTGCTGATAGAGCGCGGGCTCGAGCAATTGCCGCAGCGCAAAGCCAACCGTGACGAACAGCGCAAACAGCTCAAAGCCGTCGAAGGTCCAGCCAAGGTTGGAAGCAAGCAGCACCTTCCACTGCGCGCGATTGAGCGAGCGGTACCACGGCAACGGCAGACCAGTGTCTTGGGCAGAAGCTTCAGCTGACACGACGCGCCCTCCCCTGTTCACCTTCGCCCCTCTCAGCGGGAGGCGATCGGCCCGGTTTCAGGGCGGAGTATAGGGACGCGCGTCACAGGACGGCAACCTGCCGACTGAAGGCCGCTCGGTCTGTTCACCCTCGTGCGCCAGACCGGAAACTAGATCCCGGCGAAGGCCGGGATCCATCTGTCGGCATGCGGGACGTCGGCAAAATGGGTCCCGGCCTTCGCCGGGACCTAGCGATGGGACTGGCCTGCGCCTCAGGCGCGGTTGAAGGCGGGCATCACCTGGCGGGCGAACCAGCGCAACTGCTCGATGAACTCGCTCGGCGGCAGCCCTTCGGCCCAATGCAGCATGAAATCCTCGAGGCCGGGATATTTCGCCTCGATCGACTTGATGCCGTCGATGACATCCTTTGGCGAGCCGCAGAACCACGCCTTCTGCTTCACCCCCTCGCGCAGGCTCGGGATCGTCGATGGCGCACCCGGCGTGCCCCAGGTGCGGCCCTCTTCGTCGGCGTAGCGCACAAACCCGAACGGCGCGAACCATTTGTAGCGCTCGTCATGCGCCGCTTCGCATTTCCGGATCGCCTCTTCCTGCGTGTCGGCGAGATAGATGCCGGCGCCCCAGACCATGTCTTGCCCGAGGGCGACCGGCCGGTTGTGGCGGTGACAGGCGTCGTGAAAGGCGCGCACGACATCGTCGAGGATTTTTTCGCCGTTCAGCGTCACCATCGCTTTCAGGCCGTATTGCGCCATCATGTCGATCGTGCGGCCACTGGCGATCGGCATGAAGACCTCGACCGGCAGATGCTTCGGCCGCGGCACGCAGGTGATGTCCTTGAGGTCATAGCCGCGATAGGGCACCGGCGGCGGGCATTCGTAATACTTGCCCTTATGATGGAACTGCTCCTCGTTGAAGCACTTCAACAGGAGCTGCAACTGCTCCTCGAACATCTCGCGATTGGCGTTGGCGTCGAGCAGCGGCGCGCCAAACGTCTCGACCTCGCGCGTGTGATAGCCGCGCCCGACACCCATGACGATGCGCCCGTCGGTGACGATGTCTGCCATCGCGTAATCCTCGGCGAGGCGGATCGGATGCCACATCGGCAGGATGTTGAACGCGCCGCCGAATTTGAGGCGCTTTGTTTGCGTCGCCAGCCATAGCCCCCATTGGATCAGATTGGGGATGCATTCATAGCCTTCGTGCTGGAAGTGATGCTCGGCGCCCCAAAAGCAGTAATAGCCGAGTTCGTCCATGACGCGCGCGACGTCGAGCGAGGCCTGAAACACCTCCGACAGCCGCTCGTTGGGATAGCGCCGCTCGTTCGCCGGCGTGCCGTCGAGGCCGATATTGTCGAGCTCGATTTGCCCGACATAGAGCGCGTGAAAGCGTTTGATCATGGCGGTGCGCAGCCCTTGTCAATTCCTGAACGTTGTTCGGTATTCTGAATGTGCTCGCGATCCGGGTCAATCGCCGGCCCGGGCGGCGCGCGCCGGACGGGTACGAGGCTGGCGCGAGCCGGCCGCGGCCGGGGGCGGGGTGATGCCGGAAACGATCGAAGTCGCCTCATTCAACAGGCGCTTGAAACGCGGCAATTGCTTTTCGAAGCGCTCGATCGGCGCCGCGATGAGCAGCCCGGCGGTGACGCTGCCATCCGCGTTGAAGATCGGCGCCGCAATGCCGGCCGCCCCCGGCACGGTCTCGCCGATGCTGACGCCAAAGCCCTCGCGGCGGATCGTCTGCAAGCGCTGCCGCAGCTTTCCGACATCGGTGATCGTCCGCGGCGTCAGCGGATCGAGCGGCACCGCGCGCAGATAGGTATCGATAAACCCCGGGTCCTGGAACGCCAGCAGCATCAGCCCGCCGGCCGAGACATAGAGCGGCCGTGTCGTTCCGGTCGGCACGGTGTAGCGCACCGGGTTGGGGCTATCGATCCCCTCGACATAAGTAACGCGGCGCGCCACGTCGTCGAGCTGGACAAGGAACACGGTTTCCTCAGTCTGCGCGTGAAGATCCTGCAGTACCGGTCTGACAAGGCTCGGGAATCGGCGGACCGCCAGCATGTCGGCGGCGAGCCGGAACGAGCGCGGCCCGAGGCGGTAGAGGCCGTGCGCATGCGCCAGATAGCCGAGCCTGACCAGCGAACGCAGAATGCCGAGGAGGCTGCTCTTCGGCGCCCCGACGGCAAGGCTCAGCTCGGCCAGCCCCATCCCCTCCTCGGCGCGGGTCAGAGCCTCGAGCGCTGCGACGAGGCGGGCCGAAGAGCGTCCCGAGGAGCCATCGGCCTCGGTGACCTCAGCCGCTGTGCTTGAACTCGCTGTCCGGCGCAAATCCCGCTCCTGCCGTGTCCGAAACGTGCTGCGACACGCAGTATAACCCCGATCGCGGGAAGGGTTGAACGAAGCGAAACTCCTTTAGCGCACCGCTCGTGGCAGGCAGACGAGGCCGACAGCGGCTGCTACAGTCCGGGAGCGATTGCGGGAGGAGCGCCATGGCCACGATTGTCGAAGCCCAGACCCGGCCGGAGATCAGGGTGGAGGATGTCGAATATCAGCGCCAGGGCGGCAAGGCGCTCTTGGCGCGGGTCTATCGGCCGGCCGGCCCATCTAACGCCACCGGCCCGTTCCCGGCGGTTGTGCAGGTGCATGGCGGCGCCTGGACCAGCAAGGACCGCACCGACAACGATTTCATTTCGCGCGCCTTCGCGGAGAGCGGCATTCTCGTTGCGTCGCTCGATTTCCGCATGCCGCCCGAGGCGCCCTACCCGGCCTCTCTCGCCGACATCAATCTCGGCATCCGCTGGTTGAAGGCGCGCGCCCGCACCTATGGCAGCCGCCCGGATTGGGTTGGGGTGTTCGGAACGTCGAGCGGCGGGCATCAGGCGTTGCTCGCGGCGATGCGGCCCGACAATCCGGAATACGCCGCATTGCCGCTCCCCGAAGCGCCGCAGATCGATGCGCGGGTCGCGTTTGTCATCTCGGGCTGGGGCGTCCTCGACCCGCTCTTGCGCTATCACCTCGCGAAGAAGGCCGGCAACGCCGAGCTGGTCGAAAACCATCATGCTTATTGGCGTGACGAGGCGACAATGAGCGAGGGCAGCCCGCCGGCAATCCTCGATCGTGGCGAGAAGGCACACCTCCCGCCGGCGCTCATCTTTGGCGGCGACAGCGACGAATGGGTGCCGGTCGAGACGATGCAGCGGCTCGTCGCGGGCTGGAAAAAGGCGGGCGGCGCGGTCGAGTTGCAGCTCTACAAGGGCGCCAATCACGGCTTTATGACCGGCAAGCCCGATGCGCCCTATGCCCGCCCGGCGATCGAGCGGATGAAGGCGTTCATCCGCGCGCATACGGGATGAACGGCTCTGATGAGATCGTCTTCGGTCGAAACCCCGATCAGACAAATCATACGTTCCGACACACCGATGCTCTCGGTTTGCATCGAAGCGATGTCATCGATGCCATCAGGAATGATCTGCGCTCGTACTTACCGCTGCAGTCACCGCCTCCGAACAGCTCTCCGTTTATCGGAAGGGTCATCGTGGGCGGCATCGAACTGCGGTATCACGCCTATCCGATCAGCCAAGGATTGGTAAATGTCGGACGCATCACCAGACCATAAGCTCGGCCCGCCCCGGCCGCTTCGCAAGGAAGAACTAGACGTTATCAAGAAAATGGTGTCGGGGACTTCGTTCGAGACCGAGGTGTCTCGCCAGCTTGGTAAGGCGCGCGTTCAGGACATGGCGGACGGCGGGATGGGAAGTATCCGATTTTGCAAGGCGGACAAGAGACGCTTTGGCAAAGAGATCGCGAAAGGTGCGTTCCAGGATGCTGACGGTGTACCCGTCTCCGTAACGTTAAATCTGGATCAACAGGGCGAGTTATTCGAGCTTGATGTATGGAAGGTCGATAACTCGCCGTTGGTTCGCTATCCGGATCTGAATGATTTCAGGATTGTGAAGCGGCACCCCAGTCTCGGTGCGAGTTAACGGCGGCGACACCTAGGAATTTTCGAAGCTAGAGAACATAAGCGGGGGTGAGGATGCAGGAGAACCGGGTCAAACGGATCATGAATGCAGGCGGGCTCGCGCTCGGCACGCATACCGGCGGCATCGCCGACCCGCAGATCGTCGAGATCATCGGTCTTGCCGGGTTCGATGCCGCCTTTATCGACATGGAGCACACCGCTTTCGACCTGCACGACGTCACGGGGATGGTCATGGCGGCCGAGCGCGTCGGGATCGCCTCGATCGTGCGCACGCCTGGCTTTGACCCGGCCTTCATCCTGCGCCTGCTCGACCAGGGCGTGCAGGGCATCCAGGTGCCGCATGTGTCCGATCCCGCTACGGCACGCGAGGCGGTCAAGGCGGTGCGTTATCCGCCGCAGGGCGAACGCGGCATGGCGGCCGGCAGCCGCGCCGCCGAGTTCGGCAAGCTGGCCCTGCTCGACCACATGGCGCAATCCAACCGCGAGATCCTGCTGGCCTGCATGATCGAGGATGTCGAGGCGATCGAGCGCATCGACGAGATCGCCGCGGTCGAGGGCGTCGATCTTCTGGCTGTCGGACCCTCGGATCTGTCGCGCTCGCTCGGGGTCAGCGGCCAACCCGACCATCCGCGGCTCGTGGCGGCGATCGACCGGGTACGCGAGGCGGTGAAGAAGGGCGCCGGCGCGCGGCTCGCGCTGCCGCTCAATCACGCCGCCTACCCGCGCAATGCCGCGCAACTGAAGGAACTCGGCGCCGGCTACACGAATTGCGCGCCAACACCCGAAACGCGCCTCCTGCGCTCGATGCAGGAGCAATGCGCCGCCCAGCGCAAATTGCTGGAATAACCGAATAAAGGCGCCCTCCCAGCCCGGGGAGGGCGCGCTGCGATACAGGTTATTCACCGTTCAATGGAGCGGCTGTCCGGTGCCGGGATCGAGAATGAGCCGGCGCTCGTGTTGCGCGAGCTTTATTCGCCGCCGATTACCGGCGGCATCCGGCGATAAAGGGCGCCCGCTGCTATTCGGCGGCCATTGCGCGCAACTGCGCGGTGGCAAGGCGGTCGACCGAGCCATCGCCGGCGAGTGCGACGCGGTAATCGCGCGCGGCGGTGTCGCGCGAAATGATGCCGTCGGCCACATCGCTCGCGACCTGGTCGGGATCGCGCGTCGCGGGGTCGCCGAAGCCGCCGCCGCCGGGCAGTTCGAGCCGGATGAAATCGCCGCCCGTCACGGTCTGCCGCCCCTTTGAGCGGATCGGCTTCCCGGAGACGAGACCGACCCGCCCCGGCGCACCCAACCCGCCGCCATCGCGGCCGCGCGCGGGGTTGTTGATGCGCTCGAAATTGCACAAGAGCGCGACCGGCATGCCATCGGCGCCGCCCAGTTCGATGACCTGGCCGAGCCCGCCGCGATAACGCCCGGCGCCCCCCGAGCCCTCGCGGAATTCGCGGCGGCGAAACATGACCGGCGCGATCGACTCGGTCGCCTCGACCGGGATCGTGCGCACGCCGGACGGAAAGGCGGTGACATCGAGCCCGTCCTTCCCGGGCCGCGCGCCGGTGCCGCCGCAATGAAAGATGACAGTGCTGAACGGCGCGACATCGCCGTGCTCGCCCTCGCCGAATTCATCCAGCACATCGGCGCCGCCATAGATCTGCGGGTTCCACAGCGAGGAGGCGCCCTCGGCCGGCACGCCGCCGGGCATGACCTGATGCAGGCAGCCAAACACGACATCGGGCAGCATGTGGCCTACCGTATGGCGCGCCGCGACGGCGCGCGGCCGCTTCACATTGAGCAGGCACCCTTCCGGCGCGCTGGCAGTGATCGGCGCAAGCGAACCGGCGTTGTTCGGCACTTCCGGCGCGACCAGGCATTTGACGCCGAAGGCGGTGTAGGCGAGCGTGTAATTCATCACGACATTGATGCCGAAAGCGCTCGCCGGCGAGGTGCCGGTGTAATCGACATGAATCCCCTCGGGCCCGATCGTCATCTCGCCCGCCAGGGTCAATGGTCGGTCGTAGCCGTCCATCCTGACGCTGTTCTTGTATGTGCCCGGCCTCAATTTCCCGATCGCCTCGAGCGTCGCGGCACGCGAGGTTTCGATGATGTGCTCGCCAAGGCGGTCGAGATTGGCGATGCCGAATTCTTCCATCATCTCGACGAGCCGGCGGCTGCCTTCGTCGTTACAGGCGGCGAGCGCGTAGACGTCGCCCTCGACCTGCAGCGGCTCGCGCACATTGGCGCGCAGGATGCGCAGCAGGTCCTCGTTCATCCGACCCTCGCGCGCCAGCGGCATCAGCGGGATCGACAGCCCCTCCTCGAATACCTGCCGCCCGTCCGGTCCCATGCCGAGCCCGCCGATATCGACGACGTGGACCGTGCTGGCGAAAAGCCCGACCGGCTCGCCCTGTAAAAAAGTCGGGCTGACGACGGTCAGATCGTGCAGGTGGCCGCAGGTCAGCCACGGATCGTTTGTGATGTAATGGTCGCCCGACTTCATCGTCGCGAGCGGGAAGGCGTCGAGAAAATGCTTCACCGCGGCGGCCATCGAGTTGACGTGGCCGGGCGTGCCGGTCACGGCTTGCGCCAGCATCTTGCCGTCGCGATCGAAGACGCCGGCCGAGAGATCGCCCGCCTCGCGCACCGGGGTCGAAAATGCCGTGCGCACCAGCGTCTGTGCCTGCTCCTCGACGACCGCGATCAGGCGCGACCACATGATCTGCAGATGAATTTGCGACAGCGCGGTGTTCGGGCGGGACAGCATGAGAAGGGATCCTCGGCTGCGGGCGCGCGGCCCGGCATCATGGCGGCATTGTATGTGTGGGGGTGCTGCCGGCGCAACGCAAGCCGGCGCGCCACAATCCACCCCGGCTACGCCAAAGCATTGCGCCCGGCTGCCTCATGAGAGAGTTCACAAAACCCGATCGACGCGGTAAATTTCGTCAACCCTGGCATGCCAAGCCTGGGCCAGCACACCGAAGTTCTTTGATGTACTGGTTCGAGTTGGGTGACCGGGGGCTCTATGGAAGCAGAATTCTTGCGACGTTTTGCGCGGCAGATGCGCGAATTGATGCTGCGCGCCCGCACCGAGGCAGCAAGAGAGCAGCTGCGCATCTGGGCCGAGGAGTTCGACGAAAGAGCCGGCGCGGTCGATACACAACCCGGAGACAATCGGGCCGGAGACAATCGGGCCGGAGACCATCGGGGCGATCGGGGGATCGCCGTGATTGCCACAGCGGGTAAGCGCGAATCCTAATTCCGAGAGCTGAAGGCCTTACCGGGCGCGCCTCAATCCGAGAGCGACGGCACCTGGCGCGCGCGGGCTGACCCAGCCGATGCGCGCGACGGCGCACGGCGCGTGTCGCCGATAATGTGCGCCACCGCCGGGAGCCGCCGCAGCGCGGCGCTGGCCGCCCAGCTCAACGCCATTGTGCCCGTGAACACGACCGAGGCTTTGACGATCGCGGGCAGACTTGTCGCCAGCATCGCGAACTGCAGCCACACGATAAACAAATAGTGCGCGAGGTACATGCCGTAGGCATTGTCCTTGAGACTGTCGCCGATGCGTGTCCGGAACTGCGCGAAACGCAGCGAAGCAGCGAAAACGAAGCAGCAGCTCGAGAAGCAGGCCAGCACGAAAGTTAAGGCGGCGGCGATCTGCCAGGCGATCGGCGAACCTGTCGGATCGGCGACGATCTGCGACATGACCGCGAGCCACAGGACGAACGATGCAAGCGCCGCCGCAAGCCACGCCGGCCAGCGCCGCACCAGCGGGCCGTCGGCGGCCAAGAGACCGCGCTCGATGCCGCAGGCGCCAATCGCGGCGCCGGCAAAGAAATAGAGCAGGTAATGCAGCGGCCGGCTCAGCTG
>JBKOVT010000029.1:0-6599 GCA_046724035.1 Pseudomonadota bacterium | reverse complement strand
AGGACGCCCAAGACGCGGTCGCCGCGCAGGATCGGCACGCCCATCAGCGAGTGATAGATCTCCTCGCCGGTCTCCGGCCTATAGGCGAAATCGGGATGCGCCTGTGCTTCGGCGAGCGCGAGCGGGCGCGCGGTTGCGGCGATCTGCCCGACGAGACCCTCGCCGACGCGCAACCGGGTGCGATGCACCGCCTCGGGCCGCAATCCTTCGGTCGCGAAGAGTTCAAGAACCTCGCCGGCGCGCATGACATAGGCCGAGCACACCTCGGCGACCATTTCGGCGGCGATGACCCGCACGATGCGGTCGAGCCGCTCCTGCGCGCTGGCGGAGCCGGCCATAATCCCGCGCAACCGCCGCAGGAGGCGGCGGATCGCGGTGACATGCCCCGCGGAGTTGCTGGAGGAGCTGCCTGGGGATGCGCCCGGGGCGTTCCCGACATCGCTCATCCGCCGGCGCCCTGGCCCTCCGCCGAGCCCGACAGGGCTGAGGTGAACCGCTGGTCACGGCCGGCGATCGCATCGAGTGCCTGCCCAACCAGCTCGGCGAGGATGTCGGCGGTGCTCTGCTCGCGGCTCACGAGGCCGACACTTTGGCCCGCCATCAGCGACCCGGCCTCGACATCGCCGTCGATGACGGCGCGCCGCAATGCGCCCGCCCAAAAATGCTCGATCTCGAGCTGCGCGTCCTTTTGCGACAGCTCACCGCTGTTGAAGCGGTCGATGACCTGCCGCTGGATCTCGCGGAAACGCTCGGTCGCCGGGTTTGCCAGCGCGCGCACCGGGATCACCGGAAAGCGCGCATCGAGCTGCACCGAGGCGACCGCATCGCGCGCCGAGGCGCGAATAAAAGCGCGCTTGAACAGCGGGTGCGCAATCGATTCATGGGCGCAGACGAAACGGGTCCCGAGCTGGACCCCCGCGGCGCCCATCTCCAGATATGAGAGGATCGCCTCGCCACGCCCGATGCCGCCGGCGACAAACACCGGCACCTCGGTCAGATGCGGCAATACCTCCTGCGCCAGCACGGCGGTCGAGACCGGGCCGATATGGCCGCCGGCCTCGCTGCCCTCGATGACGATGGCGTCCGCGCCCATACGCACGAGCTTCTTCGCGAGCACCAGCGCGGGAGCGAAGCACAGGACGCGCGCCCCGCCGCCGCGAATGCGCTGGACCGCGGCGGTGCTGGGTATCCCGCCAGCCAGCACGACATGGCCGACCCGCTGCCCGATGCAGACATCGATCAGCTCCATGAGCTGCGGGTGCAGCGTAATCAAATTCACGCCGAAAGGGTGTCCGGTCAGCGCCTTGGTCGCGGTAATTTCCTGATCGAGCAGGGTCGGAGACATCGAGCCAGAGGCGATGACTCCGAACCCGCCGGCATTGGAAATCGCGGCGACCAAGTGGCGCTCGGAAACCCAAGTCATCGCGCCGCCCATAATTGCGAGCTCGGCGCCGAGAAAGGCGCGGCCGCGCGCCCACAGCCGATCGAGCTCGGCGCGCCGGCGGTCGTCGTCCGCAGCGGACTCCGCTGCGCTGCGCGGCCGAGCCTGCGTGAGATCGGCCGCGGCCAACCCGTTGCTCATCCCGGGGCGTCGAGCCCATACGCCGTGTGCAGCGCCCGCAAGGCGAGCTCGGTGTAATCGGCGGCGATCAGAACGCTGACCTTGATCTCTGAGGTGGAGATCACCTGGATGTTGATCCCCTTGTCGGCCAAGGTCTGAAACATCTGCTTGGCGACGCCGGCATGGCTGCGCATGCCGACGCCGATGACCGACACCTTGACGACATTGGGATCGGGCTTCAGCGAATCGAAGCCGAGCGCCTCGCGGCAGCCTTGGAGCACCTCCACCGCGCGGTCGAGATCGGCGCGCGAGACCGTGAAGGTCAGGTCGGTTTTGCCGTCCGCGGAGATATTCTGCACGATCATGTCGACATTGATCGCATTGTCGGCGAGCGGGCCGAAAATCGCCGCCGCCACGCCGGGCCGGTCGGCGACGCGCTGCACGGTGATCTTCGCTTCGTCGCGGCTGTAGGCGATGCCGCTGACGACCCGTTGTTCCACGATCTCATCCTCGTCGACTACAAGCGTCCCGGGCGTGTCGGTAAAGCTCGACAAAACCTGGAGGCGCACCCGGTGGTTCATCGCCAGCTCGACCGAGCGCGTCTGCAATACCCGCGCGCCCTGCGATGCCATTTCGAGCATTTCCTCGTAGGTGATTCTACTCAGCTTCTGCGCCTTGGCAACGATACGCGGATCGGTTGTGTAAACGCCGTCGACATCGGTGAAGATATCGCAGCGTTCGGCGTTGAGCGCGGCGGCAAGCGCGACCGCCGAGGTATCGGAGCCGCCGCGGCCGAGCGTCGTCACGCGGCCGCGCGGGCCGATCCCCTGGAACCCGGCGACGACTGAGATCTGGCCTTCGGCGAAGCGCCGTTCGAGCTCGGCGGTCTCGATCGCTTCGATGCGTGCCTTGCTATGCACGCCATCCGTACGGATCGGAACCTGCCAGCCGAGCCAAGAGCGGGCATTGAGGCCGAGATCCTGAAGGGCCATCGCCATCAGCCCGGCCGTGACCTGCTCCCCGGACGAGACGACGACATCGTATTCGCGCGCATCGTGCAACCGGCTCATCTGGCGGGTCCAGCCGACGAGCTGGTTTGTCGTGCCGGCCATGGCCGAGACGACGACCGCGATCTCGTTCCCCGCATCCGCTTCGCGCTTTACGCGGAGCGCGGCGTTGCGGATCCGCTCGAGGTCGGCAACCGAGGTCCCACCGAATTTCTGGACGATGCGCGGCATTCCTCACTCGTAATGCCCCAAGCCTTGGACCGCAATGCTCGGGTCATAGGGCAGGACCGAGCGCGGCGGCCTGGCCGACGCAGATTCCGGGCCAAATAAAGCCTGGGGCGCAACGCGCAGGCTTGGTTGCCGGCTTGGCCCGCCCTCCCCATACTCGATCGGATGGCAGGTCATGGCCCCTCGGTTCCCGAAACGCGAAAGGCGGGCGGCACGGACCGGTTCGGCGACACCGTGGACCGCGAAGATGTCGACCGCTTCGCCGCCCAAAGCGCCAGTTGGTGGGACCCGGAGGGCAGCTTTCGCGCCCTCCACCGGCTAAATCCCGCCCGCCTCCAATTCGTCCGGCGAGAGCTGCTCGCGTCCTTCGGCCGCAATGCGCGAGCCTTAAGGCCGTTCGAGGGCCTGAGCCTCCTGGATATCGGCTGTGGCGGGGGCCTGATGGCCGAGCCGATGGCCCGGCTGGGCTTTGCCGTGACCGGGATCGACGCTGCGGCGCGGGGGATCGATGTGGCGCGCGAGCATGCCGCGGCGAGCGGTCTCGCGATCGACTACCGCCTCGCCACGGCCGAGCAAATTGCGGCCGCAGGCGAGCGCTTTGACGCGGTGTTGGCGCTTGAAATCATCGAGCATGTCGCCGACCGCGAAGCATTTTTGGCGGCGCTCGGCGCGCTGGTCCGGCCGGGCGGCGCCTTCATTGGCGCGACGCTCAATCGTACCCCGCAATCGTTTGCGCTGGCGATCATCGGCGCCGAATACCTCCTGGGTTGGCTGCCGCGCGGCACCCATGACTGGAACCGGTTTGTGCGGCCGTCGGAGTTCGTGCTGGGTCTACGGCGCCACGGCTTTACGGCGACCCGTCTCGCCGGGCTCAATTACGAGTGGCGGCGCGGCGAATGGGCCGAAGCAGACGATCTGAGCGTCAACTATATGGTTGCGGCGTTGCGGCGATGAGTTTGGCGCCGTGTTTATGCGTCGGTCTGGATCCAGGGTATGCGGCCGAACTCGATGCCTTCATCGGCGAGGGCCCGCGATTCTTCGGTGCTCGCCTCGCCATAGATCGCGTGCGGGTCGGCCTCGCCGTAGTGGATGCGGCGTGCTTCCTCGGCAAAGCGTTCGCCGACGTAGTCGCAATTCGTCTCGACCTGGCGGCGCAATTCCACGAGTGCGGCGCGCATCTGCGCTGGCGAGATCGGCGGCGCCTTGTCACGGGAGCGGCCGATGTTGGGCGCCATGACGGCCTTCTCGACCTGCGAATCGCCGCAATGCGGGCAGGCGATCTCACCCGCCTTCTGCTGCGTCTCGAAGCCCTCGCCGTCGCGGAACCACGCCTCGAACTCGTGGCCGGAAGCGCATCGCAACGTGAACAGGATCATCGCGCCGACCTCCTGATCCTTCTATGTATATGCGAACCCACTGCTTAGCAATCCTGTGCCGCGAGTGCTAACGAACCAAAAACGCGAACCCTCGCGATGGGTGCGGCGATTTGCACCGCTGATCCGCGGCGGCGGGCATGTGCTCGACCTCGCTGCCGGAAGCGGACGCCACACATGGCTGCTGCTTGATATGGGCTTTCGGGTTACCACCGTCGACCGTGACACCGCCGCGTTGAAGTTGCTGCCCGGAGAGCGCTGCAAGGTGCTCGAGACGGATCTGGAGAACGGCGAGGCCTGGGTGCTGGGCGACGGGTATGACGGGATCGTCGTGACCAATTATCTGCACCGGCCGCTGTTCCCGGGCGTCGCCGCAGCGCTCGCGCCGGGCGGGATTGTCATATACGAGACGTTTGCCGCCGGAAACGAGCGGTTCGGGCGGCCCAGCAACCCCGATTTTCTGCTGCGTCCGGGCGAATTGCTCGACGCCTTTACCGGGCTGACGGTCATTGCGTTTGAGCAAGGTGAGGTCAGCCAGCCGCGCCCCGCCGTGATCCAGCGCATCGCGGCCATCGCCGGCCCGCTCGGCCAATTACCCGAATACCGGCTTCCCGAATAAAAAGCCCGCTCCATCCGATTGGACGGAGCGGGCCTGTTTTAGGGTCTTGCCTGGCGGCTGCTTAGAAATCCATCCCGCCCATGCCGTGGTGGTCGTGCGACATGCCGGCGCCGGCCTTCGGCTCCGGCCGATCGGTGACCATCGCCTCGGTCGTGATCAAGAGGCCGGCGACCGACGCGGCATCCTGCAACGCGACACGTACCACCTTGGTCGGATCGATGATGCCGGCGGCGACCATATCCTTGTATTCGCCGGCCTGCGCATCATAGCCGTAATTTGGGTCGTTCTTGTCCATCAGCCTGCCGACAATGATCGATCCGTCGGCCCCGGCATTCTCGGCGATCTGCCGCGCCGGCGAGCGCAGGGCCTTGCGCACGATCTCGATGCCGACCTTCTGATCCGGGTTGGCCGGGGTCAGCTTATCGAGCGCCTTGATGGCGTAGAGCAGCGCGACGCCACCGCCGGCGACAACGCCTTCTTCGACCGCCGCCTTGGTCGCGTGCATCGCGTCGTCGACGCGATCCTTGCGCTCTTTGACCTCGACTTCGCTGCCGCCGCCGACGCGGATGACGGCGACGCCGCCGGCGAGCTTGGCCAGCCGCTCCTGCAGCTTCTCCTTGTCGTAATCGGAGGTGGTCTCTTCGATTTGCGCGCGGATCTGGCTGACGCGGGCAGTGATGTCGGCTTTTTTGCCGGCGCCGTCGATGATCGTCGTGTTTTCCTTGTCGATGCGCACTTTCTTGGCGCTGCCGAGCATCTCGAGCGTTACGTTCTCGAGCTTGATGCCGAGATCCTCGCTGATGACCTGACCGCCGGTCAGCGCGGCGATATCCTCGAGCATCGCCTTCCGGCGATCGCCAAAGCCCGGCGCCTTGACCGCCGCGACCTTGAGCCCGCCGCGCAGCTTGTTCACGACAAGGGTCGCGAGCGCCTCGCCCTCGATATCCTCGGCGACGATCAGCAGCGGACGCCCGCTCTGCACCACCGCTTCGAGCACCGGCAACAGCGGCTGCAGGCCCGAGAGCTTCTTCTCGTGGAGCAGAATGTAGGGATCGTCGAGCTCGGCGATCATCTTCTCGGCGTTGGTCACGAAATACGGCGAGAGATAGCCGCGGTCGAACTGCATGCCCTCCACGACATCGAGCTCGGTCTCGAGGCTCTTGGCCTCCTCGACCGTGATGACGCCCTCATTGCCGACCTTTTTCATGGCCTCGGCGAGCATGCGCCCAATCTCGACATCGCCATTCGCCGAAATCGTGCCGACCTGGGCGATTTCTTCGTTGCTGGCGACCTTCTTCGAGCGCTTCTGCACATCGGCGACAACCGCCTCGACCGCGAGGTCGATGCCGCGCCGCAAATCCATCGGGTTCATCCCCGCGGCGACCGCCTTGATGCCTTCCCGCACGATGGCATGAGCCAGGACCGTCGCGGTCGTCGTGCCGTCACCGGCGATCGTGCTCGTCTTGCTGGCGACTTCCTTGACCATCTGCGCGCCCATGTTCTCGAACTTGTCGGAAAGCTCGATCTCCTTCGCGACAGTCACGCCGTCCTTGGTGATGCGCGGCGCACCGAAGGATTTATCGATCACGACGTTGCGCCCCTTCGGGCCCAGCGTCACCCGCACCGCTTCGGCGAGAATCTCGATGCCGCGCAGCATGCGTTCGCGGGCATCACTGCTTACTCGAATGTCTTTCGCAGCCATGTTCGTCTGTCCTTTCAGTTGGCAATGATGCCCATGATGTCGGTTTCCTTCATGATGATGAGTTCTTCACCATCGATCTTGATCTCGCTGCCTGACCATTTCCCGAACA
>JBKOVT010000024.1:0-17279 GCA_046724035.1 Pseudomonadota bacterium | reverse complement strand
TCGGCCGCGACACGCTCGGCCTCGCCGCTCAAAATATCGGCGACGACGACCTTGGCGCCCTCCCCGGCGAAGAGGCGCGCCTCGGCTTCGCCCATGCCGTGCCCGGCCCCGGTGATGATCGCGACCTTGTCCTTGAGCCGCATCGCCCTCTCCCTCATTGCGCTTCGCTGAGTACGCGATCCTGATGGGAATCGTCGTCCCGCGGCACGAGTTTTATCAAGCTGAGCAAGTTGTCGTCCCGGCGAAAGCCGGGATCCACTTTCCGGAGACAAGAGCGGCTGAAGCGTGGGCCCGCTTTCGCCGGGACGACAAGTTTGTGTAGCTCCGGCGGAAGTTGTTCTAGCATTTGGCGCAGAATGCCTAAATTCGAGAATGCCTCATGCCCTCACCCTTGCCTGCACTCAATCTGATCGCGACCCCGGGGCGGCGGCATGCCACGCTCGATCTGGCGCGCGAGATCGAGCGGCGCGGCTTTCCCCAAATCCAAGTATCGAGCTCTTTCGCCAATATAGCGCAATGCATCGGCCTCGCCCTGGCGACCGAGCGGATTTCTTTCGCGACCGCGATCGCGCCGATCTATTCACAGACCATCGAGGAGTTCGCGCATAGCGCCGCCTACATCCACGAGCTCTCGGGCGGCCGGTTTCATTTCGGCATCGGCGTCGCGCACGGGCCCACCCATGTCCGGATCGGGGTGACGCCCGGGAAGCCGCTCGCCGACATCCGCGCCTTTGTCGCGAAGTTCAAATCCTACGACAACATCGGCGGGCTCCCGCCGGTGATCCTCGCGACCTTGCGAAAGCGCATGGTCGCGCTGGCCGGCGAGATCGCCGAAGGCCTCGTCTTCTCCGGCGGCAGCCGGTCGCACATGGCAGACTCGCTTGCGGTAGTGCCGGCGGAGAAACGCCGCGACCCGGGCTTCTTCATCGGCAATCGCATCCGCACCTGCATCAGCGACGATGAGACGGAAGCCAAAGCGGTGTTGCGGCAGGCGATGAGCCATTACACGGAATTGCCGTATTACCGGAACTACTGGAAGGAAGCCGGCTACACCGAGGAGATGAATGCGATCGAGCAGGCGCTTGCCGCCGGCCGCATCGACGAGGTGCCGCGCTATCTGACCGACAAATGGCTCGCCGATGTCACATTGTTCGGATCGGCGACACAGGTGTGGGACGGGCTGGAGGCGTGGCGCGAGGCCGGCATCCGCACACCCTGTCTGGTGCCTCTGTCGGCCGATGGCGACCAGACCACCGCCCTCAAGCAGGTGTTCGAGGCATTTGCCGGCTGATTCAGCTGGATCGCTAGCGGTGCTTCGACGCTCGCTTCGTTCGCGCTCAGGATGAGGCTATTTTCTTGATGCCATGAACCATTCCGCCTCATCCTGAGCAGGCGCGCAGCGCCGTGTCGAAGGACGCAGGGCCGCTCTGCGGCGTGGTTCCGTATTTTCTTGAATCAAGGGAGGACACAGCTATGGCATTGGTTCCGCTCGCGACGAAGGGCCACTACTTCCACGTCTACGATTTCAAGGTTAAGCCGGGACGTGGCGACGAGTTTGTCGAGCTGTTCAACAAATTCGATTACGGCGACAACAACCCGTTCCACCGCTCGGCGGCGCAGGTGAAAGACGGGGTTTTGTGCCGCGACACCGCCGATCCCGATCATTTCTACCTGATCGGCGAATGGCGCGATATCGAGGAGCACCGGCAGATCCGCGAGTTCGTCGCGCGAGAGATCCGGCCGGAATTCGTGCAATTAATCGAGGGCGGCCATTTCGTGCCGAATTATGCCGAGATCGTGTCGATGACGCCGCAAGAGGTCCTCGATAAGGCGGCGGCGGAGTGAGCGGCCGAAGCTACCCGGCCGACGTCGATCCGCAATCGCAATGCCGGCTGCCATTGCCGCGGCGCGACGAATTGGACGCCGAGGCGCAGCGCGTTTATGACAACCTCGCCGACCCGCGCGGCGGCTCGCTTCGGGGCTTGCGCGGACCGGGCGGCCTCCATCTGCACAGCCCGGTGCTGGCGCGCCACACACGGGCGCTGAACCGGTATCTGCGGCAGGAGGCAGAGCTCGGTGGGCGCTTGCGCGAATTGGCGATCCTGGTGACCGCGCGCGAACTCGACAGCCAGTTCGAATGGGCGGCGCACGAGGAAGAAGCGCGGCGCGAGGCGCTGTCGGACGAAATCATTGAGACGATACGTCATCGCGGCGATACCGCCGGTCTCGACGAGGCCGACGCGGTCGTTATCGAACTCGGCCGCGAGATCTTTACGGCGCGCAAGGTCAGTTCGGCGACCTTCGCGCGCGCTCTCGCATTGTTCGGCCGGCGCAAGCTCGTCGATCTCATCGCGCTAATGGGAAATTACGCCGCGACGGCGGCGATGCTGACCGCCTTCGACATGCAGCTCGACCGCGATCAGCCGCCGCCCTTGCCGGTTCAGCCTCGACCGTAGCGGCGGCAGAGATCGGTGAGTGCCGCGAGGCTCGGCCACTCCTCGGCGCGGTCGATCGCGGCTTCTGCCTGGGTGGCGCCGTCGGCCGTCAGAACCGTGCCGGCGAGTTCGCGGAACTTGGCGCGCAATTCCGCTTCGCTGAAGGGCTCGTTGAAATCGCCGCGATGACTGTCGCGTGAATGCGTCGCCTGTCGCCCATCGGTCAGGCTCACCGTGACGCGCGCTGGGCGCAATTTCGGCGCGAGCGCGGACATCGCCGGGTCTTCGGTGATATGCACGCGGTGGCGCAGTGCCACGATCTGCGGATCGGCGAGCGCGCTGTCGTCGAGCTCAGCAAATCCGGCGCCGCTGCGCACGACCATCGCTGCGGCGGCATGCGGCAGGGAGTATTTCGACGCGAAATAGTTCGGTGGGTCGGGATTGCACATGACCGAGGCGAAGCGGTAGGTCGCGAAATCAATGCGCTCGACCTCGTCGGCCCGCGGGCGCAATTCGGCGAGCGCCGCGGCGAGGCAATCGAGCGCCGGGTGGATCGGGTTGCAGCAGGCGTAAAGGCGGAAATAGTTGCGCGTAATGTGCCAGCTCGCGCCGAGATCGTCGGCAACATGCTCGGGGTTGAAGCCGTCGCCGGTCAGATGGCCGAGCGACTCCTCGACGGCGTCGGGCTGCGCCGCGAACCCGGCGCGCGCCAGTTCCGGCGCCAGCGCGGCGGCATGGCCGCTCATCCCGCCGGCGATGTTGAGTGCCGTCGCGCCGGCCACCGCATTCGTGTAGCTCGGGGTCAGCACGAGCACGGTCGCGATGCGCACCGCGCGGCTGACCCCCGCGGCGTCCAGCCCGGTCAGCTTCGCGCCGGCCGCGGTGGCGGCGAGCAATGACACCTGGCCGTTCTGATGCGCCAGCGGGCGCGGCGTGAAGCCCGAGGCGAGACGGCCGGCGACCTCGTAACCGAGCACGAAGGCGGCGAGGATGTCGCGGCCGGAACTGCCCGCTGCTTCGCCGACCGCGAGCACGCCGGGCAATACCTGCAACGCCGCCTGGCCCGAGACAAGGCGCAGCCCCTCGCAAAGCTCTATTGCGCGTCCGGCGGTACCGTTGAGCAGTGCGGCGGTGCGCGGGTCCTGGGTGGGCCAGCCACGCGCATAGACCGTCGCGCCGGTCCCGCCAGTGGCGGCCAACCGCTCGCGTAATTGCCGCACCTCCGGCCGCTCGCTGCCGGCCAGGATGACGCCGAACGTGTCGAGCAGGGTCAGCTTTGCGTGATGCCGCACCGGTTCGGGGATGTCCTCCCAGCGCGTCGTCGCGACAAACGCTGCCAGTTCCTCGATCTGCCGTCCCATGCGGATACTCCTATGTGCCCGGATAGAGCAAACTGAGCAGGAAGCGTGCTGAGGCCAGAAGCAAAAAGGAGCCAAAGGCGATCTCGAGAACGCGCCTCGGCAGGCGGTGCGCGAGGCGGGCGCCCAGTGGCGCGACATAGCTCGAAATCGGTGCGATCATGACGAGGCCGATCACCGACACAAAGCCGATCGACAAAGGCGGCATCTGGCTCTGGTGAGGCAGGCCCGCGAGGGCATAGCCGAGGGTGCCGGCGATCGTGATCGGGACGCCGATCCCGGAGGCGGTCGCCACGGCTTGATGGATCGTTTTGCGGTAGAGCGTCAGGAAGATCGTGACCAAGGAGCCGCCGCTGATCCCCATCAGCGACGAGGCGAGGCCCATGACAAAGCCGTAGGCGCGCATCGCCGCGCGGCCGGGGAGCTCGCTGGCGATGATCCAGCTTTCGCGTCCGAGCAGCATTTTGGTCGAGATGAGACCGGCGATTGCGACAAACGCAATTTTGAATACGCCGGCCGGGGCGACCGCGGCCAGGAGCGACCCCGCCGCGACGCCGAGGATTACCGGCACGGTCCACAGCCGCAAAACCTCCGGAATAACGAGGCCGCGGGCCGCATGCGCCCGGTAGGAGCGCCAGGCCGTCGGGATGATGATCGCCAGCGAAGTGCCGACGCAAAGCTGCATGCGCACCGCGTCCGGCACTTGGTACATGCGGAACAATTCGAAGAGAACCGGCACGATCACCGCACCGCCGCCAATTCCGAAGAGACCCGCAAGCATGCCGGTGACGATACCGGCAGCGATGATCGCCGCGGCGAGCTCGGCCAGCTCGGCGACAGGAATAGCGCTCAGCGGTTTGGCTTGGCGACAATATGGGTACGCAACGTGCCGATCGCCTGCGAGCGGATGTCGACGCTGTCGCCGGGCTTCAAATAGCGTTCGGGCGCCGAAGTGCCGTCGTCGAGGAGCGGGCTCGAATCGGCGGCCGTCCCCGCCGCCGTGCCGCCGCTGATGACATCGCCGGGATAGAGCGTCAGATCGCGCGACAGGTATTCGAGGTATTCGCCGAACGAGAACACCATGTCCCGTGTGTTGAAACTTTGACGAACCTCGCCGTTCACCAGCGTCTCGACATCGGTCGCGAACGGGTCGGTCTCGCCAACCGCGATGCACGGGCCCAGGGAGCAGGAGGTGTCGAAATTCTTACCCATCGCGAAATTGTGCGGACCGGCTGGCTCACGCGGCGCGCGGATGCTCCAATCGCCCAGCAAGGTCACGCCCCAGATGTACTCCTTCGCGTCCTTGGCCTGGATATCCGTGCCCCGTTTGCCCAGCACGATCGCGAGCTCTCCCTCGTAATCGAGGCGATTGGCCTTTTGCGGATAAATGAGCGCGCCGTCAGGGCCGGCGACTTCGCGGTGAATTTTCCAGAAGCCCCAGATGCCGGCATTGCGGATCTGCGCCCGCGCATCGCCGGTATAGGGCTTCCTCAACATCTTTTCGGCCATCGCCGCGGCGTGGTCGGCGAAATTGCCGCCGGCGCAGGCGATGCGGCCGCCCGAGGGATGCGGCGCATGCATGTGGACGGCGGCGGCCGGGAAGACCAGCGCTGCGCCCCTCGGATCCTTCTGATCGCGTGCCCGGCCGAACAGGTGGTCGATCGCCTGTTGCGCATTGTCGAGGGCGCGCGGCCCGGCTTCGATCAGGCGCGCGAGGTCGGAGGGAACGACCGCCTCGGCCAATTCGGTGGGGTGCGGCTCGTTGTCCTTCTCGGCGGCATATTTGGCGAAGGCGCCGCTGAGGTCGACGACCGAGCCCTCCCGCAACACGCCGGTGCGCTTCTGCGGACCATAGACGACGATCTTCATGCGAATTCCTCCCCTTCGCGGCCGGTCGCGGGGGATGGTAGGGTCGCCTAGCCTTCGGGCACAAGCCTGCGAGAGGAAGATATGGCCGTTGTCGAAACCGAGCGCCACGGGCACATCCTGGTGGTGCGGATGAACCGCCCCGAGCGCTTGAACGCGCTCAATCTCGAAATGCGCACCCGCCTCGCCGAGGCTTGGAGCGAGTTCCGCCGCGACGATCAGCTGGACGTCGCGATCTTCACCGGCGCCGGACGGGCCTTCTGCGCCGGCGAGGACATGAAGGAGTCGCTGGCGCGCGGTCAGCCCGGCGGCACGCGGCCCGAGATCGAGGATCCGTTCATGAACGGCGCCCTCGAAAAACCGGTCATCGCCGCGATCAACGGCTATGCGATGGGCGGCGGCTTTATGCTGGTCGAGCGCACCGATCTCCGGGTGGCCGCGAAGGGCGCGATCTTTGAGGTGTCGGAAGCCAAGCGCTGGCTGCTCGGCGGCTACAATCACGGCCACATCGCGAACCTGCCCTACCCGATCGCGATGGAGATGGCGCTCGGGTTCCGCTTCACCGCCGAGCGGTTCTACGACGTCGGCTTTGTCAACCGGCTGGCCGAGCCCGACAATCTGATGGGCAGTGCCTTTGCGATGGCCGAGCATCTGTTGACCCTGCCGCCGGCCTCGCGAGTCAACACCGTGCATATGATGCGGCAGATGCGGCCGGCTCCCTCGCCCGAGCAGGAGCGGCTCGCTGCGGCACTTCATGAGCACGGCGCCAAGAGCGACCTGATCGAGTCGCGCGCCGCTTTTGCCGAGAAGCGGGTGCCCAATTTCAAGGGTTGGGACAAGCCGGAGGACCGCTATCGCCTGCCGACGATCGGGTCGGTGAAGAATTGAGGAGCGCCAAGGTGGCCGGCAAAGAGGAGGGGCTGCTGCACGGGCTTCGGGTGCTCGACCTGACCGAGCACATGGCCGGGCCGTTCTGCACGATGATCCTGGCCGATATGGGCGCCGAGGTGCTGAAGCTCGAACGGCCGGGCAAGGGCGACTCGGTGCGCGCCTGGGGCGACGGCAGCGAGCGCAACGCGTATTTCCGTTACATCAACCGCAACAAAAAGGGCATCACGCTCGATTACAAGCAGCCCGACGGGAGGGTGCTGTTTCTGAAGCTTGTCGAGAACGTCGATGTGCTCGTGGAGAACTACCGGCCGACGGTGATGCCGCGCGCCGGGCTCGGCTGGGAACAGTTGCGCGAGGCCAATCCCCGGCTGATTTACGCGCAGCTTTCGGGGCTCGGCTATGACGGGCCTCATGCCGGGCGCGGGGGCTTCGACCTGATCGCGCAGGGCATGGGCGGCATCATGCATGTGACCGGCGAGGCGGACGGCCCGCCGACCTCGGTGGGGCTGCCGATCTGTGATCTTGGCACGGGCATGTGGGCGGTGCAGGGCATCTTGGCGGCGCTCTACGAGCGGCAACGCACCGGCAAGGGGCGGCTTGTCGAGTGCTCGTTGCTCGAAACGGCGATCGGCTTCAGCTCATGGACGAGCGCGCAATGGCTCGTGGACCGGCAGGAGCCGACCCGCGAGGGCTCGCGCCATCGCCAGAACGCGCCCTATCAGCGCATGGCGACGAAAGACGGAAATCTGATGATCGGCGCCGCCGGCCAGGCGATCTGGGAGCGCTGCGCCGAGGCGCTCGGGCATGCGGAATGGTGCAGCGATCCGCGCTTCGCGACCAATGCCGCGCGCATGCAGAACCGCGCTGCGCTGGAACGCGAAATGGAAGCAGTCTTGACGACCGGCACGACCGAGCATTGGGTCGGTGTGCTGGAGGCGGCCGGCGTGCCGTGCGGCCCGGTGTACAATTACGGACAGATGTTCGCCGACCCGCAGGTGAAGCACCGCGAAATGATCCAATCTGCGAACGACGCGGAGCTCGGAGATGTGCCGCATATCCGAACACCCGTCAGGATCGACGACGCGATCAAGGTGCGCGCGGTCGCACCAAAGCTCGGCCAGCACAATGCCGTGATTTACGGAAAGCTCGGCTACAGCGCCGCCGATCTCGCGACTTTGCGCGAGAAGCGCGTCATCTAGATGCCATTGCCTGCATCGAACCGGTTTCGGTTCGCGGCAGATCTGGAGATCTGTCGTGTGCTGAACGGGATGTGGCAGGTGTCGGGGGCGCATGGGCGGATAGACCCGGAGCGCGCGATCGAGGCGATGCTCCGCTACCACGATGCAGGCTTCACGACATGGGATCTGGCAGACCATTACGGCCCGGCCGAGGATCTGGTCGGCCGCTTCCGGCGACGCTTTGCCGAGGAACGCGGCGCCGAGCGCCTCGGCGAGATCCAGGCTTTCACGAAATGGGTACCCTATCCCGGGCCGATGACGCGCCGCATCGTCGAAGACGCGGTCGCCGTGCCACTGCGGCGGATGCAGGTCGATTGCCTCGACCTCTTGCAATTCCATTGGTGGGATTACGGCGACCGGCGCTATCTAGATGCGCTGAAACACCTGGCCGATCTGCGCGAGGAGGGGAAGATCCGCCATCTCGCGCTGACCAATTTCGACACCGAGCGTCTCGGCATCATCACCGGTGCCCGGATCGAGATCGTCTCGAACCAGGTACAGTATTCGCTGGTCGATCGCCGGCCCGCGGTCAAGATGGCGGCTTTCTGCGAGGAGCAGGGCATCACCTTGCTGACCTATGGGACGGTGCTCGGCGGCTTGCTGTCGGAAACCTGGATCGGACGGCCGGAGCCGGGCCGCGCCGATCTCACTACCGCGTCACTTCAGAAATATAAGAACATGATCGATGCGTGGGGCGGCTGGCCGTTGTTTCAGGCATTGCTCGCGGCGTTAAAGCCTATCGCGAATAAGCACGGCGCGAGCATCGCCAACATCGGAACGCGTTACATTCTCGACCCAGAGCGCGGTTGCCGGGGTCATCATCGGCGCGCGGCTCGGCGTCGCCGAACACATCGCGGATAATGCGCGCGTCTTCGACATCGCGCTCGACCTGGAGGATGTAGCGGCAATCGAGGCGGTCCTCGCGCACTCCCGCGATTTGATGCGGCTGATCGGCGATTGCGGCGACGAGTACCGCTGATAGGGCGGTCAGGTTCGCAATAGCGCGGCCATGACGCGCTCGCGCGTCAGCGGCAGATCGCGAATGCGGGCGCCCAGCGCATGCGCGACGGCATTGCCGATCGCGGCGACGGTCGGGCCGCCGCTCGCTTCGCCCACCCCGAGCGGTGGCCGGTCAACCGCGGAAGCGACCAGCTCGACCGCGATCTCGGGCACCTCGCTGAAGCGCAACACCGGATAGCCCTCCCAATCGCGCGAGCTGATGCCGGTCTCGTCGAGACGAACGCCTTCCTTTAAGGCCCAGCTGATACCCTGCACAATCCCGCCTTCGAGCTGGTTGATCGCGCCGTCCGGGTTGATCACGAGGCCACTATCCGCCGCACACCAGACCCGAAGCACGCGTACGCTCTCATCCACTTCGACCTCAGCGATTACAGCTGCATAGGCGGCCATATTCTTGTATTGCGCGAAACCGATGCCGCGGCCTGTGCCGGTTCCGGCGGGCAAACCCGCCTGCCAGCCGGCCATCCGGGCGACATGCTCGACGACCTTGCGGGCGCGCGGGTCCGTGAGCACGGAGAGGCGATAGGCAACCGGGTCCTGGCCGGCGCGCTCGGCCAGCTCGTCCATAGAAGACTCAATGGCATAGACATTCAAAGTTGCGCCGAGCCCTCGCAGTGACGAGGTGCGCACCGGTGTCTCCGCGATCAGATGATGCACGATGCGCTTCGCCGGAAACGCGTAGAGCGGCTCGCCGTTGCGGGTCCCGGCGCCCGGGGGCGGCGGTCCCTCGACCGCGAGCGGCGGAGGTGGCGGGTCGGGCAAGGCCTCGGCGGCGAGCAAATTGCCGCCGCCACCCGGCCGGTTTGTGTGACGGCCGCTCCAGATCTCGGTCGTCCAATCCTGGGGCTTACCGTCGTCATCGAGCGCGGCGCGAGCGGTCACGACCATCGCGGGGCTGACCGGCTCGAACCCGAATTCCTCCTCGCGCCGCCAGCGCACCCGGACCGGCTGCCCCGGCCGGCGCATCGCAATGACCGCGGCATCGGCGGCCGCGTCGTCGGCGCCGTTATGGCCATAGCAGCCCGGTCCCTGCACATGCTTCACCGAGATTTTCGCTGGATCGATTTTCAGAGTGCGGGCGAGCGCGGCGCGCAGCGGGTAGACGCCCTGGGAATGCGTCCAGACCTGCAGATGTCCGTCTTTGTATAGGGCGAGTCCGCAGGACGGGCCGATCGAGGCGTGCGCGATATGCATGCGCGTGTACGTCGCTTCGTAGGCGCGCGCGGCGGGCGCCCGATCGGTCGGCGGCGCGCCGTGGGTTTTATCGATCGAGGGCTGCTGCAAGAGCCAGCGCGCCTCTTCGGACATCGGGTTCAGAGTCTCGAGATTGCCCCAGGCGACATGGCTCGACGCGGTCGCGGCGGCGGCTTCGACAATTGTTTCGTCTTGAGCCACGATCGCGACGAAATTGCCGTCGCGGACGATCTCGATCGGCCCTTTGGCGGCGCGCCGGATCGCCGCCTCGTCGAACGCGCGGATCGTTGCACCGCGCCGCGGCTGGCGCACGACGCGGGCATGCACCATACCGTCAATCGTCACGTCGTGCAGGAAGGCGGCGCCGCCGAACACCTTATCGGCGAGATCGGTGCGCGGCAGGTTCTGCCCGACCACGCGATGCTGGCTCGCCTCTTTGATCGGTGCGCCTCCGGTGGCGTCGCACGCGAGATCGACCGATGCGGCGAGCGACCAGTAATCCTGCCCTGTCGGCTGTCCTTTGTGGACAATGGCGCCGTCTTCGACCGATAGCGTGTCGCGAGGATGCCCAAGTTGCGACGCCGCTCGATCGAGAAACAGCGCCCGCACCTCGGCACAGGCCTGGCGCAGCGCGACGCCGCCGAATTGGATCGACTGGCTGCCGGCCGTATAGCCCTCATTCGGCGTCAGGTCGGTGTCGCCGGTCTGCAACAGGATGCGATCCGGCGCGACATCGAGCTCCTCGGCGGCAATCTGGCGCATCGCAGTCAACACGCCCTGGCCGATCTCGACGCGGCCGGTCGAAACGGTGACCCGGCCCGGCTCCTTGAACCGCACCCATTGGTCGAGGCGCGGGTTGTCGCGCAACATGCCCGGGAGTTGCGGCGCGGCGGAAGCGCTCATCGGGCGCCTCCTTGCCTCATCTGCGCTGCCGCTTTCTCGACGGCCCGCAGGATACGGTGATGCGAGCCGCAGCGGCAGATATTGTCGTCGAGGGCCAGCGCGATTTCGCGACGCGACGGTGCCGGGTTGCGGTCGAGGAGCGCCTTGGCCGAGAGCAGAATGCCCGAGAGGCAATAGCCGCATTGCCCGGCCTGCTCGTCGAGAAACGCCTGCTGGAGCGGGTGCGGGCGCTCGGGGGTGCCGAGCCCCTCGATCGTCAAGACATTTTTCCCGGCAACCGTCGAGACGGCCTTGCCGCAGGATTTCACCGGCTCGCCATCGATCAGCACCATGCAGGTGCCGCATTGCTCGAGCCCGCAGCCGAACTTCGTGCCGACAAACCCGAGGTGATTGCGCAAGACGTCGAGCAATGGCGTGTCCGGGTCGGCGGCGACGCTCGCCGGCTTGCCGTTCACGCTGAAAGTGATCGATGGCATTCGCGGTCCCGCTCCTTACCTTCTGGTCCCGTCTCGGGCGGAATTTTCCGGGAGCTTACGACAGTGACGCGCTTCATGTCAGGTCAGCGCTGTCAGGTTCGCCGGGCTCGGGTTCGCCGGGCGATCACTGCGAGCCGGGAGCGGCCCGCATCTTCGCCGCCTTCGCCTCGTTGCGGCAGACGTAAGCCCCATCCTTTGTCGCGCCGTAGCGCTGCTGGCCCCGGTAGTAATAGGTCCGGCTCGGCAGATCGAGCCAGACCGCAAGATCGCCCTGGCAGTGCTGCTCGGCTTTCTTCTCGGTCGCGAAACTCGCGATCGGGAAGCTCGCTGGCGGCGCTGCCGGGGATGCCGCGATGACGAGGCGCGGCCACAGCAGCGCTATGAAGGCCAGAGTCGGTACCAGCGGACCAAAAGCCAGCGACATCGCGAACCGCCTTCCTCCCGGCGGTTATTCGGTGCCCGGCAATGTCCCAGTTTCCTGATCCGAAGAAAAGAACCGCAGAGCCACCAGACCCCATTAGAGAGCGCCCCGATTCAATCCCCTCGGATGCTGCGCTATTGTGCCGGGATGGATTACGGTGCTGCGAACGAACGGATCGAGCGGCTGTCCGAGATCGTGCGTGCCGCGCCATCGCTGATGCAGGTGTTGCGGACCGTGCGCGGGCTCGGCCTGCCGGACTGGCTGGTCATATCCGGCGCCGTCTATCAGCCGGTCTTGAACCATCTGACGGGCCGCCCGGCCGATTACGGCATCAGGGATTACGATCTCGGCTATTTCGACGCCTCGGACATTTCCTACGAGGCCGAAGACAGCGTCATCCGGCGGGTCGCGGCGGCATTCGAAGAGCCGCTCCGCTCCGTTATCGAAACGCGCAATCAGGCGCGCGTGCATCTCTGGTTCGAGGCGCATTTCGGCGGGGCCTATACACCGCTCTCCTGCACCGCCGAGGCGCTGGAGCGCTTTGTCGCGCCGATGTTTGCCGTCGGGGTGCGGCTCGACGCCGAGGACCAGCTGCACGTCGAGGCCCCGTTCGGCCTTGCCGATCTTTTCGGATTGCGGCTGCGGCCAAACCCGCACCGGCCCTTTGCCGGGTTCGACCGGGTTGCCGCTGGCGTGGTGCAACGCTGGCCCGAGCTCAAGGTCGAGCGGGTATGGTGCGGCCAATAGAGAAGGGGAACTCGATGCCTGAGGATCAAGCCGGCGCGTCGGCGCGGACGGATTACACGGTCAACAAGGGCGAGGTGTCGCTCGCGGTCTACCGCAAGCGGCTGCCGGCGAACGCGGGCGAGGCGGCACGGCCGGTACTGTTTCTCGTGCACGGCTCATCGAATTCGGCACTGTCCTCGTTCGACCTGACCGTGCCGGAGGCCGGCGAGTATTCGACAATGAATGTCTTTGCCCGGCTCGGCTATGACGTGTGGACGATGGACCACGAGAATTACGGCCGCTCGTCGCGCACGGACGGCAATTCAGATATCGCGAGCGGCGTCGCGGATCTCATCGCAGCCACCGAGCTGGTCATCCGCGAGGCCGGGCAGGAGCGGCTGCACTTTATGGGCGAGTCCTCGGGCGCGCTGCGCGCGGCGGCGTTTGCGACCGCGCGGCCCGAGCGGGTCGGCCGGATCGTCCTAAATGCGTTCACTTATACCGGGCGCAACTCGCCGACGCTGGCAAAGCGCGCCGAGCAGGTGGAGTATTTCCGCACGCATAATCGGCGGCTGCGCGACCGCGCGATGATCCGCAGCATCTTCACGCGCGACCACCCCGGGACGAGCGATCCGCGCGTTGCGGAGGCGCTCGCCGATGCCGAACTCGTCCATGGCGAGGAGGTGCCGACCGGCACTTATCTCGATATGACCGCCAATTTGCCGGTTGTCGATCCGTTGCAGGTGCAGGCGGCGGTCATGATCGTGCGCGGCGAGCATGACGGGATTGCGAGCGAGGAGGATCTCCTCGATTTCTTCCGGCGATTGCCCAACCCGGACCGGCAATTCGCGGTACTGCCGGGGGCGGCGCATGCGCTCGTCTTCGGGCACAACCGGCACCAGCTGTGGCATGTCGTGCACGCGTTTTTGTCGATGCCGCCGCGCCGCGATCTATAAAGCCGGCCCGCAAGTCGGCGCCAGTTCTGTTCCGACAGCCGCTATTGCGTCACCGGCACAGCCCGTCGAGAATTCTCGCGAGCCTCATATTGATGGCGTGTCCCGGCATGATGTCGATGAAGCCGTTGTCGGCTTCGATGGTCACAGGCGTCGTCGCGTTCCAGGAGCCGAATCCGTCGCGCGCGAACGCGGCGCAGGGAGGTGCCAACTGAGCCACGGCGGGGGAAGCCGACCCCGCCGCAAGCAGTAGCCCGAGCAGAGCGTGTGTTCCGCGTAACCGCATCGTATCGGTAACAAGGGATATGCCGGCCCCGTTCCGGCCCGGCCTCAGCCGCGGAGGTCGTCGGCCTTTTTGTTCAGCGACGCGATGAGGCCGTCGATGCCATTGGTGCGCAGGATCGTCGCGAATTCCGACCGTTTCGTCGCCAATTCGCTGATCGTGCCGGTCACGTAGACATCGCGGACCTGATAGCCGATCTGGTTGTCGTGCACCATGTAATTGATCTGCACGGGCTCGCCGTCCGATTTGACGATCCGAGATTGCACCATCGTGCCGCGTTTGATCTTCTGCTCGCCCAGGACTTCGAGGCGCTCGCCCGAATAGCCGTCGAAGCGGCTCGCATAAGTCGCCGCGATGTAGCGGCCATAGGCATGCGCGGCCTGATTCTTCTGATCCGGGGTCAGGCTGTTCCAACCCGGGCCGATCGACAATTTGGCCATATAAGGCACATCGAAGGTGCGGAAGACGACTGGCTCCAATTTCTGGTATCGGCCGCGCGCGCCGAGCTGCTGCGCCTGCCGCATCGTGTCGAGCAAGACGCCATAGAAACCGCGGATGACATCCGACGGCCCCGCTGCCGCGGCCGGCATGATCGGAGCCAAGACCAGCAGTCCCGCGAGCACAACGCCAAGACTGACGAATTTCCGAAAGGCAACACCCTGATAGGACCACATAGGCATCCCCCTGTTTTCCCCGGCATCGCGGCGCGCTGTCGCTAGCCGCTCACATACAGTCCCGTCGCGCCGCCGTCGAGCGATCGGCTCGTATGTATACTCTATAGCGGCCCGAAGGCAGGCGGCGGGACGCGCCGCTTCGAGGCGGCTTCGTAGGAAGACGCGATCTTCAGTACGATGTCCTCGCGGCCGGGCTCGGCGCGGAACACCAGCGAAAAGGGCAGACCGGGAGCGGGAAGCGTGGTTGGCGTGTCCGTGGGCGCCGGGACATAGCGCTTGCGGTCGTCGCTGAGCCGGAACACCGGGTCGTAGGCGGTCGTCACATATCCGGCCGGGATCAGCACCTCGGTCAGCCCGGCATTCGGGCCGTACATCGTCTCCGCGCGCAGATTGGACGGTCCGGCGAGCGCGTCGTGGGCGCCGCCGATCTTGCCCGGCGGCAGTGGCGTGTGCAGCCGCACAAGCGCGTCGAGCCGGTTTTCCAGGATCACCAGCATGTCAAGCCGGCGCAGGAGCTCGCGCAGCATGATGCGCTCGTCGACACCCTGGCGTTGCCCAAGCGGGTTGCGCGGATCGGTCACCTCCTCCCAGTTCTTGAAGGCGGCGCGCCCGTCATCGCCCCAGAATTTAGAGCGGGCGTTGAGCGCGGCGAAATCTGTCAGAGTTTCGGTGAAGCCGTGCGCCTTCCAGTCCGCGGCGCGGCGGCCGAGATAATGCGGGATGTGATAGCGGAAGGTCGGGGCGAGCTGTTGCTCCTGGATCGTCGCGATGTCGAGATTGGCGGGCGGGGCGATGCGCCCCTCCGCCAGCGCGACCATGTAGTCGATCGGCAGCATGGCGCCGCTGCCGAATACCTTGCCCGACACAAATTCGGTCGGGCGGATCACGGCGGCGAATTCCTTGAATAATGGCGTACCGTCCGGGCCGAGGCGGAACAACAGATCCGGCATGAAGACCGGCACAAGCCGCGCCAGCCCGGCGCGAAAATCGGGGTTCATTTGTTCGAGGTCGCGGTCGCGCTCCCAGAGCGGGTCGGCGGATTCGACGAGCGTCGCGCCGAGCCTGTCGCCGAGCACGGACTTGATCTCGGCGGCGGCGGCGGTGCAGATCGTCACCGTCGATTTTTCGCCCGGCCGAAGCAGCATCGACTCGCGGATGATGCCAATGCGCATGCCCTTGAGCGCTCCGGGCATTCCCGACGATCGCGCGTGCTCGGTGTAATTCGGCAAGACGGAGGAGCGCGGCACCGTCGTGTAAGGGTCGCGCGGGTCGTAATACCCGCCATCCGCGTTGCGCAACGCGTCGAGCACCTTCGCGCAGTCGGTGATCGTGCGCGCCATGATGCCGCTGCGGTCGCAATAGATGTCGGCGCCGATCGCGCCACCATTGAAGCCGAGCATTGCCTTGTGCGGCAGGATCAATGCGACGGCATTGTGGTTGGCGGGGCCGCGCGTCGAGGCGCGCGTCTCCTCGCCGAGGCTGCACATGACGAGATTGGCGCTGACCGAAACGGCCGAGCCCGAGCTGGACCCCAATGAGGCGGCGCGCGTCGCGTCGTAGACATTGCTCGGATTGCCGCCCCAGCTGCTGCGCTGATAGCCGAGGGTTGAGGGCAGCACCTTCTCCGGCTTGTGACGGCCGCCGGGATTGCCGGCGCGACCGTTATATTCGGTGCAGACCGCCTTAGCGAAAATGATCGCGCCCTTCTCGCGCAAGCGCTCGACGAGGATATGGTCGCGCGCCGGAAAATCGATGTCGTAGGCCGCGTCGCCGCCCGCCGTCGTGCGCATGTCCTTTGTGTCGAACGGGTCCTTGAACGAGAAGACGACTCCGTACATCGGCAATTCGTCGATCGGCGGGTTGCGGCCATAGCGCGCGTCGAGCGCAGCGGCGGTCTCGAGCGCGTCCGGGAGGCGGCGGAACTCGTGGCAAACCGGCGGCGCGCCAAGCGGCAAGGGACCAAGGGACGGGTGACGGTCGAACTCGCCCTTGCAGGTGACCGAACGCTCACCGCGGATATTCAAGGTCGCGAGCGCGTTGAGCTGGCCGGCATCGGGCTTCCCGGCGATCATGCCGTATTGCTGCTGTACATCAGGATCGGAGGCAGTCGCCTCCATGCGGCCAAATTCGAGGGCTGGACCCTCGTATTTGTCGAGATCGGGGAAGATCGTCGAGGCGGCGACGGTGTCGGTCGGAAAGCGCAATGGCGCGCCGGCGCGAACCGTCCCGGTGGCTTCGGGAATGCTTGTGCCGTCCTGGGTGACGAGCAGGCTGGCGACGCCATTATAGGCGCGGGCGCGCGCAACGTACTGCTCGACCACCTCTACGACCGTCGTCTCGCCGGCCCGGATCGCGGCATGCAATTCGTCGATCGTCGCCTCTTCGAGGCGAAGCGGCTTCTTCTGCGTGTCGGTCATGACCTCGGCCCCCGCTGGTGCGCGGGGGCGATTATAGGGTCGGCCTGGCGTGGAGTCTTTCCGGCGGCGATCAGGCGATCAGCGTGACGGCGCCGGTGGCGAGCTCGTAATAGGCGGGAACCACTTTGAGCTGGTTGTTCTTGATGGCCTCCGCGATTACCGGCGAAGAGCTCGCCAAAAGACCGGCCTGGATCTTGGCGTTCGCCTTCGTCGCCGCTTCCAGGTTTGGCCCGGCCTGCTCGACCGCGGGGCGGATCGAGCGATAAAGCACGCTGATCTGGCCGGGGACTGCTTTCGCCTTGATCGTCGCATCGACGGCGCCGCAACTGCCGTGGCCGAGCACCATGATCGCCTTCGCGCCGAGCACCGCGACCCCGTATTCGAGGCTGGCGATCAGGTCGGCGGTCGCGATATTGCCGGCAAC
>JBKOVT010000174.1:0-8333 GCA_046724035.1 Pseudomonadota bacterium | reverse complement strand
GCGCTCGGTGCTGCCGAAGCCGGGCGGGCGCGGCATGACGACCCGGAAATGCTGTGCCAAGCGGTCGAGAAACAGACGGTTTTGCGCGACGTAGTCGCCGCCAGGCAGAAACAGGAGCGGCGGCCCGGCGCCGGCGATCAGTGCCTCGACCGATATTCCGGCAATCTCGATGTGTTCCATCCCAGCCCTCTTCACCGCGGCCCGGCCAGTCGCCGTTGAGCCTCCACCCGTCCTCGGCTTCGCCTTCGGACTCCCTCCCCCGCTTACGGGGGAGGGTTGGGGTGGGGGCAATCGCTTGCCTCAAGCTTCCCATAACTCGGCGGTGCGGCGGAAGCCGATCGAGCTTTCCGCTGACGCCGGGTACGCAAATTGGCATGATCGACGGTGCCGAACAGTTCGGGTTCGGAGATTTGCGCAACGGTGGCTCCTGGCTTTCGCCGGGACGACGGTGAGGGTGAACGATGGGCCAGTTCGGAATCGGGCAGCCGGTCAAACGCTTCGAGGATAAGCGCCTCCTCAGCGGCAATGGCCGCTTTCAGAACGACGTCAACCTGCCCGGCCAGGCCTATGGCTATGTGCTGCGCTCGCCGCATGCGCATGCCGCGATCCGCAAGATGGACCTCTCGGCCGCGCTTGCCGCGCCGGGCGTGCTGGCGATCTACACCGGCGACGATCTCGCGACGGCGGGCATGGGCACGATGGGCGTGCCGTTCGCCAATAATCGCAAACGGCCGGACGGTTCGCCGATGTTCTGGCGCGCGCATTTGGGGCTCGCGCGCGAGCGGGTGCGCTATGTCGGCGAACCTGTCCTGTTTATCGTCGCCGAGACATTGGCGCAGGCGAAGGACGCCGCCGAGCTCGCCGATATAGAATACGAGATTTTGCCCTCGGTCACCGACACGGCGGATGCGGCGGCCGGCAAGCATGCGGTTTGGGAGGAATGCCCCGACAACATCTCGAACTTGTTCGAGAGCGGCAACAAGGCCGCCGCCGAGGCGGCGCTCGCCAAAGCCGCGCATATCGTCAAGCGGCGCTATGTGATCAGCCGGGTCTACGCGCATTTCATGGAGCCGCGCGGCGCGATCGGCATGTGGGATCCCGGCGAGGACCGCTATACGCTTTACGCCGATGTGCAATACCCGCACCGGGTGCGGCAGGCGCTCGCGACGCGCATCTTCAAGATCCCGGAGAGCCGCATCCGCGTCATCGCCGGCGATGTCGGCGGCGGGTTCGGCACCAAGGGTTGGCAATACGCAGAGCATCGGCTGGTGCTGTTCGCCGCCAAGCGGCTGCGGCGGCCGGTCAAATGGCAATGTGAGCGCAGCGAGGCGATCCAGGCCGACGAGCATGCGCGCGACAATGTCAGCGAGGCTGAGCTGGCCCTCGATGCCGACGGCAAATTCCTCGGGCTGCGCGTGCAGACGTTCGCGAATGTCGGCGCGTACATCTCGTCGGAGCGCAATCTGCTCGCGACCTTTGGCAATGTCGGCACCTTGGCCGGCGTCTACGACATCCCGGCCGGATATGTCGCGGTGTTGGCGGTCATGGCCAATACCAACGGCACCGCGCCCTATCGCGGCGCCGGACGCCCCGAGGCGACCTATGTCATCGAGCGGCTGATCGACGACGCGGCGCGGGAGTTGGGGCGCGACCCGGCCGAATTGCGCCGCATCAACCTGATCCCGCCGCAGAAGATCCCGTACAAAAACGCGTTTGGCCTCAACTACGACTCGGGCAATTTTCCGGCGAACCAGAAGCGGGTGCTCGAGCTGGCCGATTGGGACGGCTTTCCGAAGCGCCGCGAGGAGGCCAAGCGCCGCGGCAAATTGCGCGGCATCGGCCTCGCCAACCCGATCGAGAAGGCCGCCGGGCCGGGGCAGGAATTTGCCGAGATCCGGTTTCATCCCAGCGGCAACTTGACCCTGCTGATGGGCAGCAAGAACCAGGGCCAGGGCCACGAAACCGTGTTCAAGCAGATATTGCACGAACGCCTCGGGATCGACCCGGGCGAGGTGCAGTACATCGATGGCGATACCGACCGGGTCGCCTTCGGCATCGGCACAAACGGGTCGCGTTCGACCGTCATCGGCGGCTCGGCCTTGTGGATGGCCGCCGACAAGATCGTCGCCAAGGGCAAGCGGCTCGCCGCGCACCTCCTCGAAGCGGCCGAGGCCGACATCGAATTTGCGGTGGGCGACAATGGCGGCAATTTCGCGGTCGCCGGGACCGACCGGCGTATCTCGATCACCGACGTCGCGAAGGCGACGTTTCAGACCGGGCGCTTGCCGCCGGGTTTCGAAGGCGGGCTGTTCGAGACCGGCACGTTTGCACCGTCCGACAACACCTATCCGAACGGCAGCCATGTCTGCGAGGTCGAAATCGACCCCGAGACCGGCGAACTCGAGATCCTCAACTATGTCGTCGTCGATGATGTCGGTACGGTCGTCAACCCGGTCGGCCTCAAGGGGCAGATCCATGGCGGGGTCGCGCAGGGTCTGGGGCAAGCGGTTATGGAAGCGGTCGTCTACGACCGTGACTCGGGGCAGCTATTGAGCGGCAGCTTTATGGATTACGCGATGCCGCGCGCCGAGGATTTCCCCTACATGACAATCGAGAGCAACCCCTGCCCGACCAAGCTGAACCCGATCGGCGCCAAGGGCGCGGGCGAGGCTGGGACGGTTGGCGCGCTGCCAGCCATCGTCAACGCGGTCGCCGACGCTCTGGCGCCGCTCGGGATCACGCATATCGAGATGCCGACGACCAGCCAGCGCATCTGGCAAGCGATGCGCGGCGCCTGAACGCCCAATCTCACGCGCCCCTGCATAAGCAGGGCGGAGAGGCCGAATGAGACTCTACGGTGTCGAAAGCCACGCCAGCATGGACATGGCCGGTGATCCCGTGCTGCGCCAGCATCTGGTCGAGCTGATTGCTCGTTATCGGCTCGATGTGGCGATCGAGACCGGCACGTTTCTCGGGCTGGGCTCGACACGGTTTATCGCCGACGCGTTTCTGCAGGTCGCGCCTCCGAAGCGGTTGGTCACGGTCGAGGTGAATTTCGCGAATTGGTGCCGGGCCAAGGCCAATCTTCGGCCGTATCCCTTCATCGATTGCCGCTGGGGGTTGAGCGTCGCACTCGACCGCGCCCTCGAATTCCTGCAACACGACGAGATGCTGCTCAATCATCAGCGGTATCCCGATATCTATATCGACAACATCAGCGACCCGGTTGCCGCCTATAGCCGGGAACTGCGCGGCCAAGCCGAGGAACTGGAACGGATGCCGCTGGCGGGCCGCAGCTCCGATATCGCGTTCAACGGCAAGGATTACCTGTTCGACGGCGAGGATGTGCTGTCCCGCCTCTTACAGGCGCATGCCGGGCACACACCGCTAATCGTGCTCGACTCGGCGGGCGGCGTCGGGTTTCTCGAATTCCAGATCGTGCTGGAAAAGATGGCAGGGAAACCGTTTGCGATCCTCTTGGACGATACCCATCACATCAAGCACTACCGCAGCCTTCAGCACATCCGCGGCACCGCGGACTTTACGATCGTCGCGGCCGGCGCAAGCTGGGTCTTGGCGACGCATCTGCTCGGCGGCTGAGCCGCAGCCGCACACCGCGCATTGGGCAACTGCAAACCCTGCATTGGCAAAACCCTTGCCAATCGCGCTAAACTCCGGCCAGCCCCTTAGTCCGAAAGGCCCGCACCATGCATTACAAGCGCATCTCTGCCGATTGCCACCTCGACATGCCGTGCATGCCGCCCGAGCTGTTCGTCGAGAACGCCTCGCGCGAGATGAAGGAGCGGATGCCCTATGTCGAGGACGGGCCGGACGGGCCGCAATGGGTCGCCAAGAATGGCGCCAATTTCGGGCTGGTGAACGGGGTCGGCCCCGGCGGCGCCAAGCATGTCCCGGGACAGAATGTCCGCGTCGACATCATGGCCAAGGCTGGCCTCTATGAGGACGCAAAAAAGGGCAAGTACCGCTGCCGTGACCCGCATCTGCGCCTGAAGGACATGGAGCTGGACGGGGTCGATGCCGAGGTCATCTACGGCATCCTCGGGACGGCCTCGAAGCTCAACGATGTGGAAGCTTCCAACGAGGTCCTGCGCATCTACAACGATTGGCTGAAGGAGTTCTGCAGCCATTACCCGGACCGCCATATCGGTCTTGCCTGCCTGCCCTATGGCAGCGTCGACGAGGCCGTAAAAGAGGTTCGCCGCGTCGCCAAGATGGGGCTGCGCGGCCTCGAGCTGTCCTGCTCCTGGGATATGGAGCCGATGTGGCACCCGGTTTGGGAGCCGCTTTGGCAGGCGGTTGCCGATGTCGATCTGCCATTGCATTTCCACACCTTCCCGACGACGGCGCCGCGTTCGCGCACCGAGGCGCGCCAGGTGCAGCGTGCCGCGATGTTCACCGGCGTCTCGGCATTCCAGATGGGGCTCATTCACATCATGGCCGGCATGATGGGTGCCGGCGTGTTCGAGCGGCACCCGAACCTGCGCATCGGCTTTGGCGAGAGCGGCGTCGGCTGGATCCCCTACGCGTTGCATCGCATGGATTTCGAGTTCGAGGATCGTTTCCGCGACCTGATGAAGCTGAAGCCGAGTGAGTATTGGCGTCGCCAGTGCCGCGCGACGTTCCAGTTCGACCCGATCGGCGCCAAGCTGATCGACGATGTTGGCGCGGAAACCATCATGTGGGGCTCGGATTACCCGCACACCGATGGCGTCTGGCCGGAATCGCAAAAATACATCGACGAGCAGTTCGCCGGATTACCGGCGGATGTCGTGCACAAGATCACCTGCGAGAACGCCGCCAAGTTCTACCGGCTGGTGAACTGACGATCCCCTCGGATCGTCATCTCGGCCAAAATCTAAGAGCCCTCTCCCGCATCGCGGGAGAGGGCTCTTTCGTCGCGATTTCGTGATGCAGCAGGCAAGAGCCTCGGGACTAAACTAAACGCCATCGTTTCGTTTCTGTCGCAACCCGGAGGGCCGTCCGATGCCGCTCGCGCCGCGGCTGCTGGCATTGGCCACCGCCGTGCCGCCCTATGTGCTCGGTCAGGAGGAGGTCGTGGAGCGCGTCAAGCGGCTGTTCGGCCGGTCGGCCATGCTCGACCGCTTGCTGCCAGTGTTCGCGAACAGCGGCATTGACCGGCGCTACTCATCGGTGCCGCTTGAATGGTACGACGAGCCGCATGGCTGGGCCGAGCGTAACCGTTGCTACGTTGCGGGTGCGCTCGATTTGTTGGAAAGCGTTGCCGGTCAGGCTCTCGACCGCGCGGGTCTGCGCATAGGTGAACTCGGCGGCATCGTCACCGTATCGACCACTGGGGTTGCGACGCCGAGCCTCGATGCGCTGCTGATCGAGCGCATGCAATTGCCGCGCAACCTCGCGCGGCTGCCGATCTTCGGTCTCGGATGCGCCGGCGGGGTCGTTGGTCTGGCGCGCGCCGCCGATATGGTGGCGGCGATGCCGGACAAAGCCGTTCTGCTTCTCGTCATCGAATTGTGCACGCTGTCCTTCCGCCGCGGCGATCTCGCGAAAAGCAATATCGTCGCGACTGCGCTGTTTGGCGACGGGGCGGCCGCCGTGCTCCTGCGCTGCGGCGGCGAGGGTCCGGCGATCGTCGCGACCGGCGAGCACACATGGCCGAACAGCCTCGACATTATGGGGTGGGACGTCGCCGATGACGGGTTCAAAGCAGTCTTCTCGCGCGACATCCCGCGTCTGATCGAAACCGAGCTGCGGCCGGCCACCGACGCATTTCTTGCGCAGCACGAGCTCGGCCTCGCCCAGATCGACAGCTTTGTCTGTCATCCCGGCGGCCCCAAGGTGCTCGACGCCTTCGAGCGTGTCTTTGCGCTGATGCCAGCGGAACTGGCCGAGGCGCGCGAGGTCTTGCGCGAGTTCGGCAATATGTCCGCGGCGAGCATCCTGTTTGTGCTCGAGCGCATGCTGGCGCGCCGGCGCGCCGTGAACGCGCCGTGGGGCCGGGCCCTGATGACCGCGCTGGGACCGGGCTTCACGGCGGGGTTCGCGGTGCTGAGCCAGGAATGAGCCTCCTATATCTTGTGCTCGGCCTCGTCGCGCTGCAGCGGCTCGGCGAACTCGCATTGGCGGCGCGCAATACCCGAGCATTGCGTGCCGCCGGTGCGATCGAGCTCGATGCCCACGCGTATCCCCTGTTTGTGCTGCTGCATGGCGCATGGCTGGCGAGCCTGGCGTTGTTCGTGCCGGCTTCGGCGCCCGCCTCATGGCCGCTTCTCGGAGCATTCGCCGCGCTGCAATTCGGCCGGATTTGGGTCATCGCCAGCCTCGGCCGGTATTGGACGACCCGCCTGATCGTATTGCCCGATCATCCGCTGGTGGCGAGCGGGCCTTACCGCTTTCTGCGGCACCCCAACTACTGGATCGTCCTCGGCGAGATCGCCGTCCTGCCGCTCGCGTTTGGCGCTATTCCCATCGCGACGGTATTTTCGGCCGGCAATCTGGCGCTCGTCGCCCGCCGGATCGCGATCGAGAACCAGGCCTTGGCGCAGCGTCGCGCCAGCTGAGCCGATATCGCGTCAAACGCGAGCTATCGCATTCGCGAAACCCAGCCCCACGGTATTGCGCATGGCATCCGGCCCCAGCATATTATATGTCTTGCTTACTATCAGCAGGCGTCATCTTCGGGGTGCGATATTGGATCTCGAGCGCAGCTTTGGCTTTCTCGTGCACGACGTCGCCCGGCTTTTCGGGCGCCGTTTCGACCACAATGGCAGACGCCTCGGGCTGACCCGGGCGCAATGCCGGACGCTCGCCTACATCGCCCGCAATGAGGGGATCAACCAGGCGGGCCTGGCCGATCTCCTGGAGATCCGGCCGATGACGCTGGTGCGGCAGATCGACCGCATGGAAGACGCGGGCTGGATCGAGCGCCGCGCCGACCCGGCCGACCGGCGGGCGCGGCGGCTGTTTCTGACCGCCAAGGCGCGCCCGATCCTCGGCCGCATCATGGATGTCGCGACCGAAACGCGCGACGAGGCGATGGCCCGCCTGAAGCCCGCCGAGGCGGAGCAATTGATCGGGCTATTGGAACGGGTGCACGCGACCCTGTCCGAGCGCGTGCCGCAACCGACCGCCGAATCCGACACGGCACCGCTCCGGCCGCCGCGGCGGCGCGCCGCTGTGGCGCGAGCGGGGCGGCATGAGGATGCCGATGCGACGCCCGCGCCGGTTGCTGCCGTTGAGGTGGGCCGGTGAGCACGTCGACCGAAGAGGACACGAACGTTCGTAGCTTTCGCCGCGTCATAGGCGAGGTCGGGGCCGCCGTGCGGTCGCGGCCGGGCCGCCCGCTGCGTCAGCGGCTGCGTCTGCCGCTTATGTTGGCGGGGCCGCTCGTCGTTTTGATCGCCGCCACGTGGTGGTATCTGACGAGCGGGCGCTATGTCTCGACCGACGATGCCTACATCCAGGCCGCGCGGACGATGATCAGCACCGATGTCGCGGGCCGCGTTGTCGCGGTCGAGATCGGCGACAACCAGCGCGTGACCAAGGGCCAGGTGCTGTTCCGGCTCGATGACCGGCCGTTCCGCATTGCGATCGAGGAAGCAAAGGCGATGCTCGCCGCGTCGCGGCTGCAGATCGAGGCGATGAAAGCAACCTATCGCCAAAAGCTCGCCGAATTGAGAGCGGCCCAGGACACGCTCACTTACCAACAGCGCGAATTCGAGCGCCAGCGCCAGCTCGCCGCCAGCGGTGTCGCGGCGCGCGCAACCTATGACCAGGTGCAGAACGCTTTGCAACAGGCCGAGCACAAGGTCACATCGACGCAGAGCGACGCGAACAACATCCTCGCGCAATTGGGCGGCGACGCGAACATCGCGACCGACCAGCATCCGACGGTGCAGCGCGCCCAGGCGGCGCTCGATAAGGCGCAGCTCGACCTCAGCTACGCGGTCGTGAAAGCGCCGGAGAACGGCATTGTCACAAAGGTCGAGCAAGTCCAGCCCGGCTCCTATGTCACCGCCTCGACGCCAGTCTTCTCGATGATGTCCGACCGCATCTGGGTCGAGGCAAATTTCAAGGAGACCGAACTGACGCATATGCGCCAGGGGCAGGATGCGACAGTCGAGATCGACACCTATCCCGACGCGCAGTGTCGCGGCAAAGTCGTGAGCCTCAGCCCCGGCACCGGGCTCACGTTCTCGCTGCTGCCGCCGGAAAACGCGACCGGCAACTGGGTCAAGGTCGTGCAGCGCCTCCCGGTGCGCCTGTCGCTCGAATGCACGCCGTCCGACCTGCCGCTTCATGCCGGTCTCAGCGCTACGGTCGAAGTCGATACA
>JBKOVT010000329.1:0-9920 GCA_046724035.1 Pseudomonadota bacterium | reverse complement strand
ACGCGTTCGCGGCCGCGCATCCGGACCGCCAGCCCGACCGCGAACCGTGATCGCGCAACGAGGACCGATGAACATTCCCGCTGTGGTTCGTGCCCTTTCGGGCGCGCTGGTGCTCGGCATAGGCGGGTGCAGTTCGCTGGCGGCGGGTTCGTCGCCCGGCGATCTCGGCCTTGTTCAGGACGCGATGCGGCAGGTCGAGAGCAGCTATGTCGTCCCGGTGGGCCCCGACAAGCTCGTCAGCGGTGCCCTCAAAGGGATGCTGAGCAAGCTCGATCCGCATTCCGACTACATGACCGAAACCGAATATCGCGAACTGATGGCCACGACGAGCGGCCAGTTCGGCGGCATCGGCATCGAGGTCTCAGTCGAAGAGGGCGTGCCGCAGGTCGTCTCCGCAATCGAAGGAACCCCCGCCGGGGCGGCGGGGATCGAGCCCGGCGACCGCATCGTCAAGGCGGACGGCGTTGCGATCGTCGGTATGGATATCGGTGAGGTTGTACGCCGGTTGCGCGGTACTCCCGGCAGCCGGGTCGTGCTGACGATCGCGCGCACCAATCGCGCGCCATTCGACGTGCCGCTCACGCGCGCGATCATTCGCGTCCAATCGGTAAAATCAATGCTGAAGCCGGGCCGTGTCGGCTATGTCCGGATCAGCACCTTTGATGAAACCACGCCGACCGAACTGCGCCGCGCCATTGTGCGGATGCGGCAGCAAGCCGGCGGCTCCTTTACCGGCTTTGTCCTCGATCTTCGGAACGATGCCGGCGGGCTGCTTGATGCAGCTGTGGACGTTGCCAGTGAATTTCTCGATTCCGGCACCGTTGTGACGACGCGCGGCCGCGACAACAGCGAAAATCGGATCTATGACGCGCCGCCCAATGGCGATCTGATCCGCGGCACACCGATGGTCGTGCTGATCAACGGCGCCTCAGCCTCGGCCGCGGAAATTGTTGCCGGCGCATTGCAGGACAATCGCCGCGCCACGGTTCTCGGCACCCACAGCTTCGGCAAGGGCTCGGTGCAGAGCATCATTCCGCTCGACGGCCGCGGCGCGCTGCGCCTGACCACGGCGCTCTATTACACACCGTCGGGGCAGTCGATCCAGGGACATGGGATTACCCCCGATCAGATCGTGACGGTGCCCAAGGACCAGCAGGTCGCCAACGCCGTCGTGACCTATGAAAGCGACCTGTTCGGCTCCCTGAAGGCGACTGGCGCCCTGGCACCGCGCGCCCGTCCGTCAACAAGCCCGAACGCGGCCGGCGGGGTCACCGGCGAGGCTGATCACCCGATCAACCCGAAGGTCATCGGCACGCCACAGGACGCCCAGCTCAACGCGGCGGTCGCCTGGCTCGGCAGCCATCGCACCGCAGCGCGCTAGCCAGCGCCAATGACTCTCGATCCGATCCTGTTGTCGCGCCTGCAATTCGCCTGGGTTATCGCCTGGCACATCCTCTTGCCGGCCTTTACCGTCGGGCTCGCGAGCTATATCGCGCTGCTCGAGGCGCTCAATTTTGCGACGGGGCGTGACGTCTATTTCCGGCTGTCGACTTTCTGGACCCGGATCTTCGCGATCTCTTTCGGCATGGGTGTCGTGTCCGGCATCGTCATGCCGTTTCAGTTCGGCACGAATTGGAGCCGCTTTTCCGATGCGACGTCCAATGTGCTGTCGCCGCTACTCGCCTATGAGGGACTGACCGCCTTCTTTCTCGAAGCCGCCTTTCTCGGGGTTCTTCTGTTCGGTCGCCGGCTGGTGCCGCGCTGGGCACATCTGGTCGCGGCTCTGATGGTAGCGGGCGGCACTTTATTCTCCTCGTTCTGGATCCTGTCGACAAACAGCTGGATGCAGACGCCGATTGGGTACGAAGTCATCGACGGCCGCTTTTTCCCACAGGATTGGCTGAAGATCATTTTCAATCCGTCCTTTCCGTATCGCCTGATGCATACCGTGGTCGCGTTCTACATCACGACCGGCTTTGTCGTTATCGGCGTCGCCGCTTTCTACCTGCGTCGCGGCCGCTTCGTCGAAGAAGCTCGCAACATGCTCTCTCTGACCTTGTGGCTGCTGACAATTGCGGTCCCGCTGCAGATCTTTCTTGGCGACCGCCACGGGCTCAACAGCTTTCAATATCAGCCCGCCAAAGTCGCGGCGATCGAGGCCCGCTGGGACACGATGGGTGGCGCGCCGCTGACGCTGTTTGCGCTCCCGGACGAGGCGAAGGAGAGCAATCGCTACGCGGTCGACATCCCGTATCTCGGCAGCCTGATCCTGACGCATGACGTGCACGGCAATGTGCGCGGGCTGAAGGACTGGCCCGCCGAAGAGCGCCCGCCCGTCGCGATCACGTTTTTCGCCTTCCGGGCCATGGTGGGGATCGGGTTGCTGATGCTGGCTCTCGTCATTGTCAGCTGGTGGATGCGGGCCGGACGTCGCCTCTACGATTCCGTCTGGTTTCTGCGGTGTTGCGAGGCGGCGACGCCGCTTGGCTTTGTCGCGGTGCTCGCAGGCTGGATCACGACCGAGGTCGGACGTCAGCCCTGGACGGTGTACGGCGTCATGCGCACCGCCGACTCAATATCGCCGTCCCTCACCGGTCAGGACGTGCTGATCTCTCTGATCGGTTACGGCATCGTTTATCTGATCATCTTCCCTGTCGGACTCGCGCTAATGGCACGGCTTGTTCGCATCGGCCCGCTCGGGATCGGGCTGCAGCCGGAGCCGGTCGAAAGCGGGCGGCCGGACCTGCCCGTCAGGGCGTTGCCGTCGGCCGAGCCGGAGGTGCTGCCATGAGCGTGCCAATGCTCGATTTCGTGCCGATCTGGACCGCCATTCTCGGAGTTGGCGTGTTCCTTTACGTGCTGCTGGACGGCTTCGATCTCGGTGTCGGCATACTCTACGGCTTCACCGTCAACCGGGTTTGGCGGAACCTGATCATGAATTCGATCGCGCCGATCTGGGACGGCAACGAGACATGGCTCGTGCTCGGCGGTGTTGGTCTTTTCGCCGCGTTCCCGCTGGCCTTCGCGATCATTATGCCGGCGGTTTATTTCCCGCTGCTCGGGATGTTGCTGGCGCTCGCGTTTCGCGGCGTGGCCTTCGAGTTTCGTTATCGCGACTCGCCGCATCGGACATTCTGGGATTATGCGTTCTCGATCGGGTCGGCGCTCGCGACCTTTGCGCAAGGGGTCGTGCTCGGCGCGTTCATTCAGGGTTTTGAGGTGTCGGGGCGCAATTTCGCCGGCGGTTCGCTGGATTGCTTCACGCCGTTTTCGATCTGGACCGGCATCTCGCTGATGTTCGGATATGCGCTGCTCGGCGCCGGCTGGCTGATCCTGAAGACGCAAGGCGAATTGCAGGAATGGGTGCGGCGGCTCGGGCGCTGGTGCTTCGCGGGTGTCCTTCTGGCGATTATCGTTGTCAGCGCGTTGACGCCAGTGTTGGAGCTTGACATCGCCTTCCGCTGGTTCTCCTGGCCCAACATCCTCTATCTGTCGCCGATCCCGATTCTGACGTTGTTTGTGGCGATCTGGGAATGGCGATCCTTGAACAGCCGCTCGGAAATTGGCCCCTTCGCTTGGGCGATCGTTCTGTTCCTGCTGTGCTACATCGGTATCGCGGTCAGCGTCTGGCCGATGATCGTCCCGTATAAATTCACCTTGTGGGAAGCGGCGGCCTCATCCAACACGCAGGCCTTCATGTTGATCGGCGCGCTGTTCCTGATACCCGTGATCCTGATGTACACGGGGTGGTCCTACTGGGTATTCCGCGGCAAGGTTCGCGCCGATATCGGCTATCACTAAGGCTCATCCTGATCAGCCCAGACGGGCGATAAGCGGCGCCAGGAACTCGCGCAAGACGGGCGACCATTTGGCGTGCTCGGGGCCGCTCGATGAATGGCCCATATCGCTGTCGATCTCGAAATAGCGCGCCTCGACACCGGCGTTCTTCAGCGCCTCAATAACCGCTGGCGCGATCTTTGGCGGGAAGAGCGCATCGCTGCGGCACAGGATGTACAGCACCTTCGCCTGGATCGACGCGAAATCGGGCCGTGTGTCGAAGCCGAGGAGCGCGCGCCGCAGAATGATCAGCGAATGCGCATCCCAGCTCCGCGCCCAATTGGCAGCCTGTTGACGAAGCGCCGCCTCGCGCTCCGCCGGATCGGGATAGCGCGACGCCAGATTCGCCTCGATGCCATATCGTTTCAGCGTCTCGATCCGGATCTCGGTCAGCACCGTCTTGCAGCCGGCCTTGCCGTGATACCGTCCGTCATACCACTCCGGGTCGGTCGCGAGCCGCGCCTCCACTTCGGCGAGCTGCTTGTCGGTGTTGATCGAAGCCCAGGGCGCGGTATTGACCGGGACGATCGCGTCCATGAAATCGGGGTAGGCAACGGCCCACTGAAATGCCTGATATCCGCCATAGGAGGGACCGGCGACTGCGACCAGATGCTTGACGCCGAGCGAGTCGAGGAGCGCCTTCTGCGCGGTGATGATGTCGCGGATGCTAATCGCCGGAAAATCCGGACCGTACGGTTTCCCGGTCGCCGGGTTGAGGCTCGCCGCGTTTGTCGAGCCAAAGGACGAGCCCAGCATGTTCGAGGCGACGACGAAGAGCTTGTCCGTGTCGATCGCCTTGCCCGGCCGATCAGCCCGTCCCACGAGCCCGGCTGGTGGCCGTTGGCCGGATTGCGGCCGGCGGCATGATGGCTACCTGTGTAGCCATGCGTGACCAGAACGGCGTTGTGCCCATCTCGTGCGAGACGGCCATAGGTTTCGTAGACGATCGTCGCTTCGGGCATGACGGTGCTGTCGGCAACCGGAAAATCGCGCAAGGTGAAAAACCGGTCGTGAACCGTGCCGATATCCTGGGTGCGCAGCGCCGCCGCGTCGCTCATCGCGACCTCCCTCTCTCGTCTCCGGCGATTGTGCACGCCCGCTGCAGGCTCGTCATCCCCGAGCAGCTAGCTCTTTCGCCGCTCGTGGGTTCGCGCTACACCGGCTGGGATAGCTGTCGCGAGGAAATGCGATGCGCCGCGTGATGCTGCTTCTTTCCGCGCTCCTCGCGCTTTCTGCCTGCACGCCAGGAGGCAGCGCGCCGCCGCCGCTTGCGGCGCCGTTCGAGCTTCAGGTCGGCTTTTCGCCGGGCGGGCTCGCCGACACGATCACGATCACCGCCGTGGATCGGCTTCCGCTGCACGCGGCCGAGCTGATCGCGCCCGACGGAGCAGCCGCGCCAGCCAATTGGATCGACGTAAATGCCCGGCCGCGCGCCGCGACAGGGCAGTGGGTTGCCAATAGTCCCTGGGAAACCGCGCTGGCCGGCACGGGCGCGGCAGCGCTGGCCAGCCCGAACGCCGAGGCGAACGCCGCTTTGCGCAGTCAGGTGCAGGTGCTGGCGGTGCTGTCGCAGGCGGAAATTCCGCTGCCCGATCCGGTCGCCTATCGCCGCGACTGGGCGACGTACCGCGTACGGCTGACCTTCGGCACGCCGCCGAGCGAGCTCGAAAGCCGCGAGGTCGCCGCGCCCGCGCCGCCACCGCAACCCGCAGTGCCGCCGCCCACCCCGGCCGCGCCGCCGGGCTGATCTGCTATTCGCCGCTGCGCGCCCAGCGCAGCAGCCGATCGAGAAAGGCCTGCCCGTCCGCGAGTTCCGCGCGCGTGATGAATTCGTCAGGTTTGTGCGCGACATCAATCGAGCCCGGGCCGCAGACGATCGCCGGGATCCCGGCCTGCTGATACAGCCCGGCCTCGCTGGCGAAGGAGACCGTTGTCGTCGTGTTGGCGCCGGTCAGACGGCGTGCCAGCACCTCGGCGAGCGAACCCGGATCGGGCAAAAGAGGCGGCACCTCGACGATTGTTTCCGTCTCGACGGCCGCGTGGGGATAGACCGCTCGCATGCGCGGCAGGAGATCGGTCGCGATGAAAGCGTCGATGCGCGCCTTCAGCGCGGCGGCATCGTCATCGGGCACGTTGCGCAAATCCCAGTCGAAGGCGCAGTCGCGCGCAATGATGTTGACCGCCGCGCCGCCGGCGATCGTGCCGACCGACAACGTCGTATACGGCGGGTCGAAGCCGCTGTTCGGCCGTGAGCGCGAGCGGGCCTCCGCCGAGAGGCGGGCGATCTCGGAAACGATCTCGGCGGCGGCGAAGATCGCATTGACGCCGCGGTCCGGCGCGCTCGAATGCCCCTCCTGGCCCAGCACGCGGGTGCGGTAGAAACCGCAGCCCTTTTGCGCGTTGGCGATCTGCATCGAAGTCGGCTCGCCGATAATCGCCAGCATCGGCCGTGCCGCGCTCTGCGGCAGCGCGCGGATCAACGCCGGGGCGCCAAAGCAGCCGGTCTCCTCGTCATGCGTGAAGGCGATGTGCAGCGGCACCTTGAGCGGCTGCCGCAGCATTTCCGGGACCAGCGCCAAAACGAGCGCGAGAAATCCTTTCATGTCGGCTGAGCCGCGCGCGTAAAGGCGGCCGTCGCGTTCGGTCAGGTTGAACGGATCGCTCGTCCATTGCTGCCCCGCGACGGGGACCACATCGGTGTGGCCCGACAGCAGCACACCACCGCGATCGGCGGGGCCGATTGTCGCATAGAGATTGGCCTTGCCCTCGCTGGCGCTGCTGCGCGAATGCGCAATGCCGTAGCGTTGGAGATAGTCGGCGACCCAGTCGATCAGCGTGAGGTTGGAGCGCGACGAGGTCGTATCGAACGCGACCAGCCGGTCGAGGATCTCGACCGCCCCGGCGAGTCGCTCCTCGGTTCGGGGGTCAGACGTGTTCGCAGCTCCCGCCGCCCGGCGTCCCGATCATCGACAGCACCTCGCGGCGCGATAAGGGATCGGTGCGGAAGACGCCGAGCATGCGGCTCGTCACCATGCTGACCCCGGGCTTGTGGACGCCGCGCGTCGTCATGCATTGATGCGCCGCCTCGATGACGACCGCGACGCCCTTCGGCTGCAATACCTCGTCGAGCGTGTTGGCGATCTGCGCCGTCATCTTCTCCTGGATCTGCAGCCGCTTAGCGTACACCTCGACGAGCCGCGCCAGCTTCGAGATGCCGACCACCCGATTGCTCGGCAGATAAGCAATATGCACCTGGCCAATGATCGGTGCGATGTGGTGCTCGCAATGCGACTCGAACCGGATGTCCTTCAGCATGACGATTTCGTCGTAGCCGTCGGTCTCTTCGAAGGTGCGCTGCAACAGCGCCACCGGGTCTTCGTCATAGCCGCTGAAGAACTCGGCATAGGAGCGAACGACCCGGTCGGGGGTGCCGACGAGCCCCTCGCGATCGGGATCGTCGCCCGCCCAGCGGATCAAGGTGCGGACCGCTTCGAGGGCTTCCTGCCGGTTCGGCCGCTGTATCCTCAAGGCCTGCTTGGGGCGCGCTTTCCGCTCAACCGCGCGCGCCGGGGGGTCGGCGATGGACATGATGCTCTCTTTCTCGCGAGGGGGCGATGCGCTGGCCGTTGCGGCCTCGCGCTTGGGGGTCAGTTTGGGCGGGCTTGCTGTTGCGGCGTATCGAGGGAAAACGCCGGAACCCGCACAAGGAAATTCTCGCCGCTACGGGTCTCCATCTCGTAATCGCCGACCATAAAGCCGGACGGCGTCTGGAGCGGGCAGCTGCTGGTGTACTCAAAGCTCTCGCCGGGCTCGAGCACCGGTTCTTCGCCGACGACGCCCGGACCGCGCACTTCCTGCAGCCGCCCAAAGCCGTCGGTAATCTCCCAATGGCGGCGCCGCAGCTGGACGGTTTCGGTGCCGCAATTCTCGATAATCACGTGATAGGCCCAGACGTAATGGTTCTCGTCCGGCGAGGAGTGCTGGTCGAGATAGAACGGTCGGACCGTGACTTTGATCGAGCGAGTGGTTTCGGAATACATGGTCGGCGCTGTCGCTCCTGGCAGGCTTCTGCCGTAACGCGTTGGTTGGGCCCGTGGTGTGAGCTCGCCAACCTGAAGAATGTCGGGCGCGTACCAGATCGCGTCAAGGCCGTGGGCCGGCGGCCCTGCCCGGCGCAAGCATCGCCAGGAGCCTCTCATCGGGACGGCGCGAACCGTCGGGACTGATCGTCTGGATGCAGACATGGTCGGCGCCGGCATCCCAGTGCTCCTGGACCCGCCGACGTATCGCCGCCTCGTCACCCCAGGCGACATTGGCGTCGATAAACCGATCGGAGCCGCCATCGGCAAGCTCGTCGGCGAAGCCGATGCGGCGCCAATTGTTGGCGTAATTGTCGAGCTGCATATAGGGCGCCAGCGCCTGGCGGGCGGCGGAGCGCGCTTTCGCCGGGTCGGTTTCCAGCAACACCCAGACTTCCGGGCAGAGGAGCTTGCCGGAGCCGAGGATCCGGCGCGCTTCGGCGGTGTGCTCCGGGGGCACATTGTAGGGATGCGCGCCGTCGGCGAGTTCGCCCGAGAGCGCCAGCATGCGGGGTCCGAGTGCGGCGAGTATCGTCAGCGGCTTTTCGGGAGGCTCCGGCGCGAGATAGGGCGCCAGCTGCATTTCGCGCAGATAGGAGCGCATCGTCGCGACCGGTTTGCCGTAGGTGTGGCCCCGCAGTCCCGTCACCGTCGGTGCATGGGACACGCCAATGCCGAGCAGAAAGCGGCCGCCGGACTGCTCGTTGAGGCCGCGCTGGCCATTCGCCATCGCCATCGGGTCGCGGGCATAGATATTGGCGATCCCTGGCGCCACGATCAGCTCCGTCGTGTTCGCGAGAAGCCAGGCTGAATGCGCGAGGACGTTGCGGCCGCGACTTTCGGGCAGCCACAATGCGGCATAGCCCCAGCCTTCGACCTGCTGCGCGAAGGTGGCGCTCTCGGCCGCGGTCATCACATCCATTGGCGCCCAGACGCCGAGCCTCCCGAGCTGCATCGCCGCTACCTCCCGCGTTGATGCTGCATCTTAGTCCGAGGGATCGGCAGTTGGGCAAGAGGCGGGCAGCGAAGAGCCGGGGGGCAGCAAGAGGTGGGTGGCGCAAAAAAAATCGGCCGCCCAGAGGGCGGCCGCCTGCTGCCAAGCGCAGATCTGCGTGACCGGAGTTCCGGTCGAGGCAATCCTGCAAGAATACGGCCGCGCCGCCGACCTGGCGGCGCGGCGCCGTGCCTTACAGATCGTTGGCGACGGTGCTGAACGTAGCCGTCAGATTGGTGCCGACGGTGCCGAGAACGGTGACGGCGGCAACCGCAATCAGAGCAGCAATAAGACCGTACTCGATGGCGGTGGCGCCGTGATCATCACGCAACAGACGATAAAAGAAAGTCATTTGCACTCTCCTGGGCCGAGTTGACGACGCTAGGAAACCCCACTCCGTTTAACAGCGGGTTAAATGGCCCTAACGGGAGGCATGAAAGCGTTCCGAAAACCGCGGACATACCGAGCGAATTTTGCGCGTGTTAGGACGAGGGCGAGGGATTCGCTGGGTTTTTGCGTCGCTCGCGCAGCACTCGGCCAGATGACCAGCTGTGGCAATCGGCGCTTGTTCGGCGGGGTAGGGGCGCTTATCAACGAGGCGCGATGCCCATCCTCTTCCTCATCGTGTTTGTCGATCTCGTCGGCTTCGGGCTGATCATCCCGCTGCTGCCGTTCTATGCCGAGCGCTTTGGCGCCTCGCCGCAGCAGGTGACGCTCCTGCTCGCGGTCTTCTCGCTGATGTCGATGATTGCCGCTCCACTCTGGGGGCGGATCAGCGACCGGATCGGCCGGCGCCCGGTATTGATGGCGAGCATGCTGGCCGCCGCGCTCGCCTATCTGTGGCTCGGCTTCGCGACGGAATTGTGGATGCTGTTCGCGGCGCGCGCGTTTGCCGGCCTCTGCGCCGGCAACATCGCGGCGGCGCAGGCCTATATCGCCGATGTGACGCCGCCCGAGCGGCGCGCCCGCGGCATGGGGATGATCGGCGCCGCCTTCGGTCTCGGTTTTAT
>JBKOVT010000366.1:0-5577 GCA_046724035.1 Pseudomonadota bacterium | reverse complement strand
AAGGACATCGACGGCATCGCGACCGCCGGGGAGACGCCGGTCACGATTGCGCATTATCTCGGCATCACGCCCAAATGGGTCGACGGCACCGCGGTCGGCGGCTGCTCCTTTATGATTCACGTCCGCCACGCCGCCGCGGCGCTCGAAAGCGGCCTGTGCAAGACCGTGCTGATCACGCATGGCGAGAGCGGCCGCTCCGGCATTGCGCGCTCACGCCCGGCGGTGTCGCCGGGCAGCCTCGCCGGGCAGTTCGAATTGCCCTATGGACCGATGGGGCCGCCGACGCTCTTCACGATCCCCGTCCTCCGCTACATGAAGACCTACGGCATCACCGAGGAACATCTCGCGACGGTCGCGGTCGTGCAGCGCGAATGGGCCGCGAAAAACCCGCGCGCCACCTTCCGCGACCCGATCACGGTCGAAGACGTCTTGAATTCGCGCATGATCGCTTACCCGTTCCGGCTGTTGATGTGCTGCCTTGTAACGGATGGCGGCGGCGCGCTGATCCTGACGACGGCCGACCGCGCGAAGGATTTCCCGACCAAGCCGGTCTATCTGGTCGGCACCGGCGAGTCGGTCGAGACGCCGATGGTCAGCCAAATGGAGGATTTCACCTCGTCGCGCGCCTTCCGCGTCGCCGGCGCCAAGGCATTCGAGGAGGCTGGCATCACGCACAAAGACGTCGATCATCTGATGATCTACGACGCGTTCGCGCATCTGCCGATCTATGGCCTCGAGGACCTCGGCTTCTGCGAGAAGGGCGAGGCGGCCGCCTTTATCGGCGAGCGCAACACCGCGCCGGGCGGCAAGCTGCCGCTCAACACCAATGGCGGCGGCCTCAGCTACATGCATTCCGGGATGTACGGGATGTACGCGCTGCAGGAGAGTGTGCGGCAGATGCGCCACACCGCGCCGGCGCAGGTGCCCGGCGCGAAGCTCTCGGTGTGTCACGGTGTCGGCGGCATGTTCGCCGCCTCCGGCACGATCATAATGACAAACGAGGGTTAGACCAACGCGAGCACCCGTCGACAAGAGAAGCACATTCCGATGAACCGCCTGGCACCGCTCCTCGGGGTGCTCTTTCTTGCGCTGATCGGGTGCGTCGCGCAAGGACCGCGCTATTGCCCGGCCGGGTTGCCGGTTTACGACCACGTCGTCATCGTCGTCGAGGAGAACAAGGATTACGAGCAGATCGTCGGCAACAGGGCGGCGCCCTATCTGAACCGGCTCGCCGCCGAGGGCGCGTTGCTCACCCGTATGTTCGGCGAGGAGCACAACAGCGAAGGTAATTATTTCTGGCTATTCTCGGGTGACAATCAGGGTGTCGGCTTCGACGACAAGATCCCGCCCGTCAAGTTCACGAGCAACAATCTCGGCACGGCGCTCCTCGCGAAAGGATTGTCGTTCAAGGGCTACTCGGAGTCGCTCCCGGCGATCGGCTCCGAGATCGGTGTGACGCCATCCGGCTGTCACTATCCCTGCCTCTACGGACGCAAGCATGTGCCGTGGGTCAGCTTCGCCAATGTGCCGAACGGCCCGACGGTCGCGACCTCCTCGAATTTGCGCTTTGCCGATTTCCCGGCCGACTACAACCAGCTTCCCACCGTTGCTTTCGTGATCCCCGACCAGGAGCACGACATGCATAACGGTACGCCGCAGGAGGCTGTGCCCGCGGGCGATCGCTGGCTCGCGGAAAATCTCGACCGCTACTACCAATGGGCCAAGACCCATAACAGCCTGCTCATCGTCACCTTCGACGAGAACGATAACTTCAAGACTAATCTGCGAGGGCCGACCGACCCGGCGGTCGTGCAGGACGGCAGCGCGCACGCCCGCGCGGCGCAGAACCGCATCGCCACGATCATCGCCGGCGCGCACATCAAGCCGGGATATCGAGAAGCCTTGATGGTCAACCACGTCACATTGCTGCGCACGTTGGAAGCCATGTACGAGCTGTCGCGCTCGGGGCACCAGCAGCCTTATGCGGCGCGCGCCGGGATCAGCAACGACGCCGTTTTGCGAGACGTCTTCCTGCCGGGGCCGGGCAGCTGATTTGGTAAGGGCCTCGGCTGGCCAGTCTACCCAATAGCGCCCTTTTGCATGGCTCGGGGCCGATCCATACCGGGAAAGCGCGGTTGGGGCGCGGGATTGCGTGATAGAGTTCCGCCAAGCGGCCGTTTGGCGGCCGCGCCGGCTGCGCGGGAGGAAGACGATGGCGTATGATTTGCTGATCAAGAACGGACGCGTCGTCGACGGCTCCGGGATGCCGAGCTTCCGCGCGGATGTCGGGATCAAGGACGGCAAGATCGCCGAGATCGGCAAGCTCTCCAGCCCGGCGGCGAAGACGATCGACGCCGATGGCCGCGCCGTCAGCCCCGGCTTTATCGACAATCATTGCCATTACGACGCGCAGGTCACCTGGGACCCGCTCTGCACCTTCTCGCCCGAGCACGGGGCCACTTCGGTCATCTTCGGCAATTGCTCGCTATCGCTGGCGCCGGTCCGGAAGGGCACCGAGGAGCGGCTCGCCGAGTTCCTCTCCTATGTCGAAGCGATCCCGATGGAGGTGCTGAAGACCGTCGAGTTCGAGTGGGAGACGATCCCGCAATACATGGATCGGCTCGACCAGCATCTCGGCATCAATGTCGGCAATCTGATCGGCCATTCGGCGGTGCGCCATTATGTCATGGGCGACGATTGCCAGAAGCCCGGCGCGACCGAGGCGCAGGTCAAGGCCATGCAGGACGTCGTGCGCGATGGGATGCGGGCCGGCGCGCTCGGTCTCTCCGTCTCGCGCGAGAAGGGGCATTTCGACCCGCAGGGGGTCCTGATCCCGGCATTGTGGGCCGATGAGAACGAAATCTTCGCGCTCGCCGACGTATTGCGCGATATGAGCACCGGGACGATCCAGGCCGGCGGCGGCCAATATGTCGAGTTGAAGGACGGCATGATGCGCCGCCTCGCCGAGGCGACCGGCCGCACCGTCGTCTACAACTCGCTGTCGCAGACGATGCGCCGCCCTGACGAGTGGAAGATCCACATGGCGCGGATCGAGGAGACCGCGTCGATGGGCATCCGCGCCTATCCGATGTGCAGCCCGAACCGGGTGACGCAAGATTTCACGATGAAGAACACGCAAGTGTTCCGCGGGCTGCCGACCTGGCACCCGATCTTGTTGATGTCGGACGCGGAGAAACTGCGCCTCTACGCCGACCCCGAGATCCGCGCCAAGCTGCACGGGGAGGCGGTCGTCAACAAGCCGGACAGCGCGGTCGGCATCTCGAAGACCTGGTGGAATTACATTTGGGTCAACGAGCCGGCGCTCGAAAAGAACAAATGGATGCAGTTCAAATCGATCGGCCAGATCGCCGAGGCGGAAGGTAAGCGCGTCATCGATGCCTTCCTCGATCTCGTTGTCGAGGAGAAGCTCGAAACCCGCTTCCTGCAGGCCGAGAACAACATCGACGACGAGGCGTTGTCGAAAATCCTGACGCATCCCAATGCGGTGATCGGGCTCGGCGACGGCGGCGCGCATGTCCAGTTTCACGGCGGCTACGGCTATATCACCAAGCTGCTCGGCGAATGGGTGCGCGAGAAGCAGGTGATGAGCTTGGAGCAGGCGGTGCGCCGATTGACATTCGACTCGGCTTCGACCTTCGGCCTCTATGACCGCGGCCTATTGCGGCCGGGCATGGCGGCCGATATCGCGATCTTCGACCCCGCCACCGTGAAGTGCGGCAAGGAAGAGGTTGTGCACGATTTCCCGGCGGGCGGCTGGCGCATCAAGGAGACCTCGGAAGGCGTCACGCACACGATTGTCAACGGCCAGGTGCTGCTCGAGGACAAAAAACACACCGGCGCCCTCCCCGGCCGCGTGCTGCGCAACAGCTACTGGCACGCCAACCGCTGACGTGCCCGCCCCGGACTTCTTCCGGGACGGCAGGTCAGAGGGAGCAGACGGCCGAGGCGGCGCTGCATTCTCATGAAGGTCGCGATGACGCTCCGCCGTATCGGGTTTCGTTTTGCGATCGCGTTGGCCGGCTTTGCGCTGCTCCCAGGCGGCGCCTCCGGCCAGCAGAAGTCGGTGCGGGAGCAGCTGGTCGGGGTGTGGATCCCGACCGCACACGAGACGACTTTCCAGGACGGCAGCAAGCGTCAGCAGTTTGGCGCCAAGCCGAAGGGCATGATGATCCTCGACGCCAGCGGCAACTACACGCAGGTTTTGACCCACCCCGAGTTGCCGAAATTCGGCTCCGCAGATCGCACGCAAGCCACGCCGGAGGAGCGCGCCGCGACCATCAAGGGCAGCGTGGCGCATTTCGGCACGTGGACCGTGGACGGGGCGGGCAAGACGTTGACCTATCACATTCTCGGCAGCACCTTCCCGAACCAGGTGGGCACCGATATGAAAACCACCGTGGGCCTCGCCGGCGATGAGTGGACGAGCACGATCCCCCGGACCACCAGCGGCCGCCAATCAGTGATGGTCTGGAGGCGGTCGAAATAACCGCGGTGGCGCTTGGTTGCGCCGCGATCTCCTCCGCCGAATGCGGGGAGGGTCGCGGTGGGGGCTGGTTCCAGGCTCTCGCAACTGCAAGAGGGCGTATTGTGGTGGAACGACGGACGTAATTTTGGGACGAATGCGATGTGGCCTTCAAACGCGCTGACCGAACGGTTGAACCTCAAATGGCCGATCCTGCAGGCGCCAATGGGGAGCGCCAGCACGCCAGCGTTGGCGGCGGCTGTGAGCAATGCGGGCGGGCTTGGCGGGCTCGGCATGTGGGGCCGCACCGCCGAGCAGGCCGGTCGCCGGATTGCCGGGTTCCGGCAACAGAGCGGCGGCAGCCTCAACGTCAATTACCCGATCTGGCCCGATCCGCGCTGCAAGGCCGAGACCCGCGAGGCGATGCGGCAGCATCTCCAGGCGCATTACGAAGCCCACGGTTTAGGCCCGGTGCCCGAGCCCCAGGGCGAGGTCAGCGATGTCGGCCCGGATCATGTGGCGCTGTTGCTGGAAACCAAACCGGAGGCCGTCAGCTTTCATTTCGGCTTGCCCGAGCCGGAGATCATTGAGGCCATCAAGGCGGCGGGCATCTTCATCGTGTCGAGCGCCACGACGGTCGCCGAGGCGCGACTGCTCGAGAAAAGCGGAGTTGACGCGATCATCGCGCAAGGCATCGAAGCCGGCGGGCATCGCGCCACCTTTACCGGCGTCGATGTCAGCATGCAGCCCGGTCTGTTCGCGCTGCTGCCGCAAATCGTCGATGCCGTGCGCACGCCAGTCGTCGCCGCCGGCGGTGTCGCCGATGGCCGCACCGCGGCGGCGGCTTTTATGCTGGGAGCCAGCGCGGTGCAGGTCGGAACCGCCTTTCTGCGCTGCGAAGAAGCGGAGGTGCTCGATGCGCACCGCGCTGCATTGGCGGAGGCGAGCGATGCGTCCACCGTGGTGACCGATGTCATCAGCGGCCGGGCTTGCCGGTACATCCGCAACAAGCTCATCGACGATCTGATCGAGTCCGGCCTGACGCCGCTTCCGGTTCCGGCGCAACAAAGCCTGACCCGGCCGCTCGGCAAAAC
>JBKOVT010000050.1:0-14601 GCA_046724035.1 Pseudomonadota bacterium | reverse complement strand
CCGATCCGCGAGCAGGCGGTCGTCTCGTCGATCGTGCTGCGCACCCATCTCGACAAGACCTATCCCGGCGCGATGGTGGCGAGCCTCAGCGTGCCGTGGGGCTACGCCGGCAACCAGCGCGGCGGCTATCACCTGGTCTGGCCGCGCGACCTCGTGCACTGCGCCGGCGCGTTGCTGGCGTTCGGCGCCGAACCGGAAGCGCGGGACACGCTGCGCTATTTGATCGCGACGCAAACCGCGGACGGCCACTGGTATCAGAACCAATGGCTTGGCGGGACACCGTATTGGACCGGCATCCAGCTCGACGAAGCGGCGATGCCGGTCTTGCTCGCCCAGGAGCTCGAGGAGCGCGACGCGCTCGGCGGGATCGCGGTTGAGGACATGGTGCGGCGCGCGCTCGGCTATATCGCCCGCACCGGGCCGTCGACCGCGCAGGACCGCTGGGAGGAGAACGAGGGCATCAATGCCTACACGCTAGCGACGCTCATAGCGGCAATGGTCGCCGGCGCGGCGCTGTTGCCGTCGCGCGAAGCCGAATGGGCGCTGGCGCTTGCCGATTTCTGGAACGCCAATATCGAGGCCTGGCTGGCGGTCCACGGTACCGAACTGGGCCGGCGGCACGATGTACCCGGTTATTATCTGCGCGTAGCGCCGCCTTCCGTCCTCGCCGATGCCGGCGCGAGCCACGCGATCGTGCCGATCCGCAACCGGCGCGACAGCGACGCGCTGCCCGGCGACGAGCAGATCGGCACCGAATTTCTGCAATTGGTGCGGGCCGGCCTGCGCCGCTCCGACGACCCGCTGATCATGGGATCGCTGCGCCTTGCCGACGCGCTGTTGAAGACCGACACGCCGAACGGTCCGGTGTGGCACCGCTATTGCGGCGACGGCTATGGCGAGCAGGAGGACGGCACCGCCTATGATGGCACCGGGATCGGCCGGGGCTGGCCGCTGTTGACGGGCGAGCGCGGCATGTACGAGCTATGCGCCGGCAACGATCCGCTGCCCTACCTCGAAGCGATGGCGGCGATGGCGAGCCCGGGCGGCATGCTCCCCGAGCAGGTGTGGGATACCGACCCGATCCCCGGCCACTTTTTGTTTCTGGGACGGCCGACCGGATCGGCGATGCCGCTCGCCTGGGCCCACGCCGAATTCGTCAAATTGCTGGTGTCGCGGCAGATCGGGCGCCCGTTTGGCCAACCGCGCGCGGCCTGGCAGCGCTATCGCGGGCAGCGGCCCGTCGCGCAATACGCATTCTGGTGGCGCCATGCGGCGATCGCCTCGATGCCCGCCGGCGCACGCTTGGCGATTGCGCTAACGGAGCCGGCCATCGTGCATTGGGGCCGGGATGGCTGGATGGGAATCGATGACACGCCGACGATCGACAGCGGGCTCGGCTTCCATGCCGCGGTGTTGCCGACTACGGGGCTGGCGCCGGGCAGCTGGATCAATTTCACCTGGCGCGATCTGGAAACCGGCGAATGGTCGGGCTGCGACGAACGGGTCGGCGTGATGGCGGCCGAACAACCCGCGGCGAGCTTCACGACGCTGCAGCCGGGTGCGCGGGCGGCGAAATAATTCCGGGGAGAGATCGACGAAGGCCGCAGCCGAGCTATGTTCATGGCGCGAGCGCCACGCCGCTAATCGGCGAGACTATCGGCGTCCATTTCGACCGCATCGCCGGCCGTTTCGCCGAGCGCGATGCGCTGATCGTCCGCCACCAGCAGGTCCGGTGGACTTACCGCGAGCTTCAGCGCCGGGTTGATGCGTTCGCCGCGGGGCTGTTGGCGCTCGGTCTCGAACCCGGCGAGCGGGTCGGGATCTGGTCGCCGAACAACGCCGAATGGGTCGTCGCGCAATTCGCCACCGCAAAAGCCGGGCTCATTCTCGTCAACATCAATCCGGCCTACCGGCTCGCCGAACTTGAATATGCGTTAAACAAGGCGGGCTGTTCGGCGCTGATCACCGCCGCGCGTTTCAAGACCAGCGACTATGTCGGGATGCTGAACCAACTCGCGCCCGAGCTGGCCGACGCCGCTCCGGGTAAACTTGAGGCCGCCCGACTGCCCTGCCTGCGGCTCGCGATCAATATCGGCGGCGACAGCGTTCCCGGCATGCTGCGCTTCGACGAGATTTACGATCTGGGCGGCGATGTCGAACGGGAGCGCATCGCCGCGCTCGCCGATACGCTGCAATTCGACGACCCCATCAACATCCAGTTCACGAGCGGCACGACCGGGTTTCCGAAAGGCGCGACGCTGACCCATCACGGCATCCTCAACAACGGCTTCTTCCTCGGGGAGGCGATGAAGTTCACCGAGCGTGATCGCGTCTGCATTCCGGTGCCGCTCTACCACTGCTTTGGCATGGTGATCGGCAATCTTGGCTGCCTGACGCATGGTTCGGCGATGGTGTATCCGAGCGAGGGGTTCGATCCGCTCGCCACGCTCGAAACCATCGAGGCAGAGCGTTGCACCGCGCTCTACGGCGTGCCGACAATGTTCATCGCTCAGCTCGACCATCCCGATTTCCCGCGCTTTGACCTCGCCTCACTGCGCACCGGCATCATGGCAGGCAGCCCCTGCCCGATCGAAGTCATGCGGCGCGCCGTCGAGCGCATGAATTTGCGCGAGATCGTCATCGGCTACGGCATGACCGAGACGAGCCCCGCGAGCACCGTTACGACGACCGACGATCCGATCGAGCGGCGGGTGGCGACGGTCGGCCGGGCGATGCCGCATACGGAGGTCAAGATCGTCGATGCGGAGGGGCGCATCGTGCCGCGCGGCACGACCGGCGAGCTGTTGACACGCGGCTATCTCGTGATGCTCGGGTATTGGGAGGACGAGGAGAAGACGCGGGAGGCGATCGATCCCGCGGGCTGGATGCACACCGGCGATCTGGCGACGCTCGACGAGGAGGGCTACGTCAACATCGTCGGGCGCATCAAGGACATGGTGATCCGCGGCGGCGAGAACCTTTATCCGCGCGAGATCGAGGAATTTCTTTACCGCCATCCGAAGATCCAGGACGTGCAGGTGTTTGGGATTCCGGATCAGCGCTATGGCGAGGAATTATGCGCCTGGGTCAGGCTGCGGGACGGCGAGCACGCGAGCCCAGAGGAAATCCGCGAATTTTGCGCCGGACAGATCGCGCACTACAAAATTCCGCGCCACATCAAATTTGTCGACGATTTCCCGATGACCGTCACCGGCAAGATTCAGAAATTCGCGATGCGCGAACAGATGATCGCCGAATTGGGCCTGGTGCTCGCAAAAACGGCGTGACCCGTATCAGCGAGGTGGGATGATCTCGCCGGTATTCGATGGGTAGCCTCTCGGGGGTTCGGCAAACCTGACGCTGCCGCCCATCATGTATACCAAACGCTCCACAGCCGCACGTTCCTGCAGATAGTCGACGGTCGCGGCGGATATATTGTTGGAAACCCAACCGATGTCCGGAGCGTGCGCGCATTGCGGATAGGAACGGATGCACGACAGACGGACTTCATTGATACCGGTAACATCGTTCGTCGCTGCTTCGACGCGGTCCACGATCTGCGGATAGATGCACCAGTTCCGGTAAGTGGCGGCGTATATCACTTCCGGATAATTCGGCCTTACGTGAAAGCACATTTCCCCCGCCGGAGAGATGAAGAATTGACTGCCGCGATCGATGTATCTCATGCCATCGTCGATGAATTTGATCGTCTGAAGATAATCGGGCCCCGGTTCCGGTATTCTCACGGCAAACACCGGAGAATTGATGACCGGCTCCGGGCCATAGGGCACCGCCGCCACGCACGCGGTCAGCGGCACCGCCGCAGCGCATAGCGCTCGCGTCAGCCACTGCATCCGCCCCTGCCCCGGAATTGACAACCTCGCCCGCCGATCCTAATGCGCCTGGTCCCAGCTCATGGCCGAGCCGGTCTCGACGACGAGCGGCACCGAGAGTTCGCAGCGCGGCGCGCAGGCGCCTTCCATGATGTCCTTGACGAGCCGCGCGGTCGCCGCGACCTCCGCTTCCGGCGCCTCGAACAACAATTCGTCATGCACCTGCAACAGCATGCGCGTCTTGAGGCCGGCTCGCTCCAGCGCCGCCGGCAGGCGGCCCATCGCCCGCTTGATGATGTCGGCCGCCGAGCCCTGCAACGGCGCGTTGATCGCCTGCCGCTCGGCGCCGCCGCGGCGCGCCGGGTTGGGGTCGCGAATGCCGGGGATAAAGCATTTGCGGCCGAAGATCGTCTCGACATAGCCGGTGCGTCGCGCATCGGCTTTGATGCGCTCCATATAGGCGCGGATCGCCGGGAAGCGTTCGAAATAGGCGCGGATATAATCGGCCGCTTCCGATTGCGGCACGCCGACCTGATTGCCGAGCCCGAACGCGCTGATGCCGTAGATGATGCCGAAATTGATCGCCTTGGCGCGGCGCCGGGTCTGGGAATCCATTTTGTCGAGCGGCACCCCGAAGACTTCGCTCGCGGTCAGCGCGTGAATGTCGTGCCCGGCGCGAAACGCGGCTTTCAGCTCGGGGATGTCGGCGACATGCGCGGCGAGGCGCAACTCGATCTGGCTGTAATCCGCCGACAACAACAGATGGCCGGGCTCGGCGACAAAGGCGCGGCGGATCTTGCGCCCCTCCTCGGTGCGGATCGGGATGTTCTGGATGTTGGGCTCGGAGGAGGAGAACCGGCCGGTCGCGGTCGCCGCCAACGCAAATGAGGTGTGCACCCGCCCGGTATGGCTGTCGATGTTCTCGTCGAGCGCGTCGGCATAGGTCGATTTGAGCTTGGTGAGCTGCCGCCATTCGAGCACCCGCGCCGGCACGGGATGCAAGGGCGACAATTGCTCGAGGATCGACGCATCGGTGCCATAGGCGCCGGTCTTGCCCTTTTTGCCGCCCGGAAGGCCGAGCTTCTCGAACAGCACATCGCCCAATTGTTTTGGCGAGCCGATGTTGAATTCGTTCCCGACATCGCGCCAGATCGCCTGCTCGAGATCGGCGATGCGGCGCGCGAAATCCTGCGACAACTCGGCGAGCGCGGCGCGATCGACCTTGATCCCGGCATCTTCCATCGCCGCAACCGCCGGCACGAGCGGGCGCTCGATGGTTTCGTAGAAGGCGGTCATGTGCTCGCGCAGCAGGCGCGCCTTCAGCAGCAGGTGCAGGCGCAATGCCGCGTCGGCCCGCTCGGCGGCGAAATCGCGCGCCGCTGCACTCGTGAGCTCCGCAAAGCAGATCAAATTCTTGCCGGTGCCGAGGATTTCTTTCGCGGGCGCCAGCTCGTGTTCGAGGGCGCGCCGTGTCACCTCCTCGATCGTGTGCTCGAACTGGCCGCCATCGAGCACATAGGACATCAGCATCGTGCAGTCATAGGGAAACAGCGCGATGCCGTAGCGGCGCAACAGATGCGCCGCGCCCTTTGCGTCATGCACGATCTTCAACACGCCGGGATGTTCGAGCAGCGGCTTCAGCCGCATCATCGCTTCGTCGCGCGACAGCCCGCCACCACTCTCGAACAGTTCGGTTGGGCGATGGCCGAGCGGCACGTAAGCCGAAAGTCCCGGTGAGACGGCGAGCGCCAAACCGCAAAATTCCGGGCGGCTGCCGCCGACAAGACTGGGCGCCGGCCATAGCGCGACATGGCCGGCCTGCTCGGCCGCTTCGATCCAATGATCGAGTCCTTCAATCGTGTCGACGACGGCATAGGTGCGCGGCGCCGAGAAAGGCGGGATCTCGGGAATGACCGGCTCGGTTGGCCCAACCGGAGCCGCCGGCGCGGTGATCGCCAGGCGCTTTTCGATCCGGGATTTGAGCGCCCGTAGCTCCATTTCGTCGAGGAACGGAAACAGCTTGTCCGGATCGTAAGGCTTGACTCTGAGGGCAGACAACGGACACGGCAGCGGGACGTCGTCGTCGAGCTTGACCAGCTCCTTCGACAGCCTTGCCTTGGCCTCGTTCTCGATCAGCGCCTCGCGGCGCTTTGGCTGTTTGATCTCATGCGCGTGGGCGAGCAGAGTTTCGAGATCGCCATAGGCGTTGATCAGCTCGGCGGCGGTCTTAACGCCGACCCCAGGCACCCCGGGAACGTTGTCGGTGCTGTCGCCGCAGAGCGCCTGAACTTCGATCACCTTGTCCGGCCCGACCCCAAATTTCTCGCGGACTTCCGCCTCGCCGATCGGCCGGTCCGTCATCGGATCGCGCATCATGACCCGGCCATCGGAGACGAGCTGCATCATGTCCTTATCGGACGACAGTATCGTCACCTTGGCGCCGGTCTCGACGGCATGGCGGGCATAGGTGGCAATCAGATCGTCGGCCTCGAAATTCTCCATCTCGATCTGGCACACGCCGAAAGCTTCCGCGGCGCGACGCACATGCTCAAGCTGCGGCGCGAGATCGTCCGGCATCTCGCGGCGGTTCGCCTTGTACTCGCTGTACATCTCGTTGCGGAAACTGCGCCCCGAGGCATCGAAAATGACCGCGATATGATCGGCGTCGGTCTCCCGCAAATATTTATCGAGCATGTTGCTGAAGATCATGACGACCTCGGTCGGAACGCCGCGTGTCGTCCGGAACCGCTCGGCCTTGGGGTCTTTCGCGCGCGCGAAATAGGCGCGGAAGATGAACCCCGAGCCGTCGATCAGAAATACATGATGCGGCACCGATGACGGGGCGGGCCTCGGCTCCGCGGCTACCGCAGTGGCGATGTCGTTCATGCGCGGCTCCCTCGCGTTTTGGTCGCGCCTGTCGCGCTAGATATAGGGGGGGCGGCTTCAAGGCGTGCCGGACTGGCGCGGCGGCGGGCTTTCCGCCGGCCGCTCCTCGCCTGCCTCATGCGCCGAAGGCGTCGCGACACCGATTTCGGGCAGCACCCGCCCCGCGATCTTCGGGTTGACGAACAGCCGCGAGCAATAGGGGCACTCGACGCGGCCGTTCGGCGTCAAGTTCAGATACACGCGCGGATGGCCCATCGGCCCGCCCCCGCCATTGCAGGCCGCTATTACGTCATCGGTTTCAATCGTCTCGAAGGGCATGCTTTCTCGTCCGGAGATGCCGGAGCGCCGATTGACCGCGCCGCCGCCGCAATGATAGCCGTTGCCGCGGGTCGATCCAATGATGCGTAACCGTTCCAGAATGAGCCGCGCCGCATCGTCAGCCAGCCGGGCGCTTCGGCGGGCGGCGCTTGCGGCATTGCTGCTGCTGCCGCTCATCGGCATGCCGGCCGCCGAGGAGGTGGCTGCCTCGTTTGGCGCCGCCGCGACGCACCTCGCGCCGTCTGCCTCCCCGGCGCGCTTTACCGATAGCGCTTTTATTGCCGCGGACGGGGTCAGCCTGCCGCTGCGCAAATGGCTGCCGCAGGGCGAGGTCAAAGCAGTCATCCTCGCCTTGCACGGCTTCAACGACTACAGCAACGCCTTCACGATGCCGGCGCCGCTCTGGGCTGAGCACGGGATCGCGACCTACGCCTACGACCAGCGCGGCTTTGGCGGCGCGCCGATGCGCGCGTCCTGGCCCGGCAGCGCCCGGCTTGCCGGTGACGCGGTGACGGCGACGCGGTTATTGCGCGCGATGTATCCGGGCCGGCCGGTCTATCTGCTCGGGGAAAGCATGGGCGGTGGCGTCGCGATCCTGGCGGCGACCGGCACCGATGGCGTCCCGCCGGGGGGGGCCGATGGGCTGATCCTCAGCGCGCCGGCGGTATGGGGCCGCCAGACAATGGATTTCTGGCCAAAGCTGGCCCTCTTTGCCGCGGTGCGCTTTGTCCCGGACATGCTGCTGACCGGCCAAGGGCTCGGCATCAAGCCGTCCGACAATCTGCCGATGCTGAAGGCACTGATGAAGGACCCGATGGTCATCAAGGGCGCGCGCGTCGCGACGATCTACGGTCTCGTCGACCTGATGGACACGGCGCTCGAAGCCGCGCCGCGACTTCAGATCCCGTTCCTCCTGTTGTATGGCGCGCATGACGAGATCGTGCCGCGCCAGGCGCTCGCCGAATTCGTCGCGGATCTGCCGCCCGATCCGGCGCACCGGCACCGCCTCGCCTATTACCGCAACGGCTATCATCTGCTGCTGCGCGACCTGGAAGGCGCCGTGGTGGCGGGCGATGTCGCAAGCTGGGTGCTCGACCCGAAAGCACCGCTGCCCTCGCATGCCGACCGGCGCGAGGCCGTGCGGCCCTGGCCGCCGGGGAAGGACGGCGGCAGCTGATCCCAATCCCTGCGTCCTGCAGGCTCGGGCTCATCGCCAGGCTAAACCAGGGCCGCCGATCTAGGCCGCGACGGGACGATCCCCGGGTTCCGGAAGAACGGTGCCGCTGAACGCGCGTGCGAATGCGACCGCATGGCGCCGGTCCCGGAAAGTCAATCGGAAGATCGTGGAGCCGGCCGTCAGCGACATCCCGAATGTGGCAGGCTCGATGCGTCTCGCATCCAGCCACATTCGCATCTGCGTCATCGGGGCGGCCAGACCCTCGCCGTCGCGGGGGATTTCGACAATGTGCATGCGGGATCTCCAACGACCTCCCGAACCTAGCCTGCGAAATTATTGTCCGACCGTGTCCTTTTCGTGACAGGGATGAGCCGCTGTTCCCCATCGGGCGCGCCTCATTCGACGAAAGCGCCTTCAAAAGCGGCGGATTGTTGCTATTTTGACGGTCGCGGACCCGTAGCTCAGCTGGATAGAGCGCTGCCCTCCGAAGGCAGAGGTCGTGAGTTCGAATCTCGCCGGGTCCGCCAAGTCTTCAATGTCTTAGTTGAAGTGGGGATCGGTTGTTATTCGCCCCGCCAACCATATGGCAACCAGCAAGCTCTCTTGCACACCGGCAACGGGCGACCGCCTTCGTCTAAACCGCCGCCGACGCGATCACCCGCCGCGCCGGCCCGCTGTTTAAGTGCTGGAGCGGCGCCGTTTGGGTTTGGCGGCTCCGTTGCCTGTGCCGGTGTCGGGGAGCAGCTCGTCGAGGCTGAGATCGGCGCCGCGGCGGATCAGCCGGTTGATCTGGCCTTGCGCGAACCCGACGGCCATCGGGGTGCGCAGGCCGGGCAGGCAGGCGATATCGTAGAGTTCCCGCACCACCCCGCCGAGCACCAGCCAATGCGCCGCAGCGCCGCGGTCGAGGTCCATGACCTGGATCATGCAGCGCGGCTCGCGCCCTTCCTGCTTCAGCCGGTCGTCGAGCGGCAGGCCCGAGAAATCGCGATGCTGCCGCGGCAGGGATAGCCCAACCAGCACGTGGTTGCCGATGAACGATATGCCGCGGGCGAAGCCGGGGCAGAAGGCGATCGGCTCGAACTGGCCGGTATCGAGGTGCACCTCGCCGAATTCGCCTGTCCCGGCATTCGTGATGTAGAGCCGGCCTCCATGCAGCCGCGGCGAATGCGGCATCGTCAGGCCGGTTGCGACCACCTCGCCGCTCTCGACATCGACGACGCAGCCACTGCCGACGCGCGCCTCGCGCCAGGCGCGCGGGGCATCGGTCTGGCCGGCGGCGGTGACGAAACGCGGCCGGCCCTCCTCCATCGCCACGCCGTTCAGGTGGCAACGGTCCTCGGGGCGCAGCGCGCTGACGAACCGCGGCTTCCAGAACGGCCGGAAGCTGCTCTGCTCATCGACAGCGGCGAGACACGAGAACAGGGTGTTGACGAAAATCGGGCGGCCGGACGGAAGGATGCCGACATCGTGGGCAAACACGTCGCCGGTGTACCAGGAGACTTGCGGCGCGAAGACGGAATCGCGGCCTTCCAGTTGCTGGCCGCGCGGCACCAAATTCTCGAAGCGCAGGATGTTGTTGACCCCGGCCAGATAAAGGCTGTCGCCGCGCACCGCGACGCCGAGGCAGCGCCGGAAGGTACGCTCGGTCACGCTGAGCCGGTCGGGAGCCGGCGCGCCGATCAGAAAGAGCTTGCCGATTTGATAGGTGGTGATGGCGAGCGCGGCATTCTGCTCGTGCAGCCAGGCGGCAAAGCCGGGCGAGGCGGCCACCGCATAGGGCGGCGCCGAATCACCGGCGCTGACGATCCGCGCGGTCGCGCCACCCGGGGCGGCGTCATCACTCGAAACGTCACTCATGCAGCCTCTGCGATATGCGCGGTGGGGGCGGCAACCCGGTAGCCGAGCTCACTCGGCGCGAGGTGCACGTCGAGCGTGACTTCGTCGACGAACGCGCGCAGCAGCGCTTGCGGCAGCCGGGCGCCGCCATCGGTCCAGCGATGCGTGTCTTCATCCTCATGAAAGCCGTCGCACAACGCGGCATGACCGTGGCCCGCTTCGACGAACAGATCGGCGTCCTGCAGCACGAGCCGCTCGATCGCGACGCCGAGGCGGCGAACATCGCGCGACTCGGGCTCCACCTCCGCGGGGACCGTGCTGCGCGAGACAAGCCGCACCGCGGTGCTGCCCGCTGGGATGATGAAACGGTAGAGACATCCGGTCGCCCGATCCGGATGGACGACTTCGCCGTCAACGACGAGGTGCAGATCGGGATCGCCGTCGAGCGTGTCGCCAAATGCCGCGGCGCGCGCGAACAGCGCGGCGCGGATCGGCGCCAGGCCCGGGTCGTCCCATTCGAGCCGCGGCAGGCAGAACTGCCATCGCGGCCGTACATCCTCGGGATACAACGCGGCAAATTCCCCGGCGTTCTGGAACATGTTTCGGTTGTCGCAATCGACATAGGTCTCGGCCGGCGCGCCGTCGGCGAAGATCACATCATGGCTGTCGAGCTCGATGTGGAAGTATTCGAGCCGCTCGACCCGGTCGGTCTGCGCGATCGTCACGCCATTGACGAGATGCCCGGCACGCACCAGCACGCCGTCGATATGCACGGAATGCTCTGGCGACAGCCACAGATCGCGGCTCGGCACCCCCTCGGCGAGCGCCCCGGCGGCGATGCGGATCGGCATCACCTTGCGGTTGCCGGCGATGAAGCGTCCGTCATAGGCGCGATACCCGATCCAGCGAATGGACCGCGCTTCGCCCGACAGCGTCACCAGCCTGTCGCCGATCGCCAGATCCTCGACGGGCACCTCGCCTGCATCCGTCATGATGCGCGTGCCGCGGCAGTAGCAGGTCGGATCCAGCGTGAAAAACGCGGGGTTTGAGCTGCCGGATCCCGAGACGATGTCGTGGACTATATGGGTGCCGGCGGTGGTGCCGTTGGTGGTCCAGAGCTCGACCCCGGTGGTCGGGGTATAAACGGAGAACACCGCCTCTCCATTGCCGATCGCGGTGATGTACCGCGGAGTGTAGCCGCCGTCGGGAATGTCGAGCCGGTAAGTGCCGCCCAGGGTGCCGTTGGTGACCCACAGCTCGCCGACATGGGCGCCGTCAACGGCCGCGAACAGCGCCCTGCCATCGCCGAGCGGTGTGATGTCGTCCGGATAGGAGCTGTACTGGGCCGGATTGATGTCGGTGAGCCTGAAGGTGCCGGCGCCGGTGCCGTCGGTGACCCACAGCTCATAGCCGTAAGTGCCGTCATTGGCCGAGAACAGCGCCGTGCCATTGCCGAGCGAGGTGATGCGGGATGGATAGGAGTTGGCCACGCCGGGATTGATGTCGGCGACCATATGGGTGCCGAGCTCGGTCCCGTCGGTGATCCACAGCTCGTAGCCGCTGGTGCCGTCATTGGCCGTGAACAGCGCCGTGCCATTGCCGAGCGCGGTGATGTCGGACGGACGGGAGCTGTTCCCGACGATGTGGCCGTAATAGTCGAAGTGCGATCCCGGGTTGATGTCGGCGAGCATATGGGTGCCGAGCTCGGTCCCGTCGGTGATCCACAGCTCGGAGCCGTTTGTGCCGTCATCGGCCCGGAACAGCACCTGTCCGTTGCCGAACGAGGTGATCTGGGACGGATAGGAATTTCCCGCGCCGTGATTGATGTCATCGAGCATGGTGGTGCCGGCGGCGGTCCCGTCGGTGATCCACAGCTCATAGCCATGGGTGCCGTCATTCGCCTGGAATAGCGCCTCTCCGTTGCCGAGCGCGGTGATGTCGTACGGACGCGAGCTGTTCGGGACGGCGCTGCCTAAAAAGGGGTCGTAGTGCGTTCCCGAGTTGATGTCGTTGAGCATGTAGGTGCCGGCGGAGGTGCCATCGGTCACCCACAGCTCGTTGCCATGCGTGCCGTCATCGGCCACGAACACCGCCGTGCCGTTGCCGAGCGCGGTGATCTGGGACGGATGGGGGCTAGGACCGAACGGGCCGGAGTACGATCCGGGATTGAAGTAGTAGACTAGCTGGGTGCCCGTGGCGGTCCCGTCGCTGACCCACAGCTCATTGCCGTTGGTGCCGTCATTGGCCGCGAACAGCACCTCGCCATTGCCGAGCGCGGTGAGGTCGAGCGGGTTTGAGCTGCCCGATCCCGGGTTGATGTCGGCGACCATATGGGTGCCGGCGGCCCCGTCGGTGACCCACAGCTCATAGCCATGGGTGCCGTCGTAGGCGCTGAATAGGATTCTTGTTGTCGGATCTACCGTGAAAAGCGTGGGGTATGAGCTGTATGCGCCGGTGTTGATGTCGTCGACCTGATGGGTGCCGAGCGTGGTGCCGTCTGTGATCCACAGCTCGTAGCCAGAGGTGCCGTCATTGGCCGAGAACACCGCCTCTCCGTTGCCGATCGCGGTGATGTGGTACGGATAGGAGCCGCCCGATCCGTTGATATCCGCGAGCATGTAGGTGCCGCCGGTGGTGCCGTCGGTGACCCACAGCTCGGTGCCGTTTGTGCCGTCATTGGCCGCGAACAGCGCCCTGCCATTGCCGAGCGAGGTAAAGTCGCCCGCAAAGGAGCCGCCCGATCCGTTGATATCGGCGAGCATGTAGGTGCCGCCGGTGGTGCCGTCGGTGATCCACGGCTCGAAGCCGTGGATGCCGTCATTGGCCGAGAACAGCACCTCGCCATCGCCGAGGGAGGTGAGCTCGCTCGGAGAGGAGCCGACCGTGCCGGGATAGATGTCCTTGACGATCGCGGTGCCGCCGTAGGTCCCGTCGGTCACCCACAGCTCTTCGCCATAGGTGCCGTCACGGGCGGCGAATACCGTCTCGCCATTGCCCAGCGAGGAGAAGCCGTGCGGAAGGGAGCTGTTCGGGTAGGAGCCGCCGCCGTAAGTAATATACGTTCCCGGATAGATATCGCGGATCATGTGGGTGCCGAGCTCGGTCCCGTCCGTGATCCACAGCTCGTCGCCGTACGTGCTGTCAAAGGCCTGGAACAGCGCCTGACCGTTGCCAAGCGCGGTGATGCCGTTCGGATAGGAGCCGCCGGCGCCGGAATTGATGTCGGCGACCATGTGGGTCCCGCCGGCGGTGCCATCGGTGATCCACAGCTCGTAGCCGTTTGTGCCGTTAGTGGCCTGGAATAGCGCCTGTCCGTTCCCGAGCGCTGTGATGCTGCCCTGGGGATCGATGCCGTCAATCAGGTGGGTGCCGGCCGTGGTGCCGTCGGTCACCCACAGCGCGTAGCCGTTGGTGCCGTCATTGGCCACGAACACCGCCTGTCCGTTCCCGAGCGCGGTGATGTGGGACGGATTGGAGCCGAACGGGACGTTGGGGTAGAGATAGGACCCGTAGTACGATCCGGGACGGATGTCGTCGACCAGGTGCGTGCCGGCGGCGGTGCCGTCGGTCACCCACAGCTCGGTGCCGTTGGTGCCGTCATGGGCCGAGAACACCACCCGGCCGTCGCCGATCGCGGTGAGGTCGGACGGGCTGGAGCTGTTCGGGTAGGAGGCGCCGCCCGGAGAGGTATACGTTCCCGGATTGATGTCGGCGACCAGGTGGGTGCCGGCGGCGGTGCCGTCTGTGACCCACAGCTCATAGCCATGAATGGCGTCGCCGGCGCTGAACAAGATTCTTGCTGTCATGTGTCCCCCCTGCGCCGCCTTGGCCGGCACAAGCCCGCGACGAATTTCTCGGCTTGGCGCAAGACTAAACCCGGGCGCGTAAGCGCGCCAATGTTTTAATAAGAAAGACGAATATTTTAAGTCTCGGGATGAGCGGTCAGCGATATCGCTGGCGCTTTGCTCTTAATCTTCTGCCTGATGTTTGCGGAATGGCGGGAACAACAAGTTAGGCGGACGCCGGGTTCGCCAGTATATCAACCGCTAACAACATGATCGGGTAACCCGGCACCGCCTTGGCCTTTTCTTTCGCGCAATGCGATCTCGATCCGGGACGGAGAGGCGTCTCTCCGCCCCTCGGGCTCTCGGGAGAGCAAGAGGTCTATCGCTCGCAGATCCGGCGCGGTCCGCCGTCATAGGGCTGGTAGGTGCAGTCCGCGGCACGGAAAGAGGCGTATGTGCCCGCGCACAGATCGACCTTGCATTGCGCTCCGGCCCGAGCAGGCGTCGCCGATTTCGGGACCTCGTCCGCGCTTTCCGCAACTCGCGTGTGCTTCGCCTCGGATCTTGCATCGGTTGCTGCGCGCGACGTTTGCGGCGCCGCTTCGGCTGACCGGGCGCCCAGCCCGCACAGGCTGCGCGTTCCGTCATAGGGTTGGTAGGTGCAGTCCGCGGCACGGAACGACCTGTACGTGGCCGCGCAAAGCTCGACGTTGCATTGCGCGCGAGTCGTTGAAATCTCCTGCTGCCGAGCCGCCGGCTGTGG
>JBKOVT010000311.1:0-14285 GCA_046724035.1 Pseudomonadota bacterium | reverse complement strand
TTCTCTTCGCTCGCAATGACGGCCCGTGTCAGTGCGCGCTGCTCAGCATGTCCCAAGGCGTCTTGCCCGCGGGCAAGGGCGGGATGCGCAGGAGATCGGCGACCGGCTCTCCCGCTTCGTAGCGGGCACAAAGCGCATCGGGGTCGTAGGTCACGCCGACCGGGTTCTCGGCAAACGCCTTGCTCTGGAAATAGGCCTGGCATTCCTCGGCCGTCGCGAAATTGTCGATCTGCAATTCGACCCGGTTGTTGTCGGGGTCGCGGTAATACATCGAGGTCGTGACCCCGTGATTGATCGGCCAATGCGGCAGGATGCCGTGCGCCTTCAGGCGCCGGTAGTTCGCCAGCAATTCGCCGAGATCGCGATAGCTGTAGGCGACATGGTCGGTGCCGGCGCTCTCGGGATCGCGCGGCGCCAAGCCCGGCATGTGGATCAGCGCGAGCCGGTGGTGCTCGTCATCGTAGCTGAGGAAACACAGCCGCTCGTCACGGAACACGATGCGCGCGGCGAGCACGGTCTTGTACCACTCCGCCATCCTGTCGAACTGGCCGGTGCGCAATACGAAATGGGCATATTTGGCCGGGCTGATCGGCTGGGTCGCCGGAGCCAGGTGGCGAACCTTTGTCATGACGTCGTTCATCGCGGGTCTCCCTTCGCGCGGGCAGGCTGGCGCGCAGCCTACACCGGCGCGGGCATTACCGCGAGACGGCGTCGTAACCGGAGCCGGAGAATTCGATCAGATCGAACCCGTTGCCGAACGGATCGGCCATGTTGGCCATGCGCCCATATTCCGCGAGCTGAATCGGGCGGTCGAGGGTAGCGCCGAGCCTGGTCAACCGTGCCACCGCGGCATCGAGTTCCGGCACGATAAAATCGAGATGCACCGGCGTCCAATGGCGGGCGAAATCGCGCTGGATCTGCGTGCCGCCCAGATTGGCGGTGGGCTTGCGGTTGCCTAGCAGGAAAATCGGCAGGTTGGCGCCGCCGAGCTCCACCCAGCTCGGGCTAAGCCGCCGCTTCAGCGCGAGGCCGAGCCCGTCGCAATAGAACGCGATGCCGCTGCTCCAGATCGGCGACGTCGATATAGGCGTGGACCTCAATCACGCGCGCCCGGCCGCTATTCGGCGTAATCCGGTTCGGTGCGGTCGAGAAGGCGCTTCAACGCCGCGAAATGGTGGTCGCAGGCTGGCTTGCCGCCATAGCTCGGCGACTCGGCGTATTGCCGCAAGGTGCGCGCCACGATATGCGCCGGGACTTCCTTCAAGGGCCGGCCGGTCCACATCGCGTAGAGCTGCACCTGGCAGGCGCGCTCGAAATAGTAGAGCCGGTCATAGGCCTCCGCGACGCTCTTGCCGCAGGCAAGGACGCCGTGATTGGCCATCAGCAGCACGCCGCGGTCCGGTCCGAGCACATGCGCCAGCCGCTCGCCTTCCGCCGGGTCCAGCGCCAGACCGGTGTATTCGTCGTCATAGGCGATCGTGTCGAGAAAGGCGATCTCGGTCTGGCCGAGCGCGGCAAGGCGCGGTTCTTCGAGCCTGGCGAGCGCGGTGGCGAACGGCATATGGGTGTGCAGCACGCAGGCCTGCTGCGCATAGAGGCGGTGGATCGGTGCGTGGATGCAAAAGGCGGAGCGCTCGACCTCGCCTTGCCCGCTCAACACCTCGCCGTCATAGCCGACTTCCATGATGCAGCTCGCGGTGACCTCCGACCAATGCAGGCCAAACGGGATCTGGTAATAGCGGTCGCCCCTGCCCGGGACCGCCAAGGTAAAATGGTTGAAGATGCCCTCGCTGAAGCCGTGCGACACGGCGAGGCGATGCGCCGCCGCCAGATCGACCCGCGCCTCCCACTCCGCGGTGCTGATTTCGTCGCGCGAGCGGCTCGCTTCCACCAATCTCATTCCGGTCCCCTTTCTTGAATGTGCCGACACTAGGCCGCGTGCCGCGGCTCGCGCAAGCCGGCCTTATCGGACGGCGTGGGCCGCGAAATAATCCTCGATCGCCCGCAGCAGGCCGCGCGCCAGACGCTGCTGGTAGGCACGCTGCGCCAAGAGGCGTTCCTCGGCGGGGTTCGACAAGCAGCCGAGCTCGACGAGCACCGAGGGCATGTCGGGCGCGGTCAGCACGGCGAACCCGGCGGCGCGGTGCGGCTTTTCCAGCAACGGCACGGCGCGGCCGAGTTCGGCGACGATCGCATGCGCCAATGCCAGGGAGCCGTTGTTGGTCTGCCGCCGCGCCATATCGAGCAGGATCGGGGCGATATCGCGCCGCTGCCGCGACAATCTGATGCCGGCGACAAAGTCATCTTTGTTTTCGCGCACCGCCAGGGCCGCGGTCTCCCGGTCCGAGGCCCGGTCGGAAAGCGTATAGACCGAGAGGCCGCGCATCTCCGTATCAGGCAGCGCATCGGCATGAACCGAGACGAACAGCTCGGCATGTCGGGCGCGGGCTTCGGCAACGCGCTCGCGTAATGGCACGAAGGTGTCGCTCGACCGGGTCAAAACCGCACGAAAGCGGCCGGTGGCTTCGAGCTGGCGCGCGAGCTCACGCGCGGCGCTGAGCGTAATGTCCTTTTCGTAAAGGCCGTGCGGACTGATCGCGCCGGGATCGACACCGCCATGACCGGGATCGACGGCGATGACGCGCAGCGGCTTCGGCCGCTGTGAGGGGTGCGGTTTGCGCTGGCTCGTCGATTGGGCAGCATACAAGCCACCGCAACCCACGGCCGCGACGACGGCGCCGGCCGCGAGCCCGCAAAACGCTCGCCGCGCGATGGCCCGCGGCGTGATGCTTGCGTCCCGCATCCCCCCACCCCCGACCGCCCCCGGGACAGCGGGCGGCGACCGGGACGAAATATGAGGGAGCGGTCGGCTTTACGCCAGATCGGCGCGGTTGTCGGGCGGCCTTTCGTCGGTGCGCCGCAACACGACGCACGGCGCCGGCTCGACCAATCCGAAGCCGCGGCGCAGGCCGGCATAACAGCGCGAAACGGCGCTGGCGAGGGAGTGCATCCATCGCTGGAAAAGCCGCTCGCCAAGGTCATCGTCGCGCAGGCTGGCCATCCCGCGGCGCTTATACTCGTTGACCCAGCGCGCGATCCGGCGCTCGGGAAGCTCGAAGACCGCCGCCGCCATCGCCGGGCTCCAGCCATCGACTAGAACCCGCTGGATGATCTGGGCCCGCTTTACCGCCGCGATCTCGCAGGTGTTTTTGGATAAAACCGAATCCATGCTCGCACTCTCGCCGGCTACTTTCGATAACGCCGGCGGTCTGCGAAGAAATCCGTCGAGAAAATCCCCAGGGATAGCGGGGCGGGGGAACGCTATGCCGCGAGGTCGATAACGATGCGGCCGCGCACCTCGCCTTTGAGAATGCGCGGCGCCAGGCCGGGCACATCGGCGAGCGGCACGGTCTCGGTCAGCGCTGCGAGCTTGTCGAGCGGCAGGTCGCGGGCGAGGCGGCGCCACGCCTCGACGCGCTCGTCATGCGGGCACATCACCGAATCGATGCCGAGCAGATTGACGCCGCGCAATAGGAACGGGATCACCGTCGCCGGCAGGTCGCTGCCGCCGGCGAGACCGCAGGCGGCGACGCTGGCGCGGTATTTGAGCTGTGTCAAAACGGTGGCCAATGTCATGCCGCCGACCGCGTCGATGACGCCGGCCCAGCGCTCGCGGTCGAGCGGGCGGGTCGGCTTCGCGGCAAGCGCGGCGCGGTCGATCAGCTCGGCCGCGCCGAGGCCCACGAGGTAGTCGCGCAGTTCCGGCCGGCCGGTCGAGGCGGCGACCCGATAGCCCAGAGCCGCGAGCAAGCTGACCGCGATGCTGCCGACCCCGCCGGCCGCGCCCGTTATGAGGACTTCGCCGGCATCGGGTTTCAGCGCATGCCTTTCCAGCACGATTACCGCCAGCATCGCGGTGAACCCGGCCGTGCCGATCGCCATCGCCTGCTTCGCGCTGAGCCCCTCTGGCCGGCGCACGAGAAAGCTCGCCGGCACCCGCGCGCGCTCGGCATAGCCGCCCCAATGCAATTCGCCGACCCGCCAGCCCGTCAAGATGACCGGGTCGCCGGGGCGAAACTCGGGCGAGTCGGAGGCGAGGACGGTGCCGGCGAAATCGACACCCGGCACATGCGGGTAGGCGCGCACGAGGCGCCCCTGCCCTTCGAGGATCATGCCGTCCTTGTAGTTGAGCGTCGAATATTCGACCGCGACGGTGACGTCGCCCGGGGGCAACCGGCTCTCGTCGAGAGTTTCGAGGCGCGGCACGACCTTGCCGCCCTCCTCATGCAGCACAAGCGCCCTGAAGCTGCTCACGGCTTCGACTCCCCCTCACCCGCCCTCGGCGTTCGCCTCGGGCACCCTCTCCCCGCAAGCGGGGCGAGGGGCTCATGCAGCGCCGTGCTCTCCCTCTCCCCGCCTGCGGGGAGAGGGCTGGGGTGAGGGGCAAGCATTAGGCGCGGAGGGGTTCGAGGATGCTGACGAAATTGGCGACCGCGGCGCCGCCCATATTCATGACTCCGGCGAGCTTGGCGTTCGGGATTTGCATCTCGTCGGCCTGGCCCGTCACCTGCATCGAGGCCAGCACGTGCATCGAGACGCCGGTTGCCCCCACCGGATGCCCCTTCGATTTGAGCCCGCCCGACGGGTTAATCGGGAGCTTGCCATCCTTCTCGGTCCAGCCTTCGAGGATCGCGCGCGCGCCCTCGCCGGGCTTGGTCAGGCCCATCGCCTCGTATTCGATCAATTCGGCGATCGTAAAGCAGTCATGCGTTTCGACGAGGTCGAGATCGTCGAGCCCGAGCCGCGCATTGGCGAGCGCGCGTTTCCAGGCGAGCGCCGGCCCCTCGAAAGCGAGGATGTCGCGCTTGGACATCGGCAGGAAATCGTTGACCTGCTCGGCGGCGCGAAACGCGACGGCCTTCCCCAGCGACAGGGCGGTCTGCAGATCGGCGAGCACGACCGCGGCGGCGCCGTCGGACACCAGCGAGCAATCCGTCCGCTTCAACGGGCCGGCGACGAGCGGGTTCTTGTCGGAAACATTGCGGCAGAAATCGTATCCGAGATCGCGGCGCATCTGGGCCATCGGGTTGGCGACGCCGTTCTTGTGGTTTTTGGCGGCGATGCGGGCCAGGGCGTCGGACTGATCGCCATAGCGCTGAAAGTATTTCTGCGCGATTTGGCCAAAGATGCCGGCAAACCCGCCCTCGATATTATCCTCCTCCTTGCGGTAGGAGGCGCGCAGCAGGAGATCGTTGACGACCGCGCCCGACACCTCGGTCATCTTCTCGACCCCGACGACGAGGACGATGCGGGCCTTGCCGGCGGCGATCGAATTCAGCCCCATGTGGATCGCCGCCGAGCCGGTCGCGCAGGCATTCTCGACCCGGGTCGCCGGCTTGAAGCGAAAGGCGGGGTCGGCCTGAAACACCAGCGAAGCCGGGAATTCCTGCTTTACAAACCCGCCATTCATCGTGCCGAGATAAACTTGGTCGATATCGGCCGCGGAGAGGCCGGCATCGGCGAGCGCGCCCTGCGCCACCTCGACGATCAGCGATTCGACATCGAGCCCGTCATGCTTGCCGAATTTCGTATGCGCCCAGCCGACGATGCACCCGGTCATGCCCTGTCCTCCCATCATGCGGCCTCCGATCCTGCGGCGCGACGATAGCAAGCGATCGCCGGCCGCTCTATCCTCGATATAGGCCTTGATATAGGCATTCGAGGGGGACCGGACGGAGCGGCCGTGCGGAAAATTCTGATGCTTGTGGTGACGGCGAATGTCGCGGCGGCGCCGATCTGGGCCGCCGACAACCCCGCGACGATCGTTGAAAGCCGCGGGCTCGTCGGTACCTGGGCGACGTATTGCACGGCCGGCGCGGACCGCAAGGCGGCTCCTCTACGCATCGTGTTCGCCGTGTCGCCAGGAGGCGCCGCGAGCTTTACGACGGTCAACGCCGATGCCGGGGTCACGACAACCATCAATTCGGAAGTGCTGGAGGCCGCGCCGACCGGCCCCGACCAGCTGAAACTACGGCTGCGAATTGTCGGCGGCGACCGCGACGGCGGCCTCTTGCCCAGCCCGACAACAAACACGTTCGAGCAGGTGATCGAGAAGACCGACCAGGGGATCAGGCTTGTCGGCGCCGAGTCGCGTTTCATCCAAAAGTGCCCCGATTAGGATGCCTTCGATGCCGCCAGCTCCCGACACGATCACGATCCGCCGGCCGGACGATTGGCACGTGCATTTCCGCGACGGCGCGATGTTGCGGACGGTATTGCCGTGGACCGCGCGGCAGTTCGCGCGCGCCATCGTTATGCCGAATCTCGTGCCGCCGGTGACCGATATCGCGGCGGCGCGCGCCTATCGCAAGCGCATCATGGCCGCCGTGCCTTCCGGCGTGCAGTTCACACCGTTGATGACCTGCTATCTGACCGACGCGACCGACCCCGCCGAGGTGGCGCGCGGCCACGCGGACGGCGTGTTCACCGCAGTCAAGCTCTACCCGGCGCATGCGACGACGCATTCGGCGCACGGCGTCACCGACATGGATCGCGTCATGCCGGTATTGGAGCGCATGGCCGCGATCGGGATGCCTCTGCTGATCCATGGCGAGGTTACCGATGCCGATATCGACATTTTCGACCGAGAAGCCGTGTTCATCGACCGCGTGCTCGATCCGCTATGCCGCCGGTTGCCGGAATTGCGCATCGTGCTCGAGCACGTGACGACCGAGGACGCGGTCGCCTATGTCGAGAGCGGCGGACCGAATGTGGCGGCGACGATCACCGCGCATCACCTGATCATCAATCGCAACGCGATCTTTCAGGGCGGCATCCGGCCGCATCTCTATTGCCTGCCGATCGCGAAGCGCGAGAAGCACCGCCGCGCCTTGCGCCGCGCCGCGACCTCAGGGAGGCGCGCGTTTTTTCTCGGCACCGACAGCGCGCCGCATGCGATCCCGACAAAGGAGACGGCCTGTGGTTGCGCCGGGGTTTTCACCGCGGCATCGGCGCTCGAACTCTATGCCGAGGTGTTCGCGGAGAACGGCGCGCTCGACAAATTCGAGGCCTTTGCGTCATTGAACGGCCCCGCCTTCTACCGGCTGCCGCTCAATGAGCAGCGTGTCACGCTGCAGCGCGAGGAATGGCGCGTGCCGGAGCAGGTCGGCGAGGGCGGGCTTGCGGTCATGCCGTTCCGCGCCGGCGACACATTACGTTGGCGACTAATCGCGTGATGCGCGTCTTGCATGTCGTTGCCGGCGCTGCAACCGGCGGCGCCGAGACCTTCTCGCTCGACGCGATTACCGCCTTGGCCGAGCGCGGCATCGAGCAAAAGGTGCTGTGTCGGCCGCATCGGCAGACCCTTGCCAAGCTCGCCGAAGCATCGGTGCCGTATGAGACGCTCGCGTTCCGCCCGGCGGCGCGGCTGGTCGGCGGCCCGGCGGCGATCCGGCGCGCGGCAACGGCCTGGGGCGCCGATCTGGTGCATGCCTGGATGAGCCGCGCGGCGTCGTTCGTGCCGGCCGGAATGCCCTGCCCGGTGATCGGCTGGATGGGCGGCTACTACAACCTCAAATACTTCACGACGGCCGATTACCTGATCGGCGTCACGCCGCGCATCCGCGATTACATCGTGGAGCACGGGGTCGCGCCACAGCGCGCCTTTATGGGTCATACCTTTGGGACAATGCCGGACGCGCCGGCGGTCAGCCGAGCCTCGCTCGGCGTGCCGCCAGACGCGCTGCTATTGCTGACCTTGTCGCGGCTGCATCCGAAAAAAGGCATCGACACCGCGATCCGCGCGCTCGCGCGTTTGCCGAACGCGCATCTCTGCGTCGCCGGCGACGGTCCGGAAGAGGCTAAATACGAGACGCTGGCGCGCGAGCTCGGCCTCTCCGAGCGGGTGCATTTTCTCGGCTGGCGCAATGACCGAAAGGCATTGCTGGAGATATGCGACATCTGCCTCCTGCCGAGCCGATACGAGCCGTTCGGGACGGTTATCGCCGAGGCCTGGTCGATGCGGCGGCCGCTCGTCGCGGCATTGGCCGACGGCGCGCGGCAATACGTCCGCGACAATGAGAACGGCGCCGTGTTTCCGATCGACGATGAAACGGCACTGGCGCAGCGCATCATGCAAATCGCCGGCGACGCGGCGTTTGCCGCGCGCCTCGTCGAACAGGGCTATCGCGATTACGAGCGGCTGTTCTCGCGCGACATCGTCATCGACCGGCTGCTCGACATCTACCGTACGGTCATCGCCGCCCGCCGCGCCGCCTAGCGGTCGGCGCGCAATTCCTCCCAGGCGCCGATCAGCGCCGGGATGGACAGCGTTCGCAGCGTGTCGGTCTCGACCAAATGGACGCGCCGGCCGAGCGGGCGCACCCGGCTCGGATCGGAGGCGGCCGAAAACAGCACCAGCGAGGGGCAACCGACGGCGGCCGTCAGGTGCATCGCGCCGGTGTCGTTGCCGATCGCGCCGGTGGCGTGGCGCGCCAGTTCGGCGATCTCGCCAAAGCTCGTGCGGTCGGAGAGATCGATCGCGCCCGGACAGGCGCCGGCAATCGCGTCGATCTGATCGCGCTCGCTGCCGGTGCCGAGCAACACCGGCGCGATCCCCTGCCCTACCAGATGGCGGCCAAGCCCCGCAAACGCCTCGGCCGGCGCGCGCTTTTCGGGGCGGTGCGGCGCCCCGCCCGGCACGATCAGCGCATAAGCCGGCGGCAGATCGAAATGCCCGATATCGCCGGACAGCCAGCTCAGATCGGCCGGCTTCGTTTCCGGAATGCCCGCGATGGCGAGCTGCTCGGCGAGCCGCTCGGCGATATGGCGCCGGTCATCGGGGTCGTCGCGCACATAATGCGAGCACCCCGGGATGACCCCGGACCATTCCAGCCGCCGCCCAAAGCCCATCGCTCGATAAAGGAACGCTGTGCGCTCGTTGCGCTGCAAATCATAGACGCGGTCAACATGCTTCTCGCGCAAGAGCCTGGCGAGCGCGAGCCAGCCGCCGATCTGCCAGGGCTTCAGCCGCTCATCGAGAAGCACCTCATCGAAATAACCGCTTTGCTCCAGCAGACCGGCAAAACGCGACATTGTTAGCGCGGCCACGCGATCGTCTGCATGATGAGCGCGGATGGTGCGAAACGCACCCACGCTGAGGATCATGTCGCCAAAGCCGCCATAGCGGATGACGAGGATCTGCCGCATCGGGCTAGATCAGCGCTTCGAATTGCGCGGCGATCTCGTCCCAGCTCTGGCCGCGCTGCCGCGCGAGCGCTTCGGCATGAAACCGCCGCCACAGATCGTCATCGCGCAGCAAGGCGATCGCCGCGTTGGCGAAGCTGTCCTCATCCGCGGTGATATGGCCGGTCACCCGATCGATGACGCGCTCGACGACGCTGCCGCGCGGCTGCACGACCGCCGGGACACCCATTGCCTGCGCTTCGGCGAGGGCGAGGCAGAATGTTTCGCCGGGATCGCCGCGATACAGCATGACGCGAGCACCGGCGAGCATCAGGGCGAGCGCCTGCCGGCCAACCGGCGTGTGCCGGCGAACACCGTGCGCCTGCATGTCTTCGGCGCGCGCGAGCACGGTCTGCATTCTCTCTGCGCTTTCGGCCGCAACGCCGCGATAGACCGTGGGACCGGCAAAGATATGCAATTCGGCTTGCGGCACCGCCGGACGAATGCGCCCGGCCCAGAGGTCGAGCAGCCAGTCGAGGCCGCGCAGCGGGTTCGACGTGAAGACGGCTCGCGGTGGCGGCGCCTCCCGCAACTCGGCGTGCCGGAAAGCATCGAGAATGCCGTAGGGGATGATCTCGAGCCCCCGCAGAATCACCGATCGCGGCACGGTGGACGCGTGATAAAGGCCGGTTGTAACCAGGGTCGGCTGATACCGGGCAAGACGCCACAGAAACCGCGGCTTTCGCAAATAGCCGGCTGGGTTATGGAGCCAAAACAGACGCCGCTTGGCCTCCGGCGCCAGCCCAATGACGCGGTGGCCGCGATTGCCGATGTAGAGATCGCATTCATCCGGAGCACCGCTCGCGAGCGGCGCCCAGGCGACGCCGTTATGGCAGAGCGGCGCATGGCAATTGCTGCGCGCCTCGACACGGTGGCCGCGCCCCGCGAGCGCTTCGGCAAGCGCGACAAACGCCGTCTCGGCGCCGCCGAGGGGCCCTGCTTCGGCCGTCGCGCCGTCGAAGGCGATGCCGTCATCCGCCATCACCACATGCGCCATCACCCCGTTACCATCACTGGGGCTCGAGGCGGGCCTTGAGATACGACAGTATTGGATACAGGGCGGCGCAGAGCGCGATCAGGAAACCCCAGGCGCCCTCGCGATAGCCGCGCCGGGCGACATAGCATTTCCAGAAGCGCGACAGGATGCGACGCACATTCTGCGCGAAGCTGCCGATGTCGCCGCTGTCGCGCAGATCCTGCGCGCGCAGGCTCGTATAGCGGTCGAGCCGGCGCAGCATGTCGGAGATGTTGCGGTCGACGTGATGGTTGAGACGCGCCGCAAGCGCCGGCCCTTTCGTGCCGGACAAGCGCACCGCCGGATGGACGCGCTGATCGCCCCAGCGCTTGGCGTCCTTGCGGAACAGCGCGGCATGCGCGGAGCGGCCAAACGATGCGCCCCAGCCCCAGCGCACGAGCCGATCGCCGATGTAATTGTCGATCGGGATCAGGTGCCAGTCGGCCGGCGAATGTTCGGCGGCGGCGCGGATCTCGGCCGCGAGTTCGGGAGAGACACGCTCGTCGGCGTCGATCTCGAGGATCCATTCGCCATGGCAGGCGCCGATCCCGGTGTTGCGGCGGGGGCCTTCGCGCTCCCACGCGCCTTCGACGATATTGCCGGTGAACTCGCGCGCGATGTCGCGCGAGCGATCGGTGCAGCGGTCGAGCACGACGACGATCTCGTCAGCGAAATTTAGCCGCGCCAGGCAGTCGGCGAGCTGCGCTTCCTCGTTATGGGCCACGACGAGCGCCGACAGGCGCGGGATGGCGGGTGCCGCCTCGACAGGCGCGGCGATGGCCGTATCGGTCGCGCTCATGCGGCCTGGCTCAGCGCCCGCTGCCATAAATCGCGAGCCGCCCTCTCGACCTCGGCGACCGAGAGGCTGTCCATCAGCGTGTCGGTCGTACGGTGATCGAAACCGGGCGGGTAGAGCGCGGTCCCCGACGGCGTCGTCACGGCGACGGCGGTGTAGCGGCCCCAGGGCGCGTAGCGTTCGACCGGGCTCGGGCCGAAGAGGCCGAGGGTCGGCGTACCGGAAGCCGCGGCGAGATGCATCAGGCCGGTGTCGTTGCCGATGAACAGGGCGCAGCGCCGCAACACGGCGGCAGCCGTCAGCAGATCGGTCCGTCCGACGAGATCGATGATCCGCGCTGGCGGCAGAGCGGTCAGCAGCGGCGCCGTTTGCGGCCGTTCATGCGCCGCCGCCAGCACCGCGACCCGCGCCGTGGCGAAAGGCGCGTCGGGCGCGGTCAAGCGCTGCGCCAGCTCGGCGAAGCGCTCGGCCCGCCACTCTTTGCCGCGCCAATTGGCGGCGGGGCCGATCGCCAGGACGGGGCTGCCGGGCGGCACCAGCGCCTCGGCGGCGCGATCATGCGCCGGCATGGTCCAGACGACCGGGCTCGGCGGCGGATCGAGGCCGAGCTGCCGGCCGAGCTGGCGGACGCAATGCTCCGCCGGGTCGCCCTTGCCGATGACAAAGCGCTCGCGGGCCCAGATCAGCCAAGCCAATGCCGAGCCGCGCAAATCCACTATCACGTCCCAGCGGCGGCCGGCCGTCCGCGCGTAGAGCGCCGGCCAATGCAAGGCCCAGCGCCGCTTATGTACCGCGATCAGCTGTTCGAGGCCGGGGACAGCCGCGAACAGCGGCGCCGCGGCCGGGCCGGCGGCGATCGTCAGCCGGGCATCGGGAAAGCGGGCGATCAGATGGGACAGAATACCGGTCGACAGCACGGCGTCGCCGATGCGGGTCGCGGTAACGAACAGGATGCGCATGGCCAATCTCGGCCCTTTAATAGCCTCCTCAGCGCAAAACCGCCATGCCGCGGCTCCAGCAGTTCAGCCGCTCCACTGCCAGCGCGTCGGCTGCAATCGGGCAAAAGCCAGCGTGACCAGGGCCAACAGCAAGGCGGCACCGGCATAAAGCGCCAAGGGTGCGAGCGGCAACACGAGCCCGGCGATCAGCGGCCCGATGCCGGCGCCGAGATCGCGCCAGGTCGCCATCGCGGCTATCGCCGGCACCCGCGCGGCGCCGGGATTCGCAATGGCGGCGACGAGCGCCGGCAAGGGCGAGGCGAGGCCGCGCAGCAAGACAACCGCGATGACCCCGGTCCATACCGCCTCGCCCCCGATCGCGGCATAACCAACGGCCGAGGCCAGCGAGATCGCGACGAGCGCGCGCTTGGCGCCCCAGCGTTCGGCGACGATTCCGCCGGGTGGCCCCAGCACGATCTCGGCGACATAGCGCAGGGCCAGCGAGACGCCTGCCGCCAACGTCGCGCCCTCGGGCATCACGGCGGCGGCGAGCACCGACAAGCCGACAACAAAGACGCCGTCGAGCGTCAGACCCTGTACAAACGCCCACAGATCGAGCGGCGACGGCCAGGTCAGCCGGCGGCCCGGTGCCCGCAATCTCTGGCCCGGGCCGGACGGCAGCCGTACCGCGACCGGTAGCGCCAACAGAGCAATGACCCCAAGCATCAGGAACACCGCGCGGGGCCCGATCATGTCGGCGAAGATCGCGGCAAACAGCAGCCCCAGCATCGGCCCGGTCGAGATGATCGCGCGCGAGCGGCCGCTGCGCCGGCCCGCGCCCACCGCTTCGGCGGTCGCCAGGGCCTGCGTCGCGATATTCAGCGCGGCAAAAGACAGCCCCCAGAGCAGCCGCGCCAGCAACAGCGGAATGAGGCCTGTCGTCAGCGCGTAGCCGAGCGTCGCGGCCGCGGCCCCGAGCGTCGCGGCGAGGCAGGCGGCACGCGGGCCAAAGCGGTGATAGCCGCGCGCCACCCAGCCATAGCCGGCGATCCGTACCAGCCGGTTTGCGGCGAGCAGCAGACCCGCCTCCGGCAAGGTCACCCCGAACACCGCGGCATGCAGCGGCAGCAAAAGATAAAGGACCGTATCGCCCGGCAGGACGAGGCCGAGCGTCACCGAGGCGTCGCGCGACGAGCGGTTTGCCACGAAGAGCGAGCTCTCGGCGACATCGGCCGGCTCGCGCTCCGGCGTGCGCGCGGCCGGCCAGAGGTAGCGGCGGGCCGCCCAGGTTCCTAAATTCATCGCGGGACTGTAACGGATCGGGCGCGATGCCACAGGCCAGCTTTGTCGTTTTGGAGGATCGCGGCATCCTTGCCGTGTCGGGCCCGGATAGCCGCGCTTTCCTGCAAGGCCTCGTCTCGAACGATGTCGAGAAGGTCTCGCCCGACCGCGCCGTCTACGCGGCCCTGCTGACCGCGCAAGGGAAATATCTTCACGATTTCATCATGGCCGGAACGGGCGACGCGATCTGGCTCGACGCCGAGGCGGCGCGGCTCGCCGATCTGAAACGGCGCCTATCGATGTACCGGCTGCGCGCCAAGGTGGCAATCGACGACTTGCCGGATCTGGCGGTGGCTGCGGTCTTCGGCGATGGTGCTCCAGCGGCGCTGGGCCTGCCCGAAACGGCCGGTGCGGCGCGAGCGTTCGGTGAGGGCCTGGCTTTTGTCGATCCCCGGCTGACGGCGCTCGGCGCGCGGGTGATCCTGCCGCGCGACCGGATTCGCGGCGCGTTGGCGGAGGCGGGTTTGGCCGAAGCCGATTTCGCGGCTTATGACCGGCACCGCCTCGCGCTCGGCATTCCCGACGGCAGCCGCGATCTCGTGCTCGAAAAATCCATCCTGCTCGAATCCGGTTTCGACGAATTGAACGGCGTCGATTGGCAGAAGGGCTGCTACATCGGCCAGGAGCTGACGGCCCGCACAAAATACCGCGGCCTGATCAAGAAGCGCCTCTTCCCGGTGCGGATCGACGGTCCGGCGCCGCCGGATACCGAAGTGACGTTCGGTGGAAAGGATGCGGGGGAAATGCGGTCGAGCCGGGACGGTTTAGGGCTCGCTCTGCTGCGGCTGGATGCGGTTGCCGCAGGCCAGCCGCTTTCGGCGGGCCGTGCAACGCTCACCCCGATGCAGCCGGATTGGATGCAGGTCGCTCAGGAAAGCCCTCCCGCATAGCGGGAGAAGGTTTATCGGGTCGGTTGCTGGAGCTGCTGCTGGATGTCGCGATATTGCGGCGA
>JBKOVT010000238.1:0-7475 GCA_046724035.1 Pseudomonadota bacterium | reverse complement strand
GAGATCGCCGAGGCGTTGAAGCGCGAGCGCCAGCGCGGCGCGAACGGCTTTGCCCTGGGCGGCCGCCTCGCCTCCGACGACTGAGGACGCGTCCCCCTCTCCCGCATTGCGGGAGAGGGGCCGTTGATGACACAACTATGTCATGGACGATCTCGCAAAGCGCACCGATAGCTATTTTCTGAAGTCGAAAGCGATTGTCGGCCGGTTCGGCGATCGCGAGGCGAGCTATGCCGTCTTTATGCGCCGGCCCGTCATCAGCGCGCCGCGCTTTGCCCTCGATTTTCTCGAAGGGATGGGGGCCAAGCGCGGCATCCGTTTCGAGATCGAGGTGAACCATGCCGAGGGCTCATGGGTCGGCGCCGGCGAGCCGATCCTCTATGTGAGCGGCCCGCTCTTTCACCTCGTCGATCTCGAAACCGTGCTGCTGCAAAAGCTCGGGCCGGCCTGCGTCGCGGCCTATAACGCTTCGGCGATGTGCGCCGACTTGCCGAAAGTGGCGTTCCTCGCGATGGATGCACGCCACTGCGCCGGCGCCGAGATGGCAGACATGATGGCCTATGCCGCCTCGGTCGGCTCCGAGCATGCGAAGCGCGTTGCCGGCGCGGTCGGTTTTGTCGGCTGCGCCACCGAAGCGACCGCCCAATATTTCGGCAAGGAGCACGGCATGGGTACGATGCCGCATGCCTTGATTGGCTATGCCGGCTCGACCTTGCGCGCAGCCGAGATGTTCCACGAAACCTTCCCCGACGAGTCCCTGACCGTGCTCGTCGATTATTTCGGGCGTGAGACGAGCGATGCGGTCGAGGTCTGCCGCCGGTTCCCGGAGCTCGCTGCTGCCGCAAAGCTTGCCTTCCGGATGGATACGCCGGGCGGCCGGTATTGCGAGGGGCTCGACCTCGCTCGATCGTACGAAGTACTGGAGAACCACGCGCCGCAATCGATCCGCGGCTACCGCACCGAGGCGGAGTTGCGCTACCTCGTCGGCACTGGCGTCACCGCCGCCGCAATCTGGCGAATGCGCCAGGTGCTGAACGAAGCCGGCTTTCCCAATGCGCGCATCGTCGCCAGCTCGGGCTTTGGCCCGGAGAAGTGCCGGATGATGGCGGCCGCCAACGCGCCGATCGACGTCATCGGCACCGGCTCCTACCTGCCCGAATTGTGGAGCGAGACTTACGCGACCGCCGACATCATCGCCTATGACGGCGAGCCGATGGTCAAGGCTGGCCGCGAGTTCCTGCTGCGCAGCAAGCGCTGACCCAGCGTCCCGTCATTCGGCCAGGGGCGGTATCCCGTAGCGGTCCCGCAGCGCGGCGACGCGCTCCTCGACACAGCCCCAGAAATCCCAGCCCGGCGCGAACAGATCCTCGGTGATCGCCGCGCCCCTCGCCCAGGCATGCCAGAATTCGCGCGGGTCCAGCGCGCCGACCGCCGAGCCGGCAACATCGTTGATCTGATCCCCAAATGCCAGCTGAAGATGACTGGCAGGATGTGGCCCTCCATCGGGCGCGACGGGTGCATCGCCGCGGTGAAGGTCGATACCAGGAGCTCGCCGCGCGGCGAGGTGTCGTAGCCGCTCAGCACATGCGTGCAGTCGTGGGGCGTCGCGAACGCCTCGTTGAGCCCGTTCGGCTCGCCCGGGAAGGAGTAGCCGTTCCGCTGATACTGCTCCCAATATTCCCGGCCCAGCGTGCCGGCCGGCAGCGAGGCGAGCCCGCGATAGCGCGCTGCTAAGGCCGGGTCCGCCCGGTCGCCGCGATACGGCAGAAACCACGCCATGGCATCCTCGTCGGCCCAAGGCCGGCCGGTGATGCTTTCGAGATTTTGCCGCGTCATGTCCGCGAGCGCGCAAGCCACATGGCCCTGCGCCGTTTCCGTGATCTCCCGCATGTAAGGTTCGTCGATGCCGAGCGCCGCGGTGTAGTCGAGGACCGCCCTGATCTTCGCCGCGTCGAGGCTGCCATCGACAAAAGCCATGATCGTCAGCATGTGAGCGGCTTCGGTGGCGAGCGCGCGGCCGGACAGCACCGCTGCGAGCTCGCTTGGGCTCGGACCCGGCAATGCTGTCGGATCGCCGCAGTCGAGAGGCTCGGGCTGGCGCAGCACAAAGCGATAGGCCGCGGCGAGGCTGGCGCGATCGGCGGCGGTAATGCGCGCATCGCCATGCACCGCGGCAATATTGGCCATCGCGCCGAGGATCGCGCGCGCCTGCGCCCCGGTCGCCTTGACAAGCATGCGCAACCGCTCAGTTGGTCCAGGAGAAGGGCGCGAAATGCCCGTTATTCCCCTTGCCGGCCAGATCGAGATCGAGCCCGAAAGCGTGCACCTGCAATTCCTTGGCCTGGGCCAGAGCGAGGCGGCGGCCGGCCGGGTGTCCCGCATTGTCGATGTAAAGCGGCTCGCCGCTGCGGTTGCGCGACAGGACGCCGTCGACCTCGAAAGTGAACAGGCCCGGCACCGCGGCGCGCCGATTGTGGCCCGCAACGTGGAACTCGATCGGCTTGTATTCGACGCCGCGGAAATCGCCGACAAGGTTGGTGCGGATCAGCTCCGGCGTGCCGCCCGCCTCACCCCCGGCGAGCCGGGCCAGAGCGGCGCGCCGGCTGGCGTTGGCGCCCTCGTCCACGATGACACCGAAGACCCAATTGCCGTCCGCCATGACCTTGCCGGAGCGCAGCACAAAGGCGAATTTGCACCCGTCGAGGCGGGTCCCGTCGAAATCCCCATCATCGATGCGAAAGACCAGGACGGCGTAGCAATTATCGTAGGTCACCGGCCCCTGCGGGTTCGTGTAGATGCAAGGGCAGAGGTAGTCGCAATTGCAGCTTTCCATGTATTCGCCGCGGATCGCCCATTTCGCGTCTGCCATTGCTCCTCCCTGACCCGTATATCCGAGGCGCGGCGGAGCTAAGCGCAGAACCGGCTGCGGCGCAACGACCCCCTACCCGGAAGCGTCGTTGACAGCCTTGCCGGGCAACGGCTACCAACCTGCCCAAACCATGAACGGGAGGAATGTGGGCGTGCCGCCGCTCCTGGAAGTCAAGGAATTGCATACCGAATTCCGCACCGGCGCGGGGATCGTCCGCGCCGTCGACGGGATTTCGTACACCGTCGATCCAGGAGAGACGGTGGCGATCGTCGGCGAGAGCGGCTCCGGCAAATCGGTCGGCGCGCTGTCGATCATGCGCCTTATCCCTGACCCGCCCGGCCGCATCACCGGCGGCGAGGTATGGTTTGCCGGCCGCGATCTGATGACGCTCTCCGAAGAGGAGATGCGCCGGATGCGCGGCAGCGAGATCGGCATGGTGTTCCAGGAGCCGATGACCTCGCTGAACCCGGTCTTGACGATCGGGCGTCAGATTACCGAAACGCTGGAGCAGCATCGCGGCATGGACCGCGCCGCCGCCGACCAGCGCGCGGTCGAGCTGTTGGGTCTCGTCGGCATCGCCGACGCCAAACGCCGGTTGGAGCAATACCCGCACCAGCTTTCGGGTGGCATGCGCCAGCGCATCATGATTGCGATCGCGCTGGCCTGCGACCCGAAATTGATCATCGCCGACGAGCCGACGACCGCGCTCGATGTGACGATCCAGGCGCAGATCCTCGAGCTGATGCAGAAGCTGACGCGGCAGCTCGGTGTCGCGCTGATCATCATCACGCATAATCTGGGCGTCGTCGCCCGCTACGCGCAACGCGTCAACGTCATGTATGCCGGGCGCATCGTCGAGAGCGGCGCGGCCGCGGCGCTCTACCACAACCCGCGCCACCCCTACACGATCGCGCTATTGCGCTCGGTGCCGCGGCTCGACCGGCCCCGTCAGGCCCGCCTCGATCCGATCGAGGGGCAGCCGCCCGATTTGACCCGGCTCGACCGCGGCTGCTCGTTCCGGCCACGCTGCCGATTTGCCATCGAGAAATGCGCCGAGGCCAAGCCGCCATTGGCGCCGGCCGGCACGCCGGGCCAGCTCTCCGCCTGTTTCCGCAGCCATGAGCTCGACGTCACGGCGGGCGCGGCATGACGGTCGCGAGCGCCGAAGCGCAGCCGCTTCTGGAGGTGCGCGGCCTCCGCATGCACTTTCCGGTGACGGAGGGCATGATCGCGCGCCGCCATATCGGCGACGTGAAAGCGGTCGATGGGGTCGATCTGGCGATCCAGCGCGGCGAGACCCTCGGACTGGTCGGCGAGAGCGGCTGCGGCAAGACGACAATGGGGCGTTGCATTCTGCGCCTCGAAAAGCCGACCGCCGGCGAAATCCTCTACGACGGGATCGATATCGCGAGGCTCGACCGCCGCGAGTTGGTGGCGTTGCGCCGCCGCATCCAAGTCATCTTCCAGGACCCGTACAGCTCGCTCAATCCGCGCCAGAAGGTCGGCTCGATCATCGGCGAGCCGATGATGGTGCACGGCGTCGAGAAAGACCCGCGCCGCCGCGCCGATCGCGTGCGCGAGCTGTTGTCGGTGTGCGGCCTCAACCCGAATTTCGCCGACCGCTATCCGCATGAGATGTCGGGCGGTCAGCGCCAGCGGGTCGGCATCGCCCGCGCCCTGGCCCTGAACCCGGAGTTCATCGTCTGCGACGAGGCGGTGTCGGCGCTCGATGTGTCGATCCAGGCGCAGATCATCAATCTGCTCGAGGATCTCCGCGACAAATTCAACCTGACCTATCTCTTTATCGCGCACGATCTGTCGGTCGTGCGGCATCTTTGTCAGCGTGTCGCGGTCATGTATCTCGGCCGCGTCGTCGAGCTCGCCGAGTGCGACGAGCTGTTCGACGATCCGCTGCACCCCTACACGAGGGCCTTGCTCGCCGCCGTACCGGTGCCGGATCCGGCGGTCGAGGCCGAGCGGGCCTTTCAGCCTGTCAGAGGCGAGGTTCCGAGCCCGATCAATCCGCCGCCGGGCTGCGTCTTTCATCCGCGCTGCCCGCTGGCGATCGAGCAGTGCAAGCGGGTGCGACCGGAATTGCGAGAATTGCGGCCGGGCCATTGGGCCGCCTGCGACGTTATCAACTAAGACAAAAAACAGCGAGGATCGAATGCGGAGGTTTCTGATCGCCGCGGCTGCCGTCGCGCTTGTTACCGGGTTGAGCGCGGCCGCGCAGGCGACCGACGAGCCGAAGCAGGGCGGCACGCTGACCTATCTGATCGCCGCCGATGCACCGCCGAGCTTCGATGGTCATCGCGAGCAGACCTTCGCGATGATCCATCCGGTCGCGCCATTCTACAGCCTCTTGGTCCGGGTCAATCCGGAGAACCCGGCGTCCAACGACTTCGTGTGCGATCTGTGCACCGAAATGCCGAAGCCGACCGATGACGGCAAGACCTACACCTTCACGATCCGCGACGGAGTCAAGTTTCACGACGGCTCGCCGCTGACCGCCGCCGACGTGGCCGCCAGTTGGAATCGCATCATCTTCCCGCCGGAGGGCGTCGCCAGCGCCCGCTCGGCCAACTACAAGCCATTCGTCGAGAAAGTTGAGAACCCGGACCCGAAGACGGTCGTGTTCCGGCTCAAATTCGCCACCACCGCGTTTATTCCCGCGATCGCCGACCCATTCAATTTCATCTACAAGAAAGAGATTCTCGATAAGGACCAGCATTGGTACGAAAAGAACATCATGGGCTCCGGCCCGTTCAAGTTCGTCAGCTATGACGCCGGCCAATCGATCAAAGGCGAGCGCTTCGCCGACTATCACCACAAAGGGCTGCCGTATCTCGACGGGATCGAGGGGATCTTCGCGCCGAAGGAAGCGACACGGATCGCGGCGATCCGCGCCGACAAGGCGGCGATTGATTTCCGCGGCCTGCCGCCCTCCTCGCGCGACGAGCTGAAGCAAGCGCTCGGCGACCAGATCACGGTACAGGAAAGCGATTGGAACTGCGGCAGCGACCTGTTCTTCAACCACAAGAAAAAGCCGTTCGACGACGCCCGGGTGCGGCGCGCGCTGACACTGGCGATCGATCGCTGGGGCGGTGCGCCGGCATTATCGAAGATCGCGGTCGTCAAAACGGTGGGCGGCATCGTCTTCCCGGGTTCGCCGCTCGCCGCGACCAAGGACGAGCTGCAGCAAATGGCCGGGTTCTGGCCCGACATCGAAAAATCCCGCGCCGAGGCGAAACGCCTGTTGAAGGAAGCGGGCGCAGAAAATCTCAGCTTCGAATTGCTCAATCGCGATGTCGACCAGCCCTACAAATATGTCGGCATCTGGCTCGTCGATCAGTGGAGCAAGATCGGCGTCAAGGTGACGCAAAAGGTCGTCGCGACCGGCCCGTGGTTCCAAGCGATGCGCAGCGCCCAATACGATGTCGTGCACTACCCGATCTGCCGCGCCACCGTGAACCCGGTCCTGGATGTCGGCGCCTACCTGCCGAGCTCCGACGAGAACTACGGGTTTTACGACGACCCGAAGGTGACGGCGCTCCACGACAAGCTGCTGCACGAAAGCGATCCGCAGAAGCAGCACGCGCTGATGGTCGATTTCCAGAAACAGGTGATGGACATCGAGGCGCACGCCACCAAGGTCATTTGGTGGAACCGCATCGTGCCGTACCGCTCCTATGTGAAGGGCTGGAAGATCAGCCCGAGCCATTTCCTGAACCAGGATTTGTCGACGGTCTGGCTCGACAAATAGCGCGCCTCTAGGGTCCCGGGGCATCCGTGGCATAGCGGAAGCCCTTCGGCGCCCCTCTAGGTCCCGGCGAAGGCTGGGACCCATTTATCCGAGGCACAAGCGACTGACAAACGGGTCCCGGCCTTCGCCGGAACCTATTCTCAGGCTCAGGTTTCAGCTTATCCCGCGTCGGCGTAGGGTACCTAAAAACGAAGCAACCGGCGCTATAGGGAGGCGGAGATGCGGGCGGGGCTGCCACTTTACGCGGCAACACTATTAACTGTGCCTGCGCTGGCCGCGCCCGTTCTGGCTGATGAAACGCCGAAGCGCGGCGGGGTGCTGACCTATATGATCCCGGCGGATGCGCCGCCGAGCTTCGACGGTCACCGCGAGGCGACCTTCGCCACTGTCCATGCGGTGGCGCCGTTCTACAGCGTCTTGATCCGCGCGAATCCGGAAAACCCGGCCTCGACGACCGAGTTTGTCTGCGATGTGTGTACGGAGATACCCGAGCCGACCGATAGCGGGCGGACTTATGCGTTCACGATACGCAACGACGTCAAATTCTCGGACGGCTCGCGGCTGACCGCCGCGGATGCCGCCGCCAGCTTGAACAAGATCGTCGATCCGCCCGAGGGCATCATCAGCGCTCGCCGCGGCTATTATTCGATGATCGACAAGATCGAGGCGCCCGATCCGAACACGGTCGTGTTTCACCTCAAATTTGCGACCGCGGCATTCCTGCCGGCGCTCGCCGACCCCTATGCGTTCATCTACAAAAAAGCGATGCTCGACCAGGACCCGCACTGGTTTGAGAAGAACATCCTCGGCTCGGGCCCCTTCCGCTTTAAGGAATATGAGGCGGGG
>JBKOVT010000358.1:0-8289 GCA_046724035.1 Pseudomonadota bacterium | reverse complement strand
CGGATCGTCGAACGGCTTTTTCTTGCTGTTCGCCCAGCAGCCCTGGATGACGCTCTGATTAAAGGCGATCGTCTTCAGGCCGGGCGTGTCCTTCGCCTTGCGCGCCGTCACCGGGTCGGTGATGCGGATGTAATCGGTGCGACCCGACAGGATCGACGAGCCGAGCTCGGTCGAGAACGGCAGCGCGTGATAAAACTCGACGCCGTCGAGATAGGGGAGTCCCTTGTTCCAGTAATTGGGGTTCTTCTCCATGACCCATTTCTCGTTTTCGATCCGCTGCTTGCTGCGGAATGGGCCGGTGCCGGGATAAATCTCGACCTTGCGCAGATTGTAGTTGTTGTCCTCCAACGTCTTCTTGCGCACGATGACATTCCAACCGCTGGCGATCGCCGACATGATGAAATTGACCGGGCGTGGCTCGGACAATTTGAACTGAACCGTGTATTTGTCGGGCGCGGTGATTTCCGACACCGCCTTGAACAGCACGCTGCGGGGGATCGCGATCCCCTGCGGCGGCTTGGCGATGCGGTCGAAAGTGGCCTTCACATCTTCGGCGGTCAGCTCCGCGCCGTCATGGAACTGCACGCCCTGACGCAGATGGAAGGTGTAGGTTTTGCCGTCCTTGGCGATTTCCCAGCTATGCGCCAGATCGGGGATGATCGTCTTGCCGCTGTCCCGCGGGTCGCGCCGGATCAGATTGTCGAACATGCAGCCCTGCGAGCCGAGATTGTTGATTGTCCCGGACTGATGCACGTCGAAATGCGGCGGCCGCATCGTGATGCCGTAGCGAAGGACCCCGCCCCGCTTCGGGTTCGGCTCGGGCGCGGCCAGCTGGAATTTGGAGCCGTCGAATTCGAACGGCACGTCGGCGGCGAGGGCTGGGCCCCAGCGCATCGCATAGGCGCCGGCAGCGGCTGCGGCGCTGGTCTTCAGGAAATCGCGGCGGTTCCAGCCAGAACGCGAAACAGGCCCGTCAGTCATCGGCATCCCTCCCCTAGGCATCTTTTCAGAGCCGATCCTAACGTGCTCTGATATGTCTGCAATCTACTCTGCGGCTTGAAAATATCATTGAACAGGCGGGTGTCACCCTTGAATGAAGCAGCTCCGGCGGAAAAGCCGGCCATCATGCCCGGCGCGATGCAAGCCCGGACGGTCCTCGACATCGACAATTTGCAGACGCATTTCTTCACGGCGGCCGGGGCCGTGCGGGCGGTTGACGGTGTGTCGTACAACGTCAAGAGTGGTGAGACGCTTGGGGTCGTCGGCGAGAGCGGCTGCGGGAAAAGCGTCACGGCGCTTTCCGTCCTGCGGCTGGTCGCGAGCCCGCCGGGACGTATTGTCGGCGGCGCCATCCATTTCGATGGCCGCAATCTGCTCGATCTCGGCGAAGTGGAGATGGAGGCGATCCGCGGCAACGACATTTCGATGATCTTCCAGGAGCCGATGACCTCGCTGAACCCGCTCCTGACCATCGGGCGGCAGATCGGCGAGGCGATGGTGCAGCACCGCGGGATGTCGTGGCGGGAAGCGATGGACGAAGCCACCGAAATGCTGCGCCGCGTCCATATCCCCGAGCCGGAGCGGCGGGTACACGCTTATCCGCATCAGCTGTCGGGCGGGATGCGGCAGCGAGCGATGATCGCGATGGCGTTGTGCTGCAACCCGAAATTGCTGATCGCCGACGAGCCGACGACGGCGCTCGACGTGACGATCCAGGCGCAGATCCTCGATCTGATGCGCGAGCTGCAGCAGAAGACCGGCACCGCAATCGTCTTGATCACGCACGATATGGGCGTCGTCGCCGAAAACGCCGACCGGGTTGTCGTCATGTATGCCGGCCGCAAGGTCGAGGAGGCCAGCGCCGACGATTTGTTCGATATGCCGCTCCACCCCTACACAAAAGGCCTGCTCGGCTCGGTGCCCAACCTCGAAGTGGCCGCGCATCTCCGAAAGCAGCGGGCGCGGCTCAGCGAGATCAAGGGGATCGTGCCGTCGCTCGCGGACCTGCCGCAGGGCTGCACGTTTGCGCCGCGCTGCCGCTTTGCGACCGACGAATGCCGCGCCGCCTACCCACCGCTGGAAGAGCGGCGGCCCGGGCATTGGGTCGCCTGCTGGCATGCCGACCGCCTCAATGGAGCGGCGGCATGAGCGCCGCGGAACCAGGACATGGCAACGGGGCCGAGCCGCTCGTCGCGGTGCAAGGGCTCAAAAAACACTTCCCGATCACCAAGGGCGTCTTCTCGCGCCTCTCGGGGCAGGTCTATGCGGTCGATGGGGTGTCGTTCGAGATCCGGCGCGGCGAGACGCTGGGTCTCGTCGGCGAGAGCGGCTGTGGCAAGTCGACGGTCGGCCGCACGCTGCTGAAATTGCTGGAGCCAACCGACGGCAAGATCATCGTCCACGGCCGCGACATCACCGGTCTCGACCGCGACGACATGCTGCCGTACCGGCGGCAGATGCAGATGATCTACCAGGATCCCTACGCCTCTTTAAATCCGCGCATGTCGGCCGGCGAGATCGTGGGCGAGCCCCTGGTGATCCACGGTATCGGGGACGCGAAGGAGCGCCGCGACCGGGTCGCCGCTCTCTTCGAGCGGGTAGGGCTCCGGCCCGAGCTGATGAGCTCCTATCCGCACGAATTCTCGGGCGGGCAGCGCCAGCGCATCGGCATCGCGCGGGCGCTCGCGCTAAACCCCGAGCTGATCGTCGGCGACGAGCCCGTCTCCGCGCTCGATGTCTCGATCCAGGCGCAGATCATCAATCTGCTGATGGATCTGCAGGACGAGTTCAAGCTGTCCTACCTGTTCGTCGCGCACGATCTCGCGGTGGTGGAGCACATCAGCGATCGCGTCGCCGTCATGTATCTCGGCCGGATCGTCGAGCTGACCGACAAGACGAGCCTGTTCGAGATGCCGCTGCACCCCTACACCGAGGCGTTGCTGTCCGCGGTGCCGATCCCGAAGGCGCGCGCCAAGGGACGCAGTCGCGTCATCCTGACGGGCGATGTGCCGAGCCCGATCAACCCGCCCTCGGGATGCCATTTCCATACGCGCTGCGCCTATGCGATGGCGCGCTGCCGAAGCGAGGCGCCGGTCTTGCGCGAGGCCGCGCCGGGCCATTGGGCCGCCTGTCATTTGCACGATGGCGGGCTCCGCTTCCCGCTGGAGAAACCCGCCGGCGCTTGACTTCGTACGGTAAAACCGTACATATTTACGATGGTCATTCGAAGTGTCCGCGATCGCGGTTTGCGGCGCTTTTTGGAAGAGGATGATCACCGAGGCATTCGGCGCGATCTCATAAACCGCATCCGCAATATTCTTGCGGCTCTCGTCGCGGCCGAGGACATGAGTGGCGTTGCTGGCCCGCTAGGTTGGCGCATCCACCAACTGACGGGCGCTCGTGCCGGAACGTGGAGCATCTCCGTCTCGGGTAATTGGCGGATCACGTTCGATCTCGAGGAAGGTGAGATCTGCAATTCGGATTTAGAGGATTACCATTGATGGTCGATGCGCCTGTGAAGATCGGCATGCGGCCGCCGCATCCCGGCACGTTCATTCGCGAGGAAATTCTCGACGAGCTTGGCCTCTCAGTCGCGCGAACGGCAGAGGTCCTCAAAGTGCGGCGAGCCACATTATCCGATCTGCTGAACGGCAAGGCTGCGCTATCGCCGGAAATGGCGCTGCGAGTCGAGAAGGCGTTCGGGGTCAACATGGATACGCTGTTGCGCATGCAAGCTTGGTACGACAGCTATTCGATGCGGCAACGAGCGGGCGAGATCGATGTCGAGCGGTTCGATCCCGCCGCTTCAGGTTGACCTAAAAACGGCCGCGCAGTGCGGCCAAGCTGAGGCGCCAGATCTGCAAAGGATCCGGGGCGGCAAGCGCGGGCGCGAAGGGATCGTACCCGGCCTGCTGCAATCGCGCGAGATGACGGCTCGCCACCACGGCAGGCAATAGCGCGGCAAGCGCGGATCGAGGTATCTCGCCGGGAGACTCGCGGCCGGCGCGCAAATGCGATGCTGCCGTATTGGCAATTGCGCGCACCACCGCGCGCAACGCCGGGCCGGCCCGTCCGGCGGCATAATCGCCGGGATCGAGCCCTTCTCGCTGCGCGATATCGACCGGAATGTAAGTGCGGCCGGCTTGCGCGTGGAAGCGCATCGCGCGCAGCAGCCCGGTGAGCGCGTAGCCGATCCCGACATGCCGTGCGACCGCGTCCAGCGCGGGCGGGCGCATACCGAGCACCTCGAGCGCCAAATGGATCAGCGAAGCCGAGCTTTCCTCGGCATACGCTTCGAGAATGGCCAGGCTCGCCGGCGGCACATCGGCCAGATCGCGCTCGCGGCTATCGATCAGTCGGTCAAAATACCCGCGCGACAACTCGAATTCGCGAATGGCCGCCGCTAGGGGCACGACAACCGGATGCGAGCGCGGCGGCGTCCCGGCATAGGCCGCGTCCAATACCTCACGCCACCATTGCAGGCGGATCTGACCCAGCATCGGCTCGCTGACAATCTCGCGCACGCGCGCGATTTCGTAATTGAAGGCGTAGAGCGCGAGCAAGGCGCCGCGCCGCTCGGCCGGCGCAAACAACGCGGTCTGATAGCGGTCGCGATCGTGCCGGCGCACCAGGTCAGCCAGCGGGGATTCGTCTGGCGGCGGGCCGGAACGCGCACCAAGCGGCTGCGTTTCACTAGGTAACGAATTTCGCACAACCGCTCGCTCGAAGATCACCTGGAACAACGGTGAGAGGATAGTCATGGCTTTCGAACTACCACCCCTGCCCTTCCCCAAAAATGCGCTGGAACCGTACACCTCGGCAAAGACGCTGGAGTTTCATCACGGCAAGCACCACCAGACCTATGTCAACACGCTGAACGAGCTGATCGAAGGCACGCCGTTCGAGCGCCAGTCGCTCGAGGAGATCATCAAGGCCACCTACAAGGACGACTCAAAGACCAAGGTGTTCAACAACGCCGCCCAGGTGTGGAACCATAATTTCTTCTGGAACTGCATGAAGCCCAATGGCGGCGGCGCCCCGAAGGGCGACATCGCCCAGGCGATCGAGCGCGATCTCGGCGGGTTTCACAAATTCGAGGAGGATTTCAAAAAAGCCGCCGTCGAGCAGTTCGGCAGCGGCTGGGCCTGGCTGGTCGCGGACAAAGGCAAGCTCAAGATCACCCACACACTGAACGGGATCGACCCGGTCGCGCTCGGGCGGACCGCGCTGTTGACCTGCGATGTCTGGGAGCACGCCTATTATCTCGATTACCAGAACCGGCGGCCCGATTTCGTCGAGGCCTTTCTGGATCATCTCGTGAACTGGGATTTTGTCGCGCAGAACCTGGCAAAGGTGAAGGCGCGCTGAATCGTGCAACCGGAGAAGCCCCGCTCCGGCGGGGCTTCGTTCTACCGGTGCACGCCCGTATCAAGGATAGTTGCGGTGTATTCGCGATAGCTCATACTGAGCGCCTCGGCGCGGGCGAGGCGAGCGAGGGCGATCTCGCGCGGCGGTGTTTTCCAGGCGCTGGCATAGGCTTTTTTCCAGCAGAAATGCCGCCAGCCAGCGCCGCGGTCGAGCGGCGGCCCACCATTATGGCCGATGCCAACGACGCCAAAGACTGCGCTGCCGTCCGCCGCCATGACCGAGCCGCCTCCTTTCTGCCCGTAGCAAGTGCAAAGAGCGTGCCAGCAGCGATCCGGTTGTGCGGTTCGCTAGACGGGCGGCAGCAATGCGGCCGCGACGCGGCGATCCTCCGCGAGCAATACATTGTAGGTGCGGCAGGCCGCGCCGGTATCCATGACCTCGAGCGCGACACCCCCGGCCTTCAACGAGGCGCGCAGGCCCGCCGCGACGGGGACGATGCGCCGCCCCACCCCGAGCAGCAGCAATTCGATCCCGCCATGTTCGATGACCGGTGCGAGGCTTTCGGCGGTCAGCGCCGCCTCCGGCCATTGCATCGTGCGGTCGGGAAACACCATCACCGGGCCTTGATAGACCACGCCGCTGACGCGGAACCCGCTCGCCGCGTAGCGCTCGATGATCTGCCGCCCGGCCGGGCTGACCGCGGTCAATTCCATGGCGATCAGGTTTCCGTCGCCGCCAGTCTCGCGGCCGTCAGCGCGAGGCGCGTTCCGGCGCAGCGTCTTCGGTCTCGCGCTCGCGGGCGATCGCGCGCCGGTTGGGCTGCACGTAATAGAGCAACGGCGCAGCGATAAAGAGCGAAGAATAGGTGCCGATGACAATGCCCCACAGCATCGCGATGCTGAACCCGCGCAACACCTCGCCGCCAAGGAAGAGGAGCGCCAACACGGCCAACGCGGTGGTCGCGACGGTCAGGATCGTGCGGGACAGGGTCTCGTTCAGGGCAAGGTTGATCAGGTCGCCGAACGGCATCGTGCGATATTTCCGCATCGACTCGCGCATCCGGTCGTAGATCACGACGGTGTCGTTGATCGAATAGCCCGCGATCGTCAGGATCGCCGCCAGAGTGGTCAGGTTGAACTCGAGCTGAAATATCGCAAAGAGCCCGACCGTCGTAATGACGTCGTGCAAGGTCGCGAGCGTCGCCCCGACACCGAATTGCCACTCGAAGCGAAACCAGACATAGACCATGATCGCGCCCAGCGCGAGCACGGTCGCCAGCACGCCTGCCCGGATCAATTCGCTGCCGACGCTGGGCCCGACGACTTCGGTGCGGCGATACTCGACGCCGGGACCGAGCGCGTCACGCACCTGTTGCACGACTTTCATTTGCGCCGCATCGCCGCCCGGCTGCTCCGGCAGCCGGATCAAGACGCAGGAGGGCGGCGACGAGGCGCACTCGGCGGTCGTCTTGTCGACATAGCCTTGCAAGGACGGCTCGCCGACATGCAGCGCATCGAGCTTTGTCCGCATCCCGGCCAGATCGGCGGGCCCGCCCGTCACCCGTACCTCTATGAGCGTGCCGCCGGTGAAATCGATGCCGTAATTGAGCCCGGCCGTCAGGAACACCGCGATGGTCGCGATCGACAACAGCCCGGAAAAAAGGAAGCCGAGCAGGTGCCATCGCATGAAATCGATCTTTGGCACCCGGCGAATGACAATGAGGGGTCGCATCACAGAGGAATAGCCTTTGGTTTGTAGCGGCGCAGCCAAGTGACGATCTGCAGCCGGGTCACGAGGATCGCCGAAAACAGCGAGGTCAAAACGCCGATGCTCAAGGTGACGGCAAAGCCCTTCACCGGCCCGGAGCCCAGCCAGTAAAGCAGGATGCCGGCAACCAACGTCGTCACATGGCTGTCGAGGATCGTGCCGAAGGCACGGGTGAAGCCCGCTTCGAGCGAGGACAGCACCGTACGCCCGCTGCGCAATTCCTCCTTGATGCGCTCGTAGATCAACACGTTCGCATCAACCGCCATGCCCATTGTCAGAGCGATGCCGGCTATGCCAGGCAACGTTAGGGTCGCGCCAAGCACCGACAAGGCGCCCAGCATCAGGCACAGATTGAACATCAGCGCGATGTCGGCAAAGATTCCGAAGAGGCCGTAGAACAGCACCATGAAGACGATCACGAGGGCGACGCCGACAATGCTCGCGACCGTTCCGGCATGGATCGAGTCCGCGCCCAGCTCGGCGCCGACTGTGCGCTCCTCGAGGATCTGAATCGGCGCGGGCAGCGCGCCGGCGCGCAACAAAAGTGCCAGATCGCTCGCCGACTGGACCGTGAAGCTGCCGGAGATGATGCCGCTGCCGCCGAGTATCGGCTCGCGGATAACCGGCGCGCTGATCACCTTGTTGTCGAGGACGATTGCAAAGGGCTTTCCGACATTCTCGCGCGTCGCATCGCCGAATTTCTTGGCGCCGACCGAGTCGAATTTGAAGCTGACGACGGGCTCGTTGTTCTGAAACGTCGCTTGGGCGTCCGTCAGCGTGTCGCCGCCGACCATGACGCGCTTCCGCACGACATAAGACCCGGCGCCGCTGCTGCCGCGTGCTCGCCCCTCCTCGACACCGGGCAGGATCTCGTCGCCGGGCGGCAGGCGGCCCCGCCGCGCATCCTCGACCGAGACGCTCTGATCGACCAGCTGAAAGGTCAATTTGGCCGTGCGCCCGAGCAGCTGCTTGACGTGCTCGGGGTTATCGACGCCGGGCAACTGCACGAGGATACGGTCCTGCCCTTCGCGCTGGATCGTCGGCTCTTTTGTGCCGGTCTCGTCGATGCGGCGGCGGATGATCTCGATCGACTGCTCGACGGCTTGGCGGCGGCGCGTCTCGGTCGCAACCGTGCTGAATTTCATCGTGCCGGCG
>JBKOVT010000246.1:0-23115 GCA_046724035.1 Pseudomonadota bacterium | reverse complement strand
GGCGCGCGAAGACACGATCGTCTTCCCGGCCTGGCGCGAGGCGCTCTCCGACAAGCAGCTGCGCGAGATGGGCGAAACTTTCGAGGACATCAGGAATCGCCAGTTCGGGAAGGACGGCTTCGACGCGGCGGTGAAGACCGTCGCCACGGTCGAGGAGGCGCTCGGCTTTGCCGATCTCGCGCAATTCACCGCGCCGGTTCCGCCCCGCGCCTGAACCGGGCGTCAATCCGGCAGCAGGGATCTGAGGCGGTAGAGGAGTTCGAGGGCTTCGCGCGGGGAGAGCTCGTCCGGGCGGATGTCGCGCAGCATGTCTTCGAGAGCGGACGGTTTCGGCTCGGGCGTCGCCAATGGACGCGCTGCGCGAAACAGGGGGAGATCGTCGGCGAGCCGCGCCAAGGCGCCGCCCTGCTCCCCTTTTTCGAGGATCTGCAACACCTCCTCGGCCCGCGATGTGACGGCGGCCGGGAGCCCGGCGAGCTTGGCGACATGGATGCCATAGGAGCGGTCCGCGGTGCCGGCCGCGACCTCGTGCAGAAACACGACATCGCCCTGCCATTCCTTGACCCGCATCGTGTGGCAGGCAAGCGCCGGCAACTTCGCGGCAAGCGCGGTCAGCTCGTGATAATGCGTCGCGAAGAGGGCGCGGCAGCGATTGACCTCATGCAGGTGCTCGAGTGCCGCCCAGGCGATCGAGAGGCCATCGAACGTCGCCGTGCCGCGGCCGATCTCGTCGAGGATCACAAAACTCCGCGGCCCGGCCTGGTTCAGGATCGCCGCCGTCTCGACCATCTCGACCATAAAAGTCGAGCGGCCGCGCGCCAGATCGTCGGCGGCCCCGACCCGGCTGAACAACCGGTCGATAATGCCGATCTTCGCCGCGCTCGCCGGCACGAAAGCGCCGATCTGCGCCAGGATCGCGATGAGGGCATTCTGCCGTAAAAAGGTGCTCTTGCCGGCCATGTTCGGGCCGGTCACGAGCCAGACGCGGTCCTCGCCCAAGACGCAGTCATTCGCGACAAAGGCGCCCGACCCGGCAAGCGCCGCCTCGACCGTTGGATGCCGCCCGCCGCGGATCTCAAAGCCGGTGCCGGTGTCGATCTCGGGCCGCACCCAGTTGCCGTCGACAGCGCATTCGGCATGCGCGGCGGCAAGATCGAGCGTGGCGAGCGCGGCGGCTGCGGCCGCGATCTCCTGCCGCCGCGCCATGACCTCGCCGACGAGATCCTGGAACAGGCGCAACTCGAGCGCGACGGCGCGCTCAGCGGCGCTGGCGATCTTGCTTTCGAGCTCGCCGAGCTCGACGGTCGTGTAGCGCATCGCCCCCGCCATTGTCTGGCGGTGCATGAAATCGGGGCCGAGGTTGCCGCCGAGCTTTTCGACATTCGCGGCCGACACCTCGACGTAATAGCCGATGACGTTGTTGTGGCGGATACGCAGGGAGGCGACGCCGCTAGCCTCGGCATAACGCGCCTGCAACGCCGCGATCGCACGCCGGCTGTCGTCGCGCAATTCGCGCAGCTGGTCGAGCTCGGGGGCGTAGCCCGCCGCGACAAAGCCGCCGTCGCGCGCGAATAGCGGCAATTCGGCGGCGAGCGCGCGCCCCAATCGCTCGACGAGGACGCCGTGTTCGCCGAGCCCCCGCTCGGCGCCGGCGAGCATTTCCGGCAATGGCAAGAGACCGGGGGCGGCGAGCGAACCGCGGATTGCCGCCGTCTCGCCGAGTCCGTCGCGCAAGGCGGCGAGGTCGCGCGGCCCGCCGCGTCCGAGCGACAAGCGGCTCAAGGCGCGCTCGATATCGGGACAATGCCGCAAGCGCTCTCGCAACGCGGCGCGCGCATCCGGCCGGTCGACAAAGAACGCGACCGCATCGAGGCGCGCCTTGATCTCTTCGGGGATCGTGAGCGGGCCCGCCAGATGCTCCGCCAAGAGTCGCGCGCCGGCGCCGGTCAAGGTACGGTCGATCGCCGCCAAAAGACTACCGCGCCGCTCGCCCGACAGGCTCTGGGTCAGTTCGAGGTTGCGGCGTGTCGCGGCGTCGATCTGCATGACCGAGCCGGGGAGGACGCGCTGCGGCGGCATCAGATAGGCTGCGCCGCCCTGCTGTGTCAGCGCGATATAGTCGACAAGCGCGCCGGCGGCGGCGATCTCGGCGCGGCCGAATTGGCCGAACCCGTCGAGCGCCTTCACGCCATAAAAGCTTTCGAGCCGCCGCCGCGCCGCCTCGCTGTCGAAGCGCGGGTTGGCGAGCGGCGTCAACGCGGCTTTCCATTCGCCAAACAATTCGAACAGGGGAGGGCGGGCGAGAAGCCGCTCCGGCAGAACGATCTCGCCCGGCATGAGCCGCGCCAGATCGCCCCCGAGCCCCGCTTCCGAGGTCGGCGCCAACGCAAAGGAGCCGGTCGACAGATCGAGCCAGGCCAGGCCCATCTCGCCGCCCGCCTCGGCGATCCCGGCGAGGTAATTGTGGCGGCGCGCATCGAGGAGCCCGTCCTCGGTCAGGGTGCCGGCGGTCACGACGCGCACGACCGCGCGCTTTACCGGCCCTTTATTGCTGCGCCGCCGCGCCTCGGCCGGGTCTTCGACCTGGTCGCAGATCGCCACCTTGAACCCGGCGCGGATCAGCCGCGCGAGATAGGCTTCGGCGGTGTGCACCGGGACGCCGCACATCGGGATGTCGGCGCCGTTGTGGCGGCCGCGCTTGGTCAGCGCGATATCGAGCGCCGGGGCGGCGGCGACCGCGTCCTCGAAGAACAGCTCGTAGAAATCGCCCATCCGGAAAAACAACAGGCAGCCGGGATGCGCGCGTTTGATCTCGTGGTATTGCAGCATGACCGGCGACCCCGCAAAGGCGGGCACCGCCTCGGCTGGCGTGGTCTCGGCGTTGGGCTGGATCGGCGGTTTTGCGTCCTTCGACTGCTCGCTTCGCGAGCGCTCAGGATGAGGTAATGCCTCGGATGCCATCAATAACGTAACCTCATCCTGAGCAGCGCCGGGGCGAAGCCCCTTCGAGACGCCGTCTGCGGCGGCTCCTCAGGACAAACTCGCGTGTCGAAGGACGCTGTGACCCGTGCAGCAGGATGTTCAGATCTCCCCAAGAGCCGTGCATCGCAGCCATTGCAGAGAAGGCAGGCTGCGCCCAAAGCTTTCCAGACGTTATCATAGAGCAAGCTGAAGCGCGCAAACGGAGCGTCACGATGGCGGAGACCGCAAAATCCTTCCCGGTGGTGCGCGAGGCGGTGGCCTCGTTTGCCGATCACGCGCATTTCCGCCGCGCCGTGTCGTCGCTCCTCGCGTCCGGCTTCCGGCACGAGGATCTGTCGGTCTTGGCCTCGCACCAGCCGCTCGCCGCCGCCGAGGGGGAGCCGGGCGAATTTGTCGCCGCCGGGCTCTCGGACGAGCTCAAATACATCGCCCCGTTGACGGTCGCCGGCATTGTCCTGATCTCGGGCGGGCCGATCGCCGTGACGGTAGCTGCCCTTGTCGGGGCCGGGCTCGGCGGCGCGGCGCTCAAGGAACTTTTCGACGATTACGCCGCGGCGCCGCACCGCGAGGATTTCGAATCCGCGCTCAAAGCCGGCGCCGCGCTCCTCTGGGTGCGGTGCGACGATCCTGAACTCGAACTCCGCGCGACCCGCATACTCGAAGAATCGGGCGGCCGCTTTGTCCATATCCACGGCCGCCCCATCAAGCCCGAAACTTAGCTCAGGCTTCCGGCAGCCCCGCTTTGCGCAGCCCCGCGGCGTAATGCTCGCGGTCGGCGGCACGTTTGAACCGGCAGATCACCTCGGCGATCGTCCTCTCCGATCGCTCGGCCGCCAAGAGTTCGTCCACAGCGGCACGCGCGAGCAGAAGCTCGCCGATTTGCGCGTAGCTCGCCGCCAGCACGCGAATGGAGGTGTAAAACCACCGCAATCCGCGGCTCTCCTCGGCCGCCGCAATGGCCTCCTCATAGTTCCCGAGGAGGTAGAGCGCCGAGCCGCGTAACGCGAGCCAAACATAAAGTTGCGGATCGTTGGGGCTGAGCCGCAGCGCCGCATCGATCGCTGCTAAAGCCGCCTCGGTCTCGCCGCGATAAATGCTGCCGACCGCCAAGGAAAAATATCCCGGCGAGAAGCTCGGATTGAGCTCGATTGCACGCTTTGAAGCCCGTATCGCCGTCTCCGGGTCGCCTGCATGTGCCGCCGTCAGGGCCAGGACGTAATGCGCATAGCAATTCTCATTGTCGCGCGCCAGCGCGAGACGCGCCACCTCCTCGGCCTTCGCGTTGATCGCCGCGCGGTCAGACGCGAAACCGTAGCCGTACTGGGTATGGTACGCCCGCGCGATACCGACATAGGCCTCGCTTAAATTCTCGTCCAGGGCTAAGGCTTTTTCGAAATACCAGAGCGCGGTGACCGCATCTGCCGCGGTCTGCTGGTTCACATGCCACAGCCCGTGCAAATAGTGGTCCCATGCTGCGAGGTCGTCGCCCCGTTTGTATCTCGCGCGGTGAGTCTCGAGCTTGACAATCGCAGGCTCGATCGCCGCGGCGATCTTCTGCGTCAGTTCGTCTTGCACGGCGGGGACACCGCCAAATTCGGTATCGAAATTCTCCGCCCAGACGTGGTTGCCGCTTTCGGCATCGATCAGCTGCGCGCTGATGCGCACCCGATCTCCGCTGTTGCGGACGCTGCCTTCGAGAACGTAGCGGACGCCCATTTCGCGCCCGACCTGCTTTACGTCGACGGCGCGGCCTTTGTAGGTGAAGCTCGAGTTTCTCGCTGTCACGAAGAACCAGCGCCACTTTTGCCAGCGCGGTGATGATGTCTTCGGTGATCCCGTCTACAAGATATTCCTGATCGGGATCGCCGCTTTTGTTCAGAAACGGCAGGACGGCGACCGAGGGCTTCTCGGGCAATCTCAAAACCGGGCGCTCGGGCCTGTTCAACGATGGCGGGCTCTGCATCCCGACGAGCCTGTAACCGCGGCTCGGAACAGTCATGACGTGGCTCTCGCCACGGTTGCCGTTCAGCGCCTTGCGTAAATTCGAGACATGGACGTGGAGATTGTTCTCTTCGACAGCGCGCCCCGGCCACAGACGCTGCATTAGCTCGTCTTTGCTGACAATCGCGCCCCGTGCCGCGGCGAGCACGCAGAGGATATCGAGAGCGCGGCCCGGGAGCCGGATCGGCTCGTCCTCGCACGACAGCCTGTGCCCCTGTAGGTCGAGCCGAAACCGGCCGAAGCTTATCTCGCCCGCATTCATCGGAATGAGCAGATCGCTGCGGAATTCAGAACATTAAAAACCCTGAGCCAATGATCTTAAGGGGATCACATCCTACAGTCTATCCTCGGGCCGCCTAAAGCATAGTAACAGGCCCATAGATCGCGGATGCCGGAAACCCCGCCGAACGGGGCTGCGGAATAATCCGACGAGTCGGGGGGCTTCAAGATGCGCTTAAATTCTTCCCTTTTCTGCAACCGAAAGGTGCTGGCAGCCGCATTGGCGCTGGCTGGCTTAACCGGTGTGGCTGCCGCCCAGTCCGCAGATGTGGACAGCTCGGCGACCTTGGCCGGTGAGATCGCGCACAAGCAGCGCATGCGCCAACTGTTTCCCGAGCAAACGGCGACGACACAGCCGGCGCCGCAAATGATCCCTCAGCTCGAAGTCGACGCGGATCCGAGCGGCATGATCGCAACCTTTCACGGCGGGTCGACCGAGACAGCCTCCAATCCATTCTTTCAGAACCTCGGGACCAACGGTCGGACCTGCTTTACCTGCCACCAGCCACAGGATGGCTGGGCGGTCAGCGCGCAGCATGCGAAGGAACGCTTCCTGGCCGATTCCAACGATCCGCTGTTTCGGCTCGTCGACGGCGCAACCTGTCCCTCCGCAGATGTCTCGACCCCCATTGCAAAGGCCAAGGCCTACAGCCTGCTCACCGACAAAGGCCTGATCCGCGTCGGGCTGCCGATGCTGTCAACGATGCAATTCAAGATCACCCATGTGCAGGACCCCTATTCCTGCAATACCAATCCGGCGACCGGGTTGAGCGATCCGAAGACCGGCATTGCTTCCTTCTATCGCCGCCCACTGCCCTCCACCAATCTCGGCTTTTTGAGCGCGATCATGTGGGACGGGCGCGAACCGGACCTGTTTCACCAATCGGTCGACGCAACGCTCGGGCACGCGCAGGGAAATACGGCGCCAAGTGTGGCGCAGCAGAATCAGATTGTCGGTTTCGAAGGCTGCGCGAGCGCCAACAATCCCGACGCTTGCGCCGCCATCCCGCCGGGCGGCGGCCTGTTCACCGCGCAGCTCGTCGACGCCGTCGCAGGTTCTCTCGACCGGCAGGGCGCTACCGGGGGGCCCGCCAACCTCGCTCAGGATCTGGCGGATTTCTTTATCGGCATCAACGATCCGCTCGGGCAGAACCCGACCGGCGCACCGTTCAGTCCGGTGATCTTCACCGAATACGATCCCTGGGCCAACCTCACCGGCGCCACTAAGGCGACTGCGGCCCGCCGGGCGATCGCGCGCGGCGAGCAGGTCTTCAACTCGGTGCCGATCAATATCACCGGTGTCGGCGGGCTGAACGACGCTTTGGGCCAGCCGAGCATCTCGGGCTTTTGCGGCACCTGTCACGACACGCCGCATTCGGGCAACCATTCGGTGAAGGCGCCCCTGAATATCGGCGTCGCCAATGCCGGCGAGGCGAGCCCGCCCGTGCTGAACATCTCCGGGCTGCCGGTCTTCACGGTGGCGTGCACCGACGGGCCGCTGAAGCACCAGACTTACGAGGTGACCGATATCGGTCGCGCGATGATCACCGGCAATTGCGCCGATATCGGAAAGTTCAAAGGCCCGGTGCTGCGCGGTCTTGCGGCGCGCGCACCCTATTTCCACAATGGCTCGGCCGCGACGCTGGAGGATGTCGTCGAGTTCTACGACCAGCGCTTCGGGATCGGCCTCACCGCCCAACAGAAATCCGACCTGGTCGCGTTCCTCAACGCGCTTTAGGCCGCTGGTAACGGGTCAGCCCTGCGGGCGGTGGCGGCGGACGGCTTCGGGGTTCGTCGAATCCGCGCCCATATAGACGCCCTTCTCCCATGTGCGCTTCAAGGGATCGACGACGTTGAGCGCCATGCGCCCGACATATTGCACCTCGATCTCGACCCGCTCTCCGTCCTGCAACGCGCCCAAGCCCTCGTGATTGGTGCCGCAGGCGATCAGATCGCCCGAGTTCAAGGTCATGATCGAGGAGGCGAATTCGACGAGCTCCGGCACGCGGTGCTCCATATCGTCGGTGTTGTAGTTGTGGCGGAGCTGCCCATCGTTCCAGAAGCGGACGATGACGTTGTTGGGGTCGGGGATCTCGTCGGCCGTCGTGATGCAGGGGCCGATCGGCGCGAAGGTATCGAAGCTCTTCCCGAGCCAGCTGCCCGCCTTCCAGGTCCGCCGCCCTTCGCCGCGCGCCGAAACGTCGATCAGGCCCGTGTAGCCGAAGATCGCTTTGCGCCAATCCTCGCGCTTCACGTCTTTGGCCGGCCCTTTGATGACGAGCGCCAATTCGGCCTCGTGCATAAAGATCCAGGGTTCGGTCAGCTTCGGCAGTCGGATGGTGTCGCCCGGTCCGATGACGGCCTCCGGGTTCTTCATGAACATGTTGAGGGCGCGCGGCTCCCGCTGAGCGTGCTCCCAGTAATTGCCGATGCAGCACAGGATCTTGCCCGGCCGGGGCAAAGGCGGGCATAGCCGCACGCTGTCGGCGGGCCGGGCCTCGGCGGTCGCTTGCAGCGGTTCGAGGACGGGCCGGAGCTGCTCGAAATCGTCGATGATGCCCTGCATCGTCAATTGCGGCGTGTAGCCCTGCGCGACATGGCCGCTGATATCGACGATGCCGCGCTCGGTCATCAGCCCCGGCCGCGGCTCCTTGTCTCCGGGGTTCTCGAACAATACCAACTTCATCGCGCCCTCCCGCATTCCTGTGCAGCGCATGCTTCCCGCGATATCCCCGATGCGCAAGAGCGTATAGCTCCCCCATACGCGTCCCGGCGAAAGCCGGGACCCACCTTGCAACCTTCTCGGGCGCGGATAAGTGGGTCCCGGCTTTCGCCGGGACGCGAAATCGAGGACGGCAATGCCGCCATTGCGGGGGCGGGCTGCGCAATCGCGAATTGTGTTCCGCGCCCGGCGGGTGTTGACTCCGCGGGCCATTTGGGAGGCGACGCGATGGAAATTCGCCAATTAGGGCCGCAGATCGGGGTCGAGGTGCGCGGCCTCGACGTCAAGACCATGAGCGATGACGATTTCGGTCGGATCTACCAGGCCTGGCTCGACCACAATGTCATGTGCGTGCGCGGCCAGGATCTGACGATCCCCGATTTCATCCGCTACAGCGAGCGCTTCGGTCCGGTGACGCCGCACCCGTCGAAATCGACCCGCCACCCCGAATACCCAAAGATCACGATGCTCGGAGTCAACAAATTCGACGCCGAGGGCAAATTGCGCGATGAGATTTACCGCCGCGGCGCCGAGGGCTGGCACACCGATGGCGCCTACAACCAGGCGCCGTTCAAGGCGACGCAGCTCTATGCGCTGGCGGTGCCGAGCCGCGGCGGCAACACGCTGTTCGCGAATGCGTACGCGGCGTACGACGCGCTACCGCAGCGCCTTAAGGACCGGCTCGACGGTGTCATCGGCGCCTTTTCCTATGGCGGGCGGCGCGGCAAGGCGCGGCTCTTGAACCCCGAGGACCAGGATTGGACGCCGGTCTATCATCCGATCATCCGCATCCATCCCGAGACGGGCCGGAAATCGCTCTATTTCGATCCCGGCAAGATCGTCGATTTTGTCGGCATCGAGCGGGCCGAAGGCGACGCGCTGATCGCCGAATTGAAGGAGCGCATGATCGCGCCCGAGGCCGAGTACCACCACAAATGGGAAAAGGGCGACATCGTCATCTGGGACAATCGCTGCTCCTATCACCGCGCCGCCGGCGACTACCCGCCCGAGGAGGACCGCATCCATTGGCGGGTCTCGATCAACGATTTCGGCGTCGAAGCTCTCGACGAAGCGGCGGAGTAGCGCGATGAGCGTCGAAGTCGTTCCGTTCGAGGGCGCCGGGTGCGGCGCCGAGATCCGCGGCGTCGATATCCGCGAGCCGCTCAGCGCTGCCGATCGCGATGCGATCCGCAAGGCGTGGCTCGACAATCTCGTGCTGCGCTTCCGCGGCATGCCGATGACCGACGCGCAGCACATGGCCTTCACGCGCCAGTTCGGCGAACTCGAATTCAACCCGGCCAAGCTCATCGAGAAGCAGTACGGGGTCGAGACCCAGACCGCCGGGCGCAAGAGCGAGATCCCGCCGGAAATTTCGGTCATCTCGAACATCATCGAGGACGGCAAGGCGATCGGCGGGCTCGGCGATGGCGAGGCCTTTTGGCATACGGATTCGTCGTTTGTCGATGTGCCGCCCGCGGCGAGCCTGTTGCGCTCCTTGGAGTGCCCGCCGCCCTCCGCCGGCGGCTCGACCTATTTTCTCAACATGTATTCCGCGTACGAGACCCTGCCGGCCGACATCAAAACCAGGATCGGCGGGCTCCAGGCGCGTCACGCCGCGACGCACAATAGCGGCGGCCGCGCGCATAAGGGGTTCGAGACGGTCGATGACGTAACAAAAGTGCCGGGGGCGGTGCAGCCGCTCGTCCGCACCCATCCCGAGACGGGCCGCAAGGCGCTGTTCCTCGGCCGGCGCATCAACGCCTATGTCCTCGGCCTGCCGGTCGGTGAGAGCGAGCAGCTCCTCGATTTCCTCTGGGAGCACACGGCCCAGGAGAAATTCACTTGGCGGCAGGATTGGCAGCCGGGCGACCTCATCTGGTGGGACAATCGCTGCGCGATGCACCGCCGCGACGCGTTCGATCCCGCGGCCCGCCGCCTGATGCACCGCACCCAGCTCAAAGGCACCCGCCCGGTTTAGCCTTATCGTTTTCGCTCGCATCTTTGAAGCGCCAAAACCGTCGTCCCGGCGAAGGCCGGGACCCACTCTTCAGCCTGCTCGGAAAGCTGACCGGTGGATCCCGGCCTTCGCCGGGATGACAACAAAGTGACCGCTGAAGACGGGAGGACCCCATGCCCCATGCATCTCGCGTCGCGCTGATCACCGGCTGCGGCAAGCCGATCGGCATCGGCAATTCGACGGCACGCGCGCTAGCCGCCAAGGGTGTCGCCGTCGTTGTCTCGGATGTCCGACCCGCCGGCGTCGCGAACGAGCACAACGCGCCGGGCGATCTCGACACGAATTGGGGCGGGGTCGACAGCCTCGTCGAGCAGATCGCGAAGGCGGGCGGCACCGCCTCGTCGGTGCTCGGCGATGTCAGCCGTGAGGACGACGCCCGCCGGATGGTCGAGGAGGTGCTGTCGCGCTACGGCCGCCTCGACATCCTCGTCAACAATGCCGGCGCGCCGCAGGGCGCCGACCGCAACGAGATCGAGGATGTACCGGTCGAGGCCTGGGATCTGACGATGGGGGTCAACGCCAAGGGGGCGTTTTTGATGAGCCGCGCGGCGGTCCCGGCGATGCGCAAAGCGAAGTTCGGCCGCATCGTAAGCGTCTCGTCAAAGGCGGCATTGCGCCCCGGCCCGAAGCGCGCGACCTATGCCGCCTCGAAAGCCGCGATCCTCGGCTTTACCCGTTCGCTGGCGCTGGACCTTGCGCCCTACGGCATCACCGTCAATGCCGTCTGCCCCGGCCCGATCCGCACCTCGCGCGCGATCAGCACAAACCGCCGAGAATATGGCGACGATCTCGAAACCGGGTTTCGCGAGCGCTCGAAGGCGATTCCCGTGGGCCGCTTTGGCGAGCCCGACGAGGTCGCCTCGATGATCGCCTATCTCGCCTCCGACGAGGCCGCCTTCGTCACCGGCCAGGCCATCGGGGTCGACGGCGGCTGGTGAGGTCGGCGGCGCGAATAGCTCGCGCCGCAAGGTTGAGGTGCTACGCGACGGCGCTGCCTAGAGGCGCCGGCGAGATCGCAGCCTCTCCCGCCCGCGTTCTCAGAGTGCGACTACTCTGCAAAATTCCAGGAGTTCAGAAATGGCAACCGAAAACATGGCCCGCACCGGCCAGACCGACGAGACCAATCGCCTGATCTCGTCAGAAAAGGTTGAGGGCACCACGGTCTACAACCGGAATGGAGAGAACATTGGTTCGATCGATCATCTGATGATCGACAAGATCGGTGGTCAGGTGGAATACGCCGTGATGTCCACCGGCGGCTTTCTCGGCATCGGCGAGAATTACAGCCCGGTACCGTGGGACTCGCTTGTCTACGATGTGAACCTGGGCGGCTACGTCATCGACGCCGACCGGGCGCGGCTCGAAAAAGCACCACGCTTCAAAGCCAACGCCGAGCCGAACTGGTCTGACCGCTCTTACGCCGAGCGAGTTGATGAATATTGGCAGGTCGGCCGCGTCTGAACCTCTAAATCTCTACAGTCTTGATTGCGGACCGGCGCCTGCGCGGCGCCGGTTCTGTTTCTCGCCCATGTTCCGACAAATTAGGAAAGTGCGAGGGCGCAACCGGGTCACTGGCAATCGTAGCGCCCAGTCGCAGCCCCTCGCACCCTCGCGGCATCCTCCGCGGATCGCGATTGCCAGCGATCTCCCGCGGAGAACCGCAAGCCGATGTCGGACATTACACCCGCTCTGGAAGCTCCGCACGCCGCATCAACGAGAAAAGCCCCGCCGTGGCCAGCGGGGCTCTTCATCAGCATTTGTAATCGCGATTAGTGGCGGCAGTCGGGCAACCCGGCGGCTTCCGCCGGCCTCGTCGTGCTCGAGGTTGAACCTGTCGAACCAGTTGTGGTCGAGCTTGTGCTCGTACCCGTGCTGCTCGTGCTGGGCTTTATGCTGCTGCCCGTGCTCGTGCTCGGGGTCTCGTTCCGCACTTGCTTGGTTACGCTATCCCAGCACTTCACGGTCGCTGAAGACGTCGCGCTGGATGAGGGCGATGTTGTCGTCGAGGTCTGCGCTACCGCAATCCCCAAACTCCGGTCAGCATCGCGGCTGCTATCAGCCCAATTCCGGTCATACGCATGTCGGCGGTATCCTTCCTGATTGCGGAGAGTCCGGCGAGTCCTCGCCGCGACGTGGGCGAACGGAAGCCGCTGCGAGCCGTTCCTTGCCTGTTGCCTGACAAAAAAGGCTTCGCTCCGCGCGGCCGGCTCGATTGCACCGCAGCCGGGTAATGTCTCAGCAAGCCGAGAGACTGCGAGAGATGGCCAACTCGAAAGCAGCCCCAAGCGTTCGCGATCTGCTGTGGGAAGCCGCCGCGCAGTACGATCAGCGTCGGGAAGGTTGGAACCCCAGACCTAAAAGAGCGGCAGCGCGTTGAAAAAGCCCTTCGCAAGAAGCCAGAGAGACAGGTCTAAGCCGGTTAGAGAAAGGAATACGACGGTCGCAAAGTCATCGCTCACGACCAACCGCGCGGCCAATGTGCTTCGGCGCATCTAAACTGCTTCCTAAGGCTGTATGCGACCACCCTAAGGGGTAGGCGGCCTTCGGTCGAGATTTTATTCGATACCGGGGTAATTGTTTCCTAGCAGCAGGTCAAAAACGCCGTCCGGAAAGCCTGTTAGACTCAACTGAGGCGTCGGCCGCGCTGGACGGGGGCGGCGGGCGGGCGTAGGGTCCGGCAATGGTTTGGGCGGTTTTTCGCGCGCCCTATGCGTCCGATCCCGAGACAAGCCGCGGCCGGCTCCATCCCGAGCCCGAGCACGCGATGCGCTCACCGTTTCAGCGCGACCGCGACCGCATCCTCCATTCGAGCGCGTTTCGCCGGCTGAAGCATAAGACGCAGGTCTTTGTCTATCACGAGGGCGACCACTACCGGACCCGCCTGACGCACAGCCTCGAAGTGGCGCAGATCGCCCGCACGATCGCCCGCGTGCTGGGGCTCAACGAGGACCTCGCCGAGGCCCTGGCCCTCGCGCACGATCTCGGGCACACGCCGTTCGGCCATGCCGGCGAGGAGGCGCTCAATGCCGAGATGGCGCCCTATGGCGGCTTCTCGCACAACGACCAGACCTTGCGCATCCTGACCCGCCTCGAGCACAGCTATGCCGAGTTCGATGGGCTCAACCTGACGTGGGAGGCGCTCGAAGGGACGGCCAAGCATAACGGGCCGCTTTTGGGTGCCGGCGTCGAAAAGCCCTTGCCCCCCTCGATCGCCGAATACGATGGGAAGCACAAGCTGGAACTCGACACCTATCCCGGGCCTGAGGCGCAGATCGCCGCCCACTCCGACGATATCGCCTACAACAATCACGATATCGATGACGGGCTACGCGCCGGCCTTTTCGCGGTTGCCGATCTCGCCGAGGTGCCGCTCGTCGGGCCGGTCTTCGACGAGGTCGCCCAGCATTACCCCGGGCTCGAAGAGTCGCGCCTGATCCACGAATCGATTCGCCGCCTCATCGACCTGATGGTGCGCGATCTCGTCGAGGAGACGCGCCGGGGCTTGGCGGAAAATGCCCCCAAAAGCGCTGACGAGATCCGCAATCTCGGGCGGCCGATCGCCGCTTTCTCCGAGGCGATGCGGAACCACGACCGGGCCCTCAAGCGATTCCTCTACGAGCGGATGTATCGCCACGACCGGGTTAACCGCATGACTTCAAACGCCCGGCGGGTCGTCAGCGCGCTGTTTCGCCTGTTTCTCGCCGAGCCCGACCATTTGCCGCCGGAGTGGCGCGCGCTGATCGGCGGCGGCGAGGCCGAGCGCGCCCGCGTCGTCGCCGACTATCTCGCCGGCATGACCGACCGATTCGCCCTCGACGAGCACCGCCGGTTGGTCGATACCTAGGGCCCGGTATGTTCACGCTGAGATGACAAATATTTTCGGCGATTTTCGCCGCGTCCTTCTGTCCGCGCTCGACACCCTCGCCGCCGAGGGTGCGCTGCCGGCCGGGCTCGATGTGAGCCGGGTCGCGGTCGAGCCGCCGCGCGACCCGGCGCATGGCGATCTTGCGACCAATGCGGCGATGGTATTGGCGGGCCAGGCGAAGCAGAACCCGATGGCGCTCGCCGAGCGCATCGCGGCGGGTTTGCAGGGACGCGAGCTCGTCTCCGGCGATTATCGCGGCGCCGGCTTTACGGTAGACGCGGTACGACCCGGCTTCTTGAACATCCGTCTCGAGTCGGCGGTGTGGCACGCCCAATTGCGCGCGATCCTTGAGTCCGGCACGGCTCATGGTCATTCGACAATCGGCGGCGGCGAGAAGGTCAATGTCGAATTCGTCTCGGCCAACCCGACGGGCCCGATGCATGTCGGGCACGGCCGCGGCGCCGTGGTCGGCGATGCGCTGGCGGCGCTCCTCGCAAAGGCCGGGCTTGCGGTGCATCGCGAGTATTACATCAACGATGCCGGCGCGCAGGTCGACGCGCTCGCTCGCTCGCTCTATTTCCGCTACCAGGAGATCGTCGCGGCCGAGCCGGAAAGCCGCCTGTTGCACAGTTCCGGCGTCATGCACCCGGCCCCGGTGCCGCCCGAGGGTTTCTACCCCGGCGAATACCTGAAAGACACCGCGCGCAAATTGTTCGAGCGCGACGGCGAAAAATGGTTCGGGAAGCCCGAGGCGGTGTGGCTCGCGCCGCTGCGCGATTTCGCGATTACCGAGATGATGGCGCTGATCCGCGACGATCTCGCCGCGCTCGGCGTCGGCTTTGACGCCTTTGTATCGGAGCGCGAGCTGGTGCAATCGGGCGCGGTCGACGCGGCGCTTGCCGCGCTGACAGAACGCGGCCTGATTTATGAGGGCGTTCTCGAACCGCCGAAGGGCAAGCTTCCGGATGATTGGGAGCCGCGGCCGCAGACATTGTTCCGCGCGACGGATTTCGGCGACGAGGTTGACCGTCCCTTAAAGAAATCCGATGGCGCCTGGACCTATTTCGCCGGCGACATCGCCTATCATCACGACAAATTTCGCCGCGGTTTCCGCAACCTGATCGATGTCTGGGGCGCCGATCACGGCGGCTACGTCAAGCGCATGCAGGCCGCGGTGAAGGCGCTGAGCGATGGCGCGGCGGCGCTGGACGTCAAGCTGTGTCAGCTCGTGCATCTCTTCGACAAGGGCGAGCCCGTGCGCATGTCGAAGCGCGCCGGCACGTTTGTAACGTTGCGCGATGTCATCGACCAGCTCGACGAGCTCACGGGCGGGCATGGCAAGGATGTCTTCCGCTTTATCATGCTGACGCGCAAGAACGACCAGACGCTCGAATTCGATTTCGCCAAGGTCACCGAGCAATCGAAGGACAATCCGGTCTTCTATGTGCAATACGCGCATGCGCGCGCGGCTTCGGTCATGCGGCACGCCGCCGAGATGCTGCCGCGCGACCAATTGTCGGATGCGGCGCTGACAAACGCGCCGCTCGGCCGGCTCGAAGATCCGCTTGAATTGGCGCTGATCCGGCTGCTCGCGAGCTGGCCGCGCATCGTCGAGGGCGCCGCCGAGGCGCATGAGCCGCACCGCATCGCCTTCTTTCTGCAGGAGGTCGCGGCGCAATTTCACCTGTTGTGGACCAAGGGCAAAGACGAGGCGACCTTGCGTTTCCTCGTCGGGGGGGATCCGGAGCTGACCCGTGCGCGCCTCGCTTTGGTGCGTGCGGTCGCGCTGGTCATTGCCTCGGGTCTGCAGGTGTTTGGCGTCGATCCGGTGGACGAAATGTAGGATCGACAAGATGTGAATGGGGGAGATGTGGAGATGCAGCAGCATCTGGGGAGCTACGACGAACGCGAGGACGACACCGTCGGATTGATGGGGGACGATCGCCTCGATGAATTCGCCGCGCCGCGGCGGCGCTGGCCGATGGTGGTGATGACGGCCCTCACAATGGCGGTGTTCGCCGGCGGGCTTTGGTATTTTTATCACCTGGGCGCGAGGCAGCCGGCGCCTGGGCCGGGCGGCGAGGTGCCGCTGATCCGCGCCGACGACAAGCCGATGAAGATGAAGCCCGATCAGCCCGGCGGGATGCCGGTGCCGGATCAGAATGTCTCGGTCTATGATCCGAAACCCGGCGCGGCGCCGGTGGAAAAGCTGTTGCCGCCGCCAGAGCAGCCGATGCCGCGCCCAGCGCCCGCGCAAGCGGCCGCACCGCCGGCTCCGTCGGCCACGCCGGCGCAGCCCGCTCCGGCCGCGACAGCAGCGCCGCAGCAGCAAGCGGCCGCGGCAGCGCCGCCAAAGGCGCCGGCCAAACCTGCCCCGGCCAAGGAGCCTGCGGCTGCCGCTCCCGCGAAGAGCGTTCCCGCCGGTCCCGTCCGCATCCAGCTTGCATCGCTGCGCACGCCGGAAGCCGCCAAGGAAGAATGGGGCCGGCTGAAGCGTGAGCATCCCGAGCTTCTCGGCAGCCTGACCGCGATCGCGGTCAAGGCCGATCTCGGCGACAAGGGCGTCTGGTATCGCGTGCAGACGCAAGCCTTCGACAACGCCGCGGCGGCCGAGCGGCTCTGCGCCGATCTGAAAAAGCAGAATATCGGGTGCAGCCTTGCCCACTGAGGCGCGCGTGCCGCGCGCGCTCGTGCTGGGCTGCGCCGGCGAGCGGCTGACCGCCGAGGAGCGCCGGCTCTTCGCCAATGTCGATCCGGTCGGCTTTGTGCTGTTTCGGCGCAATTGCAAAGAACCCGATCAGGTGCGCGCGCTCGTCGCCGAGATGCGCGACGCCGTCGGGCGCGCCGACGCGCCGGTGTTGATCGACCAGGAAGGTGGGCGCGTCGCGCGGCTGCAGCCGCCGCATTGGCGGAAATATCCCGCCGCCGCGCAAATCGGCGCCCTTCCCGATCCGCTGGCCGAAGAAGCGGCCCGGCTCGGCGCGCGGCTGATCGCCGATGATCTCGCGACGCTCGGCATCGATGTCGATGCGCTGCCGGTGCTCGATCTGCCCGCTCCGGGCGCCGATCCGGTCATCGGCGACCGCGCTTATGACAGCGATCCCGCGCGGGTCGCGCGGCTCGGCCGCGGCGCCTGCGAAGGGCTCCTGCAAGGCGGCGTACTGCCGATCATCAAGCACATCCCCGGTCACGGACGGTCGCAGGTCGACAGCCATCGCGATCTGCCGCGGGTCGAGGCGAGCCGCGACGAGCTCGCAGCTACCGATTTTGCGCCGTTTCGCGCGTTGGCCGACATGCCCTGGGCGATGACGGCGCATATTGTCTACACGTCGATCGACCCCGACATGCCGGCGACATTTTCGACTGCGATCATTGACGGTGTTATCCGCCGGCATATCGGCTTCGACGGTGTGCTGATATCGGACGACATCTCGATGGGCGCCCTCCAGGGCAGCCTTGCCGAACGCACTCGGCGGGCTTTGGCCGCGGGTTGCGATCTGGCGCTGCATTGCAACGGTGTCCTCGCCGAGATGGAGGAGGTCGCCGACGCCGCGGCGCCGCTCACCGCGGCGGCGCAAGCGCGGCTCGCACGCGCCGAGGCGTTGGGCGTCAAGTCGCAGCAGCGGTTCGACCGCGCCACCGCCGAGGCGCGGTTTGCGGAACTCTTGGGGGAGAGCGTTGTCGCAGGAAGCCGAGCACCGTCGCGCGCATGAATGCACTTGGAAACTGGGCGGACACGCTGCAGACGGCGACGACTTGGGTTTTGCCCATCATCTTCGCAGTGACCTTTCATGAGGCGGCACATGGGTTCGTCGCCTACCGCCTCGGCGACGATACGGCAGCGCGCGCCGGCCGGTTGACGTTGAACCCGCTCGCGCATGTCGATCCGTTCGGCACCGTGCTGCTGCCGGCATTGTTGCTCCTGACGAGAACCGGTTTCCTATTCGGCTATGCAAAACCGGTCCCGGTCAATTTCGGCCGCTTGCGGCATCCGCGCCGGGATTCGGTGCTGGTGGCGTTGGCCGGGCCTGGAACCAACGTGCTGCTGGCAATCATCTCGGCGCTTTTGTTCTACCTCGTAGACTACGTGCCGCGCGGCGTCTCAAACTGGCTGGCCCTCAACCTGCGCAACTCGCTCAACGTCAACATCGTCTTGTGCGTCTTCAACATGCTGCCGTTTCCGCCGCTCGACGGTGGCCGCGTCGCGGTCGGCATATTGCCGCGATTCCTGGCGCGACCACTCGCGCAGGTCGAGCCCTATGGCATGCTGATCCTGATGCTGCTGTTTATCGTTGCCTATACCGGGGCGGACAGGGCACTGGGCTTCGACCTTTTCGGCTGGCTAATCGGCGTGCCGGCAAATGCGCTGTACGATCTCGTGCTGGCCGTGACGGGGCAGGGGGCGTCATGAGCTGGATCGTCGAGCCGGCAGAACGCGCGCCGGACGAGCCGGCCTTGGTGCTCGATCTCGACGGGTATGAGGGGCCAATCGATCTGCTGCTCGGTCTGGCGCGCGACCAGAAGGTCGATCTCGCCAAGCTTTCGATCCTGGCGCTCGCCGACCAGTATCTCGCCTTCATCTCCGAGCAGCGCCGGTTACGGCTGGAGATCGCCGCTGATTACCTCGTCATGGCGGCATGGCTTGCCTACTTGAAGTCGCGCCTCCTCTTGCCGGAGCCGCCGAAGGATGACGAGCCGAGCGGCGACGAGCTCGCCGCCGCGTTGCGTCATCGCCTGCAATTGCTGGAGGCGATGCAGCGCTGCGGCGCCGCCTTGATGGCGCGGCCGCAGCTCGGCCGCGAGCTCCATTTGCGCGGCATGCCGGAGGGGCTGCCGACGGTCAACCGCCCAGTCTACGAGCTCAGCCTTTACGAATTGCTGAGCGCTTATGCCGTGCAGCACCGGCGGCAGCACACGCAGGTGCTGACGATCGCGGCGCCGGCGTTTCACTCGCTGGACGAAGCGCTGCACCACCTCGCGCAATTCGTCGGGCATGTGCCGGAATGGCGCGAGCTGGTCGGCTTTCTGCCGCCGGAATTGCGCGGCGGCGTGTTGCGACGCTCGGCGCTTGCCTCGACCTTTGCCGCGACCCTCGAACTTGCCCGCTCGGGCCGCATCGAATTGCGCCAGGACCGCATTTTCGGCCCGATCTATCTGCGCAGCTCCGGCAACAGGCAAGGCGGGCAGCAGGGCGGAGGACAGGAGGTATGAGCGGCTCCGCCGATCAGCTGCGGTTGTTGGAAGCGCTGTTGTTCGCAGCGCCGGCGCCGTTGTCCGAAGCGGAGCTGGCCGAGCGGATCGGTCTCGAAGGCGATGTGCCTGGGCTGTTGCAGGAACTGTCCGCGAATTATGCCGAGCGCGGCGTCAACGTCGTGCGGCTGGCCGGCGGCTGGACCTTCCGCACCGCGCCCGACCTCGCGCCGTTTCTCGTCAGCGAGCGCCCGGTCGCGAGGAAACTATCCCGCGCTGCGGTCGAGACCTTGGCGATCATCGCCTATCACCAGCCGGTCACCCGCGCCGAGATCGAGGCGATCCGCGGTGTCGCGCTGGCGCGCGGCACGCTCGACCGGCTGCTCGAAGCGGGCTGGGTGCGGCCGCGCGGACGGCGCGACAGCCCCGGCCGGCCGCTGACCTGGGCGACGACCCCGACCTTTCTGGCGCATTTCGGGCTCGGCGATCTGACCGAACTGCCCGGGATCGAGGAATTGCGGCAGGCCGGTCTCCTCGATCTCGGCCCGGCTGTGTTGAGCGAAACAGCGGGCGAGCCGGCCGAAGCCGAGCCGGAGCCCGCCGAGGAAGAGGAGTGAGTGACCAGCGGGCGGCGGTGCCGCTCGATGCCGAGCGCATGCAGGCGATCCTGGACGGCTCGCCCTTTATCCACTTTTGCGGCATGCGGGTCACCGCGCTCGACCCTGCAGCCGGCAAGGTCGTGCTCGCGATGGAATTGCGGCCGGAGCTCGAAAGGCGGCACGGCACGGGGCAATGGCATGGCGGTGCGATCGCCGGGCTGATCGACACGGCAGGCGATGCCGCGGTGGCGCTCGGCCTCGGCGCCGTTGTGCCGACGATCAATTTCCGGGTCGATTACCTGCGCCCCGCGACGACCCGGCATCTGACCGCTACCGCCACGGTGCGGCGCGCCGGCCGCACGGTCGCAGTCGTCGACATTGATGTCGAGGATGCGGAGGAGGGTCGCCTCGTAGCTGTCGGGCGCGGCTGCTACGGCGCCCAGCCCGGCTGAGGCCTCTCGCCGGCTTCACGGTTCAAGTCGCCGGCCCGCGGCACGAGATCAGCGCTATCCGGCGCGCGATTGCCGCTCTTGGCCCTTTCTGAGAATATCGCGCGCCTCGCGGCGGGCGGTGGCCCGCCCCGCATCTTTGGAACCCTATGTTTTTCGATATCGGCTGGTCGGAACTCTTGGTCATCGGGGTCGTCGCGCTGGTGTTTATCGGCCCGAAGGACCTGCCGCGCGCCTTGCGCGTCGCCGGCTATTGGTTTCGCAAGGCGCGCACCTTGTCGCGCGAATTCCAGAACAGCGTCGATCAGATGATCCGCGAGGCCGAGCTCGACGAGATGCGCGAGCAGCTGAAAAAGGCGACCGAGTTCGACATCAACAAGGAATTTCAGAACACCGTCGACCCGACCGGCGAATTGGCGCAGAGCATCAAGCCGCCGGATATTCCCGATTTTTTCGAGCCCGCCTCGTCGCGGCCGGCGAGCGAGCCGGCGGCGGTGCCCGGCTCGGGTGACGCGGTCGCAGCGGAAGCCGCCGCAACGCCGTCGCTGCCTGCCGCCGATCCGGATCAGCCCTCGCTGCCGTTCGATGTCGGCGAGGCGACGGCGCCGGCGTCGGAAAAGGTGCCGGCGGTGCGCGATCCCGACCCGACAAAGCCGTAGGGATCGGGCGTGGCCGACGGAACCACAACACCCGAGGACGATCGCGAGGCCGAACTTGAATCCGGCCGAATGCCGCTGCTCGAGCATCTGATCGAGCTGCGCAACCGGCTGATGTGGGCGTTCGGCGCGATCATCGTCGCGTTTCTCGTCTGCTATCAGTTTAAGGAGATGATCTACCGGTTTCTGGCGCACCCGCTGGCCGAAATCTATGCCGGCGAGGCCGGCCGCAAGATGATTTTCACGGCGCTGACCGAGGCCTTCTTCACCTACGTCAAGGTGTCGTTCTGGGCAGCGCTTTGCCTGTCATTCCCGATTGTGGCAATACAGGTCTGGAAATTTGTCGCGCCGGGTCTCTACAAAAACGAGCGCCGAGCCTTCCTGCCCTATCTGTGCGCGACGCCGGTGTTGTTCGGCATGGGCGCATCGCTCGCCTACTTTGTCGTGATCCCTTACGCGTTTCGCTTCTTTTTGAGCTTTGAGACACCGGGGGGCGACGGCTCGTTGCCGATCGTCTCGGAGCCCAAGGTCAACGAGTATCTGTCGCTCGTGATGACCCTCTTATTCGCGTTCGGGGTCGCGTTTCAATTGCCGGTCTTGCTGACCCTGATGGCGCGGGCGGGGCTCGTCAGCTCGGCCGGTCTTTTGTCGAAATGGCGTTATGCGGTCGTCGGCATGTTCGCGGTCGCGGCGGTGCTGACCCCGCCCGATATCGTCAGCCAGGTCAGCCTCGCCGTGCCGCTGATCATCCTGTATTTCCTGTCGATCTACTCCTGCCGGCTGGTCGAGAAGGCGCGCGCCAAGCGCGAGGCCGAGGAAGAGGCCGAGCTCGCCGGTGGGGGAAAACCCGCGGCCGGCGAATAGCCGCCCTTCTGAGCGCTTCGGCCCGACGGGAGCGTTCGTGGTAAGATTGCGCCGCTCTCAACCGTCATCCCCGGGCTTGACCCGGGGATCCACGGGTTTGTTTTCGTGGATGGCCGGATCAAGCCCGGCCTTGACGTGCTCTGAGGGCTTTTCGCCATCTTCAGAGACGCTGAATTGGCCGATTAGATGCACGATTTACGATGGATCCGGGAGAACCCCGACGCCTTCGACCGCGGCCTTGCGCGCCGCGGTCTGCCGCCCTGTGCCGAGCAGGTGCGCGCGCTCGACCGCGAGTGGCGGGCGCTCGAGACGGCGGCGCAGGAAGCGCAGGCCGTGCGCAACCGCCTGTCGCGCGAGATCGGCGCGGCGAAATCCCGGGGCGAGCCGATCGACGAAATCATGCGTCAGGTCGAGGGCAGCAAACAGGTCGAGGCGGCGACCGCTGGGAAAACAGCCGAGTTGCGCCAGCAAATCGATGCGCTGTTGGCGAGCCTGCCGAACCTGCCCGCCGAAGAGGTGCCGGACGGCGCCGATGAAAGCGCGAACCGGGAAATCCGCCGCGTGGGCGAGCCGCCGCGCTTCAATTTCGACCCGCTGCCGCATGAGGCGATCGGCGAAAAATTGGGCCTGATGGATTTTTCGCGCGCTGCGAAATTATCGGGGTCGCGCTTTGTCGTGCTGAAGGGGGCGCTGGCGCGCCTCGAACGCGCGATCGCGCAGTTCATGCTCGATTTGCATACGCGCGGGTTCGGCTACACCGAAATCTCGCCGCCCTTGCTGGTGCGCGACGAGGTCGCCTTTGGTACCGGACAGCTACCGAAGCTGGCCGAAGAGATGTTCCGCACGACGGAGGAGACCGGCGGGTTCTGGCTGATCCCGACCGCCGAGGTGCCGCTGACCAATCTGGTTGCGGGCGAGATCCTCGATGAGGCGGCGTTGCCGTTGCGCTTCACCGCCTGGACGCCGTGCTTCCGCTCCGAAGCGGGCGCGGCCGGCAAGGATACGCGGGGCATGCTGCGCCAGCACCAATTCCACAAGGTCGAATTGGTCTCGGTCACCCGGCCCGAGGATTCCGAGGCCGAGCACGAGCGCATGACGGGCTGCGCCGAGGAGGTGTTGAAGCGGCTGGGGTTGCCCTATCGCGTCATGCTGTTGTCGAGCGGCGATATGGGGTTTGCCGCGCGCAAGACCTACGATCTCGAAGTGTGGCTGCCGGCACAGAACACCTATCGCGAGATATCGAGCTGCTCGAATTGCGGTCCATTCCAGGCATTGCGCATGAAGGCGCGCTATCGTCCGGCGGGCGGGAAGGGGGCCCAGGCGGTGCACACGCTGAACGGCTCCGGCCTCGCGGTCGGCCGCACGATGATCGCGATCCTCGAGAACTTTCAGCGCAATGACGGCACCGTCGCGATCCCCGAGGCGTTGCAATCCTATATGGGCGGACAGAAGGCGATCGGAGAGAATGGCTGAACCGATCAACCGCGGCAA
>JBKOVT010000312.1:0-26093 GCA_046724035.1 Pseudomonadota bacterium | reverse complement strand
GCCTTGATGCCCTTTGCGAAATCGCCCATTACTCGGGGTAGCTTGCCGGCGCCGAACAGGACCAGGACAATGGCCAGAACGATCAGCCAGTGCATTAAACTCATCGAACCCATGTGACGACCCCGGAAGCTGAAACACGACGGTTTTAACAGATACCGCGCCGAGTTTCGCGGCGAATCGCCGCTCGCGATACCATCAGAGGCGCGGATACTCACGAAGTCGTGCCGATTGGCCGAAAATCAAGCCTAAACTGCATCGGAAAGCACCTCATGCCCTATGTTCCGCCGCCTAATCCAGTCGAGTGGGAGCGTGCCGCGCCCGAAGCCGCCAGTTTCGGCGCCGGTGCGCTTGCCGCCGCCGCGCAATACGCCGCCGAGCACGAGACGCCGTGGAGCCGCGATCTGGCCCACGCGGTCACGACCGATTTCGGCGAAGAGCCGCCGTGGAACGAGCCGCTCGGTCCGGTATGGCCGCGCGGTGGCCCGAACGGCCTCGTTCTGCGCCGCGGCCGGATCGCTGCCGAGTGGGGCGACACAACGCGCTGCGATCTGACCTTCAGCGTCGCCAAGAGCTACCTGTCGATCCTCGCCGGGCTCGCCTTTGACCGCGGCCTGATCCGTGACGTGCACGAGCCGGTGCGACGCACGGTCGAGGATGGCGGCTTCGATCCACCGCACAATGACGCGATCACCTGGCATCACCTGTTGCAGCAGACCTCGGAATGGGAGGGGGAACTCTGGGGCAAGCCGGATCTGATCGACCGCAATCGCAGCCTCGGCGGTGGCCCGGCCGCTGCCAAGAAGGGTACCCATCGCGATCTGCAGCCGCCGGGCGGGTTCTGGGAATACAACGACGTGCGCGTGAACCGGCTGAGCCTCGCTCTGCTGCGGTTGTGGCGCAGGCCGTTGCCGGAGGTGTTTGGCGAGCTCGTTATGGAGCCGATCGGCGCGTCATCCGATTGGAAATGGCACGGCTACCGCAACTCTTATGTCGAGATTGACGGCCGGCGGATGCAATCGGTGCCAGGCGGCTCGCATTGGGGCGGCGGTGTCTCGATCCACGCCCGCGATCAGGCGCGCATCGGCCTGTTGATGCTGCGCGGCGGCGAGTGGAGCGGGCGACGCATCCTGTCGCAGGAGTGGATCGAGCGCATGCGCGTGCCCTGTCCGCTTAACCCGCAATACGGCTACTTCTGGTGGCTGAACACCGATCGCGGCTGGCTGCCGAGCGCACCCGCCGGCAGCTATTTCGCGAGCGGCGCCGGCGGCAACCTGACCTGGATCGATCCCGAGCACGACCTCGTTGCCATCTTGCGCTGGACCGATCCGGCCGCGCGCGATGGTTTCGCCCGCATGCTGATAGCAGCGATTCGCGACTGATCGGTCTCGGCGCAAGCACGCGTCGCCGCGCGCGCCGCGCCGGCAAACCGCTCCGGAAAGCCATTGCGACACGGCGGATTTCGGTCTAACCCGGTTGCGGTCGAGCATGTGGGTGATGGCGCCGGTTTTCGATGGCGGGCAATCTCGTTCAGGGCGCGCTTTTCACCGTGATGGTGGTTCGCGCGGGGATGCTGCGGGACGCCGCCTTCGAAGAGGAATTGCAGCAGCAAGTCGGGCGCAGCCCGCGCTTTTTTCTCAACGCCCCGGTCGTTCTCGACCTAAAGGATTCCGAGGGATTTACGACCGAGGAGGCGTTTCTCGACGCGGGTGAGGCGTTGCGCCGGCACACCCTGGCGCTCGTCGGCGTGCAGAATGCGCTGCCTGAACAGATCAGCGCTGCCGCCGGGGCCGGTCTCGCGGTATTTGCGCCAAATTCGACACAACCGAGTCGACGTGCCGCCCAGGCCGTGACGGGACAGGCCACAGCGGCGTCCGCCGCGATCATGCCGGCGGGGACCATGCAATCGGCGCGGCCGCCGGCGCGCCTTATCACCGAGCCGGTGCGCTCGGGAACACAGATCTACGCGCGCGGGACCGACCTTGTCGTCACCGCAGCCGTGAGCGCCGGGGCCGAGCTTGTCGCTGACGGCCACATTCACGTCTATGCGGCGCTGCGTGGCCGCGCGCTGGCGGGCGCCAGCGGTGATGTCGAGGCGCGAATCTTTTGCTCCCGGCTTGAGGCCGAGCTCGTCAGCATCGCCGGCCGCTATCTCGTCAGCGAGCAATTACCGCCGGAACAGCGGGGTTCGGCGGTGCATATCGCGCTGGTGGATGACCAGTTGACGGTAACGAAGAATTAACGCTCATCATTGCCGCGGGGGACAGAGGCATGCATCGGGGGGCCAGGAAATGACGAGGCCGGGAGCGGCGAGGGGGAGGGAGGATTTGGTGGCGAAGGTCGTGGCGATCACATCCGGCAAGGGAGGGGTCGGCAAGACCACCACCGCTGCCGCTTTTGCCGCCGGGCTGGCATTGCGCGGCCATAAGACCGTGGTCATCGATTTCGACGTCGGCTTGCGCAACCTCGATCTCGTGATGGGCTGCGAGCGTCGCGTCGTGTTCGATTTCATCAATGTTATCAACGGCGACGCCAACCTCAATCAGGCGCTGATCAAGGATAAGCGCAACGACAATCTCTACATCTTTCCGACCTCGCAGACGCGCGACAAAGACGCGCTGAAGCGGGAAGGGGTCGAGCGCGTCCTCGAGGAGCTGAAGCAGCAATTCGACTTCATCATCTGCGACAGCCCGGCCGGCATCGAGCACGGCGCCGTGACGGCGCTCTATTTCGCCGACGCCGCGATCATCGTGACAAACCCGGAAGTCTCCTCGGTGCGCGACAGCGACCGCATCATCGGCATTCTCGCCTCGCGCTCGCGCCGCGCCGAGCGCAACGAGCCGCCGGTCGAGACCAATCTGCTATTGACGCGCTACGACCCCGCGCGGGTCGCCAAGGGCGAGATGCTGACCGTCGAGGACGTCCAGGAAATCCTGTCGGTGCCGCTGCTCGGCGTCATTCCGGAATCGGAATCGGTGTTGCGCGCCTCGAACACCGGCACGCCGGTCGCCTTCGACGAGGACAGCCCGGCCGGCAGGGCATATCTCGACGCTGTCGCCCGTTTCCTCGGCGAGCAGCGCGAGATGCGCTTTGTGCAGCCCGAGCGCCGCGGCTTCTTCCGTGTCCTATTTGGCAGGGCGTGATGCGTATCCACGGCATGCGTCTCCTCAACTTGGTCTTTCCGCCGCGCCCCAAGAGCGCCGCGATTGCCAAGGAGCGGCTCAAGATCGTGCTGGCGCATGAACGCGCGGGCAGCCACGCGCCCGATTTTCTGCCGCGTCTGCAGAAAGAGCTGATCGACGTGGTCGGCCGCTATGTCGAGATCCGCGATGACATGATCCGCGTGTCGCTCGACAAGGCCGGCGAGACCTCGCTGCTCGAGATCAACATTGAGATCGAGGGTGCCAAACCGAAGGTGAAACCGCTTGGGTCCGCGGTGCCGGCCTGACCGGCACGCGAAACCTGCCCAGGGCGGCGCGCGTTTTCTCAGCTATGACGCGACGTCTGATCAATGCCGATACCGGCGCCGCCTTTGGGCTGATCGCCGGTATTATCCTAGGATCGCTGCTGCTGAACCTGGTTTGAGCGGGGTGCCGCGCGTCTAATCGGCAGCCGCGGGCACATCCGCCGCCACGATCGGCGCCGGCGCTGCCAGCCAGCGATACGCTACAGCGCCGATGATCCCGCCGAGGATCGGCGCCAGCCAGAACAGCCACAGCTGTGCCAGGGCCCAGCCGCCAACCAACAAGGCCGGTCCGGTGCTGCGCGTCGGGTTCACCGAGGTATTGGTGACCGGGATGCTGATCAGGTGGATCAAGGTCAGCGTGAGCCCGATTGCGAGCGGCGCCAAAGCCGCGGGTGCGCGTTTGTCGGTCGCGCCCATGATCACGAACAAAAAGCCCGCCGTCATCACGACCTCGGTCACAAACGCCGATGGCAGCGGATAGCCGCCCGGCGAGTGCTCGCCATAGCCGTTGCTGGCAAACCCCGCACTGAGGTCGAAGCCGCTCTTGCCGCTGGCGATGAGATAGAGGACGAGCGCGGCGATAACCGCCCCGGCGAGTTGAGCGAGGATGTAGGGCAACAGCTCGCCGGCCGGGGTGCGTCCCCCGGCAAAGAGGCCAACCGTGACCGCCGGATTGAAATGCCCGCCCGAGATGTGACCGACCGCATAGGCCATCGTTACGACGGTATCAAGCCGAAAGCCAGCGACACGCCGATCAGGCCAATGCCGATTTCAGGGAATTTGGCCGCCAAGACAGCGCTGCCGCAGCCGCCCAACACCAGCCAAAAGGTCCCGACGAACTCTGCTCCGAGTTTCCTGTAGAGCGGCATGGCTGAACCCCCGGTTGACGCGCGACGACCACGCGCCAAACGCCGGCCGGCCAAAATCGTTCCAATGTCAACTTTGTGACCGGCCTCGCAGCGTGGATGCCGCGCTTCGGATCAGACCGGCTCCGCCGCCACGGTCAGACGCTGCCATTCGGCCCTGACCTCCGGCTCGGGCTCGCCAGGGAGGCGGGCTTCAGCTTCCGCCGCGGCGAGGCGCGGCTCGGCGATCCGGCCGAGCGCCCAGATCGCGGCGCCCCGCACCAGCGGTGAGGAATCATCGAGGCAATGCCGCGCGGCGGCCACAAGCTCCGGGCCGGGGTCGGGTGCGTTGCCGATCGCGATCAGCACATTGCGTAGAAACCGGTCGTGCCCGGTGCGCTTGACCGAGGTGCCGGCAAACAGCGCGCGAAATCCGGCAGCGTCGAGCTGCGCGAGCGCGGCGAGCCGCGGCGCCCGCAATTTTTCGCGCGGCAGGAAGGCCGGTTCATGCCCGGCCTGCGCAAATTTGTTCCATGGGCAGACCGCGAGACAATCGTCGCAGCCGAAGATGCGGTTGCCGATCAGCGGCCGGAATTCCTGCGGGATCGGCCCCTTATGCTCGATCGTCAGATACGAGATGCAGCGGCGCGCATCGAGCTTATAGGGGGCCGGAAACGCATTCGTCGGGCAGGCATCGAGGCAGCGCCGGCAAGCACCGCAATGATCTTCCTCCCGCATATCCGGTTCGAGCTCGAGGCTCAGATAGATCTCGCCGAGAAACAGCCAGGAGCCGAAACCGCGCGACACGAGGTTTGTGTGCTTGCCCTGCCAACCGATGCCGGCTTGCTGCGCCAGCGGCTTCTCCATGACCGGCGCGGTGTCGACAAAGACCTTGAGTTCGCCGGGCCAGCGCTCAGCCACCCACCGCGCCAGCGCCTTCAGCCGCTTTTTGACCGTGTCGTGATAATCCTTGCCGCGCGCATAGACCGAGATGACGCCGGTTTCGGGATCGGGTTCCGCCGCAAGCGGATCGTCGCCGCCATAATTGAGGCCGAGAACGACGACGCTGCGCGCCTCAGCCCATAGCGCGCGCGGGTCGCCGCGCCGCTCCACGGTGTGCGCCAGCCAGCCCATATCGCCGTGATAGCCGCGCCCGATATATTCGGCGAGATCGCTCCGCGCCGCCTCCGCCAATCGTGCTTCGGCAAACCCGATCGCATCGAAACCCATCGCCAGTGCTTGCGCCCGGATCGCCTCGCGAATGGCCGCGGTCATCGGATCAGCCGCGGCCGCGGTAAGGCGCGACCCCCGGATCCGGCAGCCATAGTCCCGCTGGCGGCTCGCCGGTCTGGTAGAACACATCGATCGGAATGCCGCCGCGCGGATACCAATACCCGCCGATGCGCAGCCAACGCGGCTTGGCCGTCTCAACGATCCGCCGGGCGATGTTGAGCGTGCAATCCTCGTGGAAGCTCGCCTGGTTACGAAACGAGCCGAGAAAGAGCTTCAGCGACTTGCTTTCGACGATCAGCGCCTCGGGCGCGTAATCGATGACGAAATGCGCAAAGTCTGGCTGCCCGGTGATGGGGCACAGCGTCGTGAATTCGGGGCAGGTAAAGCGTACGAGATAAAGCGTCCCGGGATGCGGGTTCGGGACCGTGTCCAGCGCCGCCTCCTCGGGCGAGCCCGGCAGCGGCGCCCTCCGGCCAAGCACCGGCTCGCGGCTCACGGTGCGGCTCCGCCAAAGGCGAAATCGGCGAGCCGGCCCTCGGCGATCGCCGCGCGCAACGCCGCCATCAGATCGGCGTAGTAGGTCAGGTTGTGCGCGGTCAGCAGCATGCTCGCCAGAATCTCGCCCGCCTTGGTGAGATGATGCAAATAGGCGCGGCTAAACCCCGCGCAAGCCGGGCAACGGCACTCCGGGTCGAGCGGCGCCGGGTCCTCGGCGTGGCGCGCATTGCGCAGATTGAGCGGGCCCTCGCGCGTAAAGGCCTGCGCCGTCCGCCCGGAGCGGGTCGGCAGGACGCAGTCGAACATATCGACCCCGCGCCGGACGGCCCCGACCAGGTCGCTCGGCTTCCCGACCCCCATCAAATAGCGCGGCCGGTCCTCCGGGAGCGCCGGCACGGTCGCCTCGACCATCGCGAAGGTCGTCTGCTGGCCCTCGCCGATCGCGAGACCGCCGATCGCATAGCCGTCAAAGCCGATCTCGACGAGTCGCGCCGCCGAGCGCTGCCGCAGCTCGGCATGCACGCCGCCCTGCGCGATGCCGAAAATGCCGCGCCCCGGCCGCTCGACGAAAGCGCGGCGCGACCGCTCGGCCCAGCGCATCGACAATTCCATCGAGGCTTCGACCGCCTCGCGCTCGGCGGAGTAGGGGGTGCATTCGTCGAGCGCCATCGTGATATCGGCGCCGAGGAGGTGCTGGATTTCGATCGAGCGCTCTGGCGTCAACAAATGCCGGCTGCCGTCGAGATGCGAGCGGAACTCGGCGCCTTCCTCGTTGATCTTCCGCAGCTTCGCCAAGGACATGACCTGAAACCCGCCGCTATCGGTCAGGATCGCGTGGGGCCAGTTCATAAAGCGGTGCAGCCCGCCAAGCGCCGCGATGCGCTCAGCGCCGGGCCGCAGCATCAAATGATAGGTGTTTCCGAGAATGAGCCGCGCTCCGGTCGCGGCAACCCCTTCCGGTGTCATGGCCTTGACGGTGGCGGCGGTGCCGACCGGCATAAAGACCGGCGTCTCGACGATCCCATGCGCAGTCGTGAGCCGCCCGCGCCGGGCGGCGCCGTCGCGCGCGATGATCTCGAACCCGATGCTCATGCGCGGCACACATAACACAGGCCCAACTGCGGCATCCCGCCGCAGCTCTTGTCTATAGAACATACCAGGAACATATAAGACAGGAACATATAAGTCAGCGTAGCGCCGACCAAGTCACGGTCTGATTTGCTGCTATTGCTGCTCTCAACATTAAGAATCGTGGAATTACAGGTATTTGGTCCTGATCTTTTTCCTTCCCGTGCGCGCATGCGCGCGAGCGGCGGGTTACGAGGAGGCGGCGTCGCGCGCCGCCGCGGCAGGCTCGATCAGACAGGCGTCGCCGTAGGAAAAGAAGCGGTAACGCTCGGCAATGGCATGCTGATAGGCGGCCGTGATGCGGTCGAGGCCGGCGAGCGCCGCGACGAGCATCATGAGGGTCGAGCGCGGCAGGTGGAAATTGGTCAGCAGCAAATCGACAGCGCGGAAGCGATAGCCGGGCAGGATGAAGAGCCGCGTCTCGCCCGAGAATTCGCGCACCTCGCCGGTTTCGGCAGTGGCGCTTTCGAGGAGGCGCAGGCTTGTCGTGCCGACTGCGATAATGCGGCCGCCGCGCCGCCGCGCTGCATTGATGCGCGCCGCCTTCTCGGGCGTCACGATCCCCCATTCGGCATGCATGCGATGCTCATGCGGATCGTCGGTCTTGACCGGCAGAAACGTTCCGGGCCCGACATGCAAGGTCACGGTCAGCCACTCGATGCCGCACGCGGTCAGCCGATCGAGCAGGGCCGGGGTGAAATGGAGCCCGGCGGTCGGCGCGGCAACCGCGCCCTCCTCTGTCGCGAACATCGTCTGGTAGTCGGCGCGGTCGCGTGGGTCGCCGCCCTTTGTGCGCTTGATATAAGGCGGCAGCGGCATCGCGCCGTGACGGCCGAGGGCGTCCCGAAACGGCGCGCCCTCGCGATCGAAGCGCAACGTGACCTCGCCCTCTGGCGTTTTCCCGTCCACCTCGGCTGCGAAATCCGGGGCGAAATCGATGTGGTCTCCCGGGCGCAACCGCCGCGCGCCCTTGGCGTAAGCGCGCCACATGCCGCCGCCGAGATCGCGGGCCAGCGTAATCTCGACGGTGGCCTCGCCGCGCCGCCCGGCAAGACGGGCCGGAATGACCTTTGTGTCGTTGAACACCAGGAGATCGCCGGGCCGCAGCAGCTCGGGCAAGTCGCCGGTATGCCGGTCCACAAATTCACCCCTCGCCGGAATGACCAGCAGCCGGGCGCTGTCGCGCGGCTCGGCCGGGCGGTCGGCGATCAGGTTCCGAGGCAAGTCGAAATCGAAATCGGCAAGCTGCATCAAGAGATCGTCAGACAGGTTCGAGTTGATGCCCCCACCGAGGGGTCATATGGGCGTGGGCGCAGTTCTTGCTATGCTTCGCCCCAACGACAGACGAACAGAGGAGGTCCCCCATGCGGCATCGCCCAACCCGCCGCGATTTCGGAAAAACTGCCGTCGCCGCCGCGATCGCTGCCTCGGTCTTGCCCACGCGGCCGCGCGCCGCCGCATCGGACAAAAAGACGCTGCGCTTTATCGCGCAATCCGATCTGCGGGTGCTCGATCCGATCTGGACGACGGCCTACATCACCCGCAATCACGGCTATATGGTGTTCGACACGCTGTTCGCGATCGACGCCGAGTTTGCACCGCACCCGCAAATGGTCGGCGATTACGGCATGTCGCCCGACAAGCTGACCTATCAGTTCAAATTGCGCGACGGGCTCGGCTTTCATGATGGCAACCCCGTGCGCGGCGCCGATTGCGTCGCCTCGATCAAGCGCTGGATGGCCAGGGACGGGCTCGGCCAGTCGTTGAAGCCGGTCGTCGACGAAATAAAGCCCGACGGCGACAAGGGATTCACAATCAAGCTAAAGGAGCCGTTCCCGCTACTGCTCGATGGGCTCGCCAAGGCGTCGAGCCTTGCGCTCTTCGTCATGCCGAAGCGCCTCGCCAATACCGATCCGTTCCAGCAAGTGACCGAAATGGTCGGCTCCGGACCATTCAAATTCGTCAAGGAGGAGTTCGAACCGGGGCACCGCGTCGTCTACGTCAAGAACACCGATTATGTGCCGCGCAAGGAACCGCCGAGCTGGGCCTCGGGCGGCAAGGTCGTCAAGGTCGACCGGGTCGAATGGCTCTATATCCCCGACGCGATGACAAAGGCGACCGCGCTCAACAACGGTGAAGCCGATTGGTGGGAGAACCCGCCGCATGACGTGCTGCCGGTCCTGACCGCAAACCCGGACATTACCGTCGCACCCGACAATCCGATGGGCAACATGACGATGGTGCGGTTCAACCATCTGCTGCCGCCCTTCGATAATCCGAAGATGCGCCAGGCCGTGCTGATGGTGACCGACCAGGCCGATTTCATGCGCACGCTGGTCGGCGACCCGAAATACTGGAAGGTGTGCCCGTCCTTCTTCACCTGCGGCACGCCGATGTCGAGCGACGCCGGGTCGGAGGCGCTGACCGGCAAGCGCGATTTCGAGAAGGCGAAAGAGCTCATCAAGGAGGCCGGCTACAAGGGCGAGAAGATCGTCGTGCTGGATGCCGTCGACCAGCCAAACCCGCATGTTCAGGCGATCGTCGCCGCCGATCTGTTGAAGCGGCTCGGGCTGAATGTCGATCTCGTCGCGGCGGATTGGGGCACTGTCGTCACGCGCCGCGCCTCGAAGAAGCCGATCGAGGAGGGTGGCTGGAACGTCTTTGGCACCGGGTGGGTCGGCGCCGATCTGATGGACCCGACGACAAACCTGCCGCTGCAGACCAAGGGGGACACGGCCTGGTTCGGCTGGCCGAAGGACGACAAGATCGAGGCGCTGCGCGCGCAATGGATCAAGGCGGAGTCGCTCGATGAGCGCAAGAAGCTCGCGGCCGAGATCCAGCTGCGGGCCTTTGAGGTCGTGCCCTATCTCCCGACCGGCGCTTGGACCCAGATGACCGCCTACCGCAAAAACGTGAAGGGCATCATCCAGGCCCCTGCCTTCCTGATGTGGAACGTCGAGAAGACGTGAGGCCGGATCGCGCGCGTTTGCGATAATCTGCCCGCGATAAATGAGAAGAAAGCGCGAGAGGAAAATGCCGATGGTGCAGCAAAAGATCGCCGGTCTCGCCTTCATGGCAATGGCGCTCTGCGCGCTCGCGATGCCGGCGGCGGCGCAGACCGTCAAGATCGGTTTTATCGACACCTATTCCGGTCCGTTCGCGCAGGCCGGCGACGAGCTCGACAAAGGCGTCAAGCTCTACATCAAGGAGCATGAGAAAGACCTGCCGCCGGGTGTCAAGATCGAGCTCGTCACCCGTGACGATACCGGCCCCAACCCCGATGTCGCAAAGCGCGTTGCGCAGGAGCTGATCACCCGCGACCACGTTCAGCTCTTGGCGGGCGAGATCGCCTCGCCGAATGCCGCGGCGATCGCGCCGCTGACCGCGGAAGCAAAGACCCCGTTTGTCATCATGAATGCCGCCGGCGTGAACATCCCGCGGATATCGCCCTATGTCGTCCGCGTCTCCTTCACCCTCTGGCAGATCAGCATGCCGATGGGCCAGTGGGCCGCGAAGAACGGTTTCAAGAAGGCCTATATCGCGGTCAGCGACTTCATCCCCGGCCATGACGCGGAAGCCGCCTTTATCAAGGGCTTCACCGACAATGGCGGCGAGATCATCGGCACCACGCGCATCCCGCTGTCGCAGCTCGACTTCACGCCGATCCTGCAGCGCATCAAGGACGCCAAGCCGCAGGCCGTCTTTATCTTCGTCCCCGCCGGCAAATACGCGACCGCGGTCATGAAGGCCTGGGCCGATCTCGGGCTCAAGGATGCCGGCATCCAGCTGGTGACGACGCAGGATGTCATGCTCGACGAGGAATTGCCGAATATGGGCGACATCCCGCTCGGCATTGTCAGCACCGGCAATTATTCGAGCGCGGCCACCCGGCCGCAGAACAAGGCGTTTCTCACCGCCTGGAACCAGGCTTACACCGAGAAGGCAATCCCCGACATGTTCTCGGTCGGCGGTTGGGACGGCATGGCGGCGATCTTCGACATGATCAAGGCGACAAAGGGCAAGTTCACCCCCGACGAGGCAATGAACTTCTTCAAGACCTGGAAGAACCCGGACAGCCCGCGCGGCCCGATCGCGATCGATCCGGAGACGCGCGACATCATCCAGAACATTTATCTGCGCCGGGTGGAGAAGGTGGGCGACAGGCTCGCCAATGTCGAGTTCGAGACGATCCCGCAGGTCAAGGACCCGTGGAAGGAGCTCAACCCGCCGAAATAACGCGGCCGTGACCGGCCTTGTGCTAACTTCCCTCCATAATGGGCCGGGCCAAAAGGGCCGGGCGGCGGCACGCCGGCAGGGGAGGCGATTAATGGCATACAGGCGGTCCGTCGCTTTTCCGGTTGCGCTGGCGTTCGCGCTGTCGGCGCTGATCGTGGCGCCGGCGGCGGCGCAGACGGTCGTCAAAATCGGGCTGATCAGCAGCTATACCGGCTTTGTCGCGCAGGCTGGTGATCAGGCGCAGAAGGCGATCGACCTCTACGTCAAGGAACACGACAAGGATCTGCCGCCCGATGTGAAGATCGAGATCCTGCGCCGCGACGACACCGCCAACCCGGAAGTCGGCAAAAGGTTGGCGCAGGAGCTGATCACTCGCGAGCACGTGCAATTGCTGACCGGCGTCGTCCTGTCACCGATCGCGGCAGCGATCGCGCCGTTGACGGCCGAGGCGAAGGTGCCGTTCCTGATCAGCATCGCCGCCGGCGGCTCGGCGATCCCGCGCATCTCGCCCTATGTCGCGCGCGTATCGTTCACGCTTTGGCAACAGGGCTACCCGATCGGCAAATGGGCCGCCGAACAAGGCTGGAAAACCGGCTACACCGCCGTCAGCGATTTCATCCCGGGGCATGATTCGGAAGCCTCCTTCACAAAAGGCTTCACCGATGGCGGCGGCGCGATCGTCGGCTCGGTGCGGATGCCGACGCAGAGCCCGGATTTCGTGCCTTTCATGCAGCGCATCCGCGACGCGAAGCCCGATGTCGCCTTCCTGTGGATCCCGAGCACGCAGGCGACCGGGCTGATGAAGGCTATCCGGGATCTGCAGCTGCGCGAAGCCGGCATCCATCTGACCTCGGCGCAGGATCTGCTGCCGGACGAGCAATTGCCGGCAATCGGCGACATCGCGCTCGGCCTGATCACCGCCGGCATGTATTCCACGGCTGGGGAGCGCCCGGCCAACACGGCCTTTCTCACCGCCTGGCAGCGCGCCTATGGAGACGCGGTCATCCCGGATTTCCTGTCGGTCAATGCCTGGGACGGGATGGCCGCGATCTACGAGCTCGTCAAGACGACAAAGGGCAAATTCACCGCCGATGAGGCGATGACGTTCTTGAAGGGCTGGAAAAACCCGGACAGCCCGCGCGGCCCGATCATGATCGACCCGGATACGCGGGATATCGTCCAGAACGTCTATATCCGGCGCCTCGATAAGGTCGAGGGCAAGCTCGCCAATGTCGAGATCGCGACAATCCCGGCGGTCAAAGACCCCTGGAAAGAGCTGAACCCGGCAAAATGACCGGCGTGCCTTTTTGCGGATGAGCGACACCTTCGCCGCTTTTATCAGCATCGGGTTTCACGGCCTCGCCTTTGCGATGGTGCTGTACCTGATCTCGGTGGGCCTGTCGGTCACGATGGGCATGATGGGCTTTGTCAACCTGGCGCACGGCGTTTTCGCAATGCTCGGCGGTTACGTGCTGACGAGCCTGATGAGCCGCATGGGCGTGCCGTTCGGGCTGGCGCTGATCGCCGCGTTTGTCGCCACCGCGCTCGGCAGCCTGATCCTCGAGCGGCTGCTTTATCGCCGGCTCTACGGTCGGGACGAGCTCGACCAGGTGCTGCTGACGATGGGGCTCATCTTTATGTCGGTCGCCGGCGCGACCTATGTCTGGGGCCCGCTGCAGCAACCGATGCATCCGCCGCGCTGGCTGAGCGGCCAGGTCGATTTCGGCTTCCGCAGCTTTCCGGGTTACCGCAGCTTTCTGATCCTCTGCGGCGCGGGCCTGGTCATCGGCCTCTGGCTCGGGCTCGAGCGCACCCGCTTCGGCATGAAGGTGCGCGCCGCGGTCGACAATCTGCGCATGGCGCAATCCGTCGGCATCAACACGTCGCGCCTCTTCGCGCTGACATTCGCTTTGGGCAGCGGGCTCGCGGGACTGGGCGGCGCGCTCGGCGCCGATCTCCTGGCCATCAACCCGAGCTACGCGCTCGACAATCTCGTCTATTTCCTGATTGTCGTCGCGGTCGGCGGGCTCGGCAGCATCCGCGGCCCGTTTATCGCGGCCTTGCTGATCGGCATCGCCGATACCGGCTTCAAATATCTGCTGCCCGAATTGGGCGCTTTCTTTATCTACGCTCTGACAATGGCAATCCTGTTATGGCGACCGAGGGGCTTGTTCGGCCGCGCTTGAAACCCGCGCCGCGAGCGCCGCTCGCGCCGCAACAGGCGATCGATGCCTTCGCGCGGCGCCACCGCTATCGCTGGTGGGAGGCGCTGCCGTGGCTGGCGGCGCTCGCCGCCTATGTCTTATTTCCGAGCTATATCCCACTCGGCGCCCAGATCCTCGCGACGATCCTCTTTGCGCTGTCGGCCGACCTGGTGCTGGGTTATGCCGGCATCGTGACCTTGGGTCACGCCGCGTTCTTCGGCACCGGCGCCTACACCGCCGGTATCCTCGCCGCGCACGGTTGGGGCGAACCGATCAGCGGCCTCCTCGCCGGGACGGCTGCGGCGGCGCTGATCGGCTTCGTGTCGGGCTGCATCGTCTTGCGCACGACCGGCCTGACCCTCTTGATGCAGACGCTTGTCGTCGCGACGCTACTCTATGAGGCAGCAAACAAAGCTTCCTGGCTGACCGGCGGCGATGACGGCCTGCAAGGCATGGAGGTGTGGCCGATCTTCGGGCAATTCCGCTTCGATATGTTCGGCCGTACCGGCTACCTCTACTGCCTCGCCGTGCTGTTTCTGTGCTGGTTGGTCGCGCGCCACATCGTGCATTCGCCGTTCGGCCGCTCGCTGACCGGTATCCGCGAGAATGTCCGCCGCATGCATGCGATCGGCGCGCCGGTCCGCAGCCGCCGCCTGATCATCTATACGATCGCCGCGGCCCTCGCCGGCACAGCAGGCGCGCTGATCGCGCAGACCACCGGCTTTGTCGGCCTCACCTTCCTGAACCTCGACCGCTCGGGCACCGTGCTGATCATGCTGATTATCGGCGGCGTCGGGCGGCTCTACGGCGCGTTTATCGGTGTGCCGCTCTACATGATCGCGCAAAACCGCTTCTCCGAGATCGAGCCCGTTTATTGGTATTTCTGGCTCGGCTTGATGATGATTATCGTCGTCGTGTTCGCGCGCGGGGGCATTCTCGGCCTTGCTGAGCGGCTGCGCCGATGAGCATCGAAACGCTGCCGGCGGGCAATGCACTGGCGCTCGAATCACGCGGTCTGTGCAAGAGCTTTGGCGCGCTGACCGTCGCCGACAACATCGATTTCCGTCTTGAACGCGGCGCGCGGCAGGCGCTGATCGGCCCGAACGGCGCCGGCAAAACCACCTTTGTCGAGCTGGTGACCGGCGGCCTCTCGCCGAGCACCGGTCAGATCGTCATCGACGGCGCCGATGTCACCGACTTGCCGCAGGCGGCGCGCGTCAAGCGCGGGCTCGCCCGCACCTTCCAGATCACGGCGCTGTTCCGCCGCCTGACAACACTCGAAAACGTGACCCTTGCGATCGCCGAGCGCGACGGCGTCGCCGGCGGTCTGATCCGCCCGGCCGGCCGTCATAACCGCGTCATCGAGGAAGCCTTCGCGTTGCTCGAGACCCTCGGTCTCGCAGAGGATGCGCTGCGCCCGGTCAGCGCGCTCGCCTATGGCCGTCAGCGGCTCGTCGAGATCGCCGTCGCGCTCGGCCTCTCGCCAAAAGTGCTGCTCCTCGACGAGCCGGCGGCCGGTGTGCCCTCTGGCGAAAGCGGGCTGATCATCGAGGTCATTGAGCGGCTGCCGCCGGATATCGCCGTCTTGATCATCGAGCACGACATGGATCTCGTGTTCCGCCTGGCGCGTCGCATCACGGTCCTGGTGCAGGGCCGCATCCTCGTCGAGGGACCGCCCGATGCGATCGCCGCCGATCCGCAAGTGCGGCAGGTTTATCTCGGCGAGCGTGAGCACGGGCGAGGCGGGCGATGAGCGACGGGCTCGTGCTCGACGGGGTCGAGGCCGGCTATGGCGAGACGGTGGTGCTCGAAGACATCTCGCTCGATCTTCCGGCCGGCGGATCGCTCGCGATATTGGGCCGCAATGGCGTCGGCAAGACGACATTGCTCGCGACGGTCATGGGGCATTGCTTGCTGCGCGCCGGCGAGATCCGTTTCGCCGGCCAGCGCGTTTCAGGCACGCCGCCGCATCGCCGGGTCAGTCTCGGCATTGCGCTCGTGCCGCAGGAGCGCGAGATCTTTCCGTCGCTGACCGTCGAGGAGAACCTGCTGGTGGCCGCGCGCCCTGGCGAATGGACGGCGGAGCGCGTCTACGATCTCTTTCCCTCGCTTGCGGCGCGGCGCAAGAACCGCGGCAATCATCTTTCAGGCGGCGAGCAGCAGATGCTGGCGATCGGCCGCGCGCTGATGAGCAACCCGTCGCTATTATTGATGGACGAGCCGCTCGAAGGCTTGGCGCCGGTCATCGTCGACATGCTGCTCGCGGCGTTCGGCCGGCTCAAAAGCGAAGACAATCTGACCTTAGTGCTCGTCGAGCAGCACGCGCGCCTCGCGCTCGACTTCGCCGAGAACGCAATCGTGCTCGACCGCGGCGCAATTGTCTTTTCCGGTATGAGCCGGGACTTGCTCGACGCGCCGCAGCGTCTCGACGCGCTGATGGGGGTCGCCGGCCGCACGCCGCGTTGAGGAGAAGGAAACATGGGCGAAGCAAAGAGACGGAACAAGTTAGGGGCGGGCGAGCGCAGCGGACCGGTGTTGCACGCTGAAAATCCGCCGCCCGGGACGCTCAAGATCGCGAACCCGCTCCTCATCATGTTTGGCGACGAGCGGGGCGAGGTGGTCTGCCATATCCATCCCTCGGAGCATTGCCCGACACACGAGACCTACTGCCTGCTGATTGCCGATCTGGTGCGGCACGTCGCCCGCGCCTTCAAGGTCGGCGAAGAAGCCGTTTGGGAATGGGTCGACAAGGAACGCGGCCATCCCACAACCCCGATCACCAACCCATCTTAGGGTGATGGACGAGAAACCACCCTATAACGGTCTGATCGAAGTCCTGCGGGCGCGGCTCGGACCGCATGGCGTGCTGACCGACCCGGCCGATACCGCGCCCTATTGCGAGGATTGGCGCCGCCTCTATCGCGGCCGCACCCCCGCGGTGTTGCGGCCTGCAACGACGGCGGAGGTTGCCGATGCGGTGCGGCTCTGCGTCCAGCGCGGCGTGCCGATCGTGCCGCAAGGCGGCAATACGAGCATGGTCGGCGGCGCCGCGGTCAGCGAGGACGGCTCGCAGATAATCCTCAGCCTGTCGCGCATGAACAAGGTGCGCGCCATCGATCCGCTCGACATGACGATGGAGATCGAGGCCGGTGTCACGTTGAAGGCGGCGCAGGAGGCCGCGGCCGACGCCGATTGCCTGTTGCCGCTGTCGATCAGTTCGGAGGGCTCGGCGCAGATCGGCGGTGTGCTCGCGACAAATGCCGGCGGCAACAACACGGTGCGCTACGGTAACGCGCGCGACCTCGTGCTCGGTCTCGAAGTTGTCTTGCCGGACGGGCAGGTGTGGAACGGGCTGCGCCGCCTGCACAAGGACAACACCGGCTATTGCCTGCGCCAGCTCTTCGTCGGCAGCGAAGGCACGCTCGGCATCATCACGGCCGCCGTACTGAAGCTCTTTCCACGGCCGCGCGAGGTCGCCGTCGCGCTCTGCGCCGTCGCCTCGCCCGACGCGGCGCTCGATCTGTTCAACCGATTGCAGCAGCACGACGCCGCAGCCATCCAGGCCTATGAATACATGTCGCGCGCCGGGATCGATCTCGTGCTGCGCTACATCCCGGGCGCGACATTGCCGATCGTGACGCCGGCCGAGCATTACGCCCTGGTCGAGCTGGCGACACCGCGCGAGGGCGCCGGTCTGCGCACCTCTCTCGAACAGGTGCTCGCCGCGGCGATGGAGATGGGCATCATGCTCGACGCGGTCATCGCCGAGAGCGGCATGCAACGTGCCGCCCTGTGGAAACTGCGCGAGGAGCATTCCGAAGCGCAGAAGCTGGCCGGCGCCTCGGTGAAGAATGATGTGTCGGTGCCGGTGTCGAAAGTGCCGGAGCTGATCCGCCGCGCCACCGAAATATGCGAGCGCCTCGTGCCGGGCATCCGCTGCGTCCCGTTCGGTCATCTCGGCGACGGCAATATCCATGTCAATCTGGTGCAGCCCGAGGGCGGCGATCCCGCCGCGTTTCTCGCGTGCGATCACGAATTGATGGACGCGGTGAACGACATCGTGCGCGCTCTCGACGGCAGCTTCTCGGCCGAGCACGGTATCGGCAAATTGAAGCCGTACATGATGCCGGAATGGCGCGGCGGCCCCGAGCTTGAGCTGATGCGCCGCATCAAAGCCGCGCTCGACCCCAAAGGCCTCCTCAACCCCGGCAAGCTGCTCCCGTAGCTAGAGTGGCAGGCTGCCGCCGGGGAAGGGGATGATCGGCACCTCACTGCCGGCCGGCAATGCGGGTGCGTGCGGCGGCCGCATGACGAGACAATCCGACGCCGCCAAAGGCCGCATCATCGAGCTGTCCTGCACCTCGAACGGCACAACTTCGAGCGCGCCGTCCGGAGCGCGCTGTAAGCGCGCGCGCAAATAATCTTGTCTGCGGTCGTTCTGCTTCAGCGCGACGCCGAGCCGCGCGGTCACCGGCGGCTCGCCATTATCGGGCAGGCCGCTGAGCCGCTCCAACGCCGGCTTCAAAAACAGCAGCGAGCACACCAATGTCGATACCGGGTTGCCCGGCAGGCCGACCATCGGCACGCCGCGGTAGCGCCCGACCATCAGCGGCTTGCCCGGGCGCATCGCGATCTGCCAGAAATCGATCGCGAGCCCTTCTTCCGAGAGCACATCGCGTACGAGGTCGTGCTCTCCGACCGAGACGCCCCCGGTCGTCACAAACAGATCGGTTCCCTGCGCCGCCATAGCGATATGGCGCAGCGCATCGGGATCGTCCGGCGCGTTGCCGACCAATACCGGCACGCCGCCGCACGCCGTCGTAAATGCCGCGAGCGCCAGCGCGTTCGAGCTGACAATCTGGTGCGGCCCAATCGGATCGCCGGGCATGACGATTTCATCGCCCGTCGACAAAATACCGACGCGCGGCCGGCGATGCACAAACAGCCACGGCCTATTCATCGCCGCGGCGAGCCCGATGTCGCGCGGCGTCAGCCGCTTTCCGGCTTTGAGCAATATATCGCCGTCGGCGAAATCGAGCCCGGCCCGCCGCACATAACGGCCCTTTGGCGCGCGTTCCTTGACCGTGACCCGCTCGCCGTCCCGTTCGGTGTCCTCCTGGATGACGATCGCGTCCGCGCCTGCCGGCAATGGCGCGCCCGTAAAGATGCGCGCCGCTTCGCCCGCGCCGATCGTCCCGCCATAGCCGGCGCCGGCCGGGATCTCGGCGACGATGTTCAACATGGCGGGGACGTTCGCGACATCCTCGGCGCGGACCGCGTAGCCATCCATCGCCGACACCGCGAACGGCGGTTGCGTGCGCCGCGCTCCGACATCCTCGGCCAGGACGCGTCCGACCGCATCGGCGACCGACACCTGTTCCGGCGGCAATGCCGCGAGCGGCGCGAGCAATCGCGCCAAGGCCTCTTCAACAGAAATCATGAAACCGCTTCCCTAGGGGCCTCGTACTTTCCCGACTTGCCGCCGGATTTTTTCAACAGGCGCAGATCGGTCACGATCATGCCGCGATCGATCGCCTTGCACATGTCATATATGGTCAGCGCCGCGACGCTCGCCGCGGTCAGCGCTTCCATCTCGACCCCGGTTCGGCCTTTGACGCGGCAGGTCGCGGTGATCTCGACCGCTGAGCGATCGGGTAGGCATGCGAGCTCGACCGCGACCGAGGTCAATGCCAGCGGATGACACAGCGGGATCAGCTCGGCGGTGCGCTTCGCCGCCATGATGCCGGCGAGCCGCGCCGTCGCGAGCACATCGCCCTTCCCGATCTCGCCGGCCTGAATGCGCGCCAGCGTCTCCGGTCGCATCTGCACGCATGCGCCGGCCGCCGCGACCCGATCGGTCTCGTCCTTGTCCGACACATCGACCATGCGGGCGCGGCCCTCGCTGTCGACATGGCTGAGATCGGGGAGGCGCAGCAATCGGCGAGTAGCCGCCGCGACATCGCCGGCTCGCATCAACGACTCGCCGACCAGGAAACAGCGCGCGCCGACCGCGGCGAGCCGGTCGAGATCGGCGGGCTCGTTGAGGCCGCTCTCGCCGACGATGATGCGCCCGGGCGGCGCCAGCGGCGCGAGGCTTTCGGCGGTATGCAGATCGACCTTTAGCGTCTTTAAATTACGGTTGTTGATGCCGATGAGCCGCGCGTCGAGCCGGAGCGCGCGGTCGAGTTCGGCGCGGTCATGCACCTCGACCAGCACATCGAGCCCGAGTTCGGCCGCCGTCGCGGCCAATTCGCGCGCCTCGCCATCCTCCAGCGCCGCCATGATCAACAGAATGCAATCGGCGCCGAGCGCGCGGCTTTCGACGACCTGGTACGGGTCGAGGATGAAATCCTTGCGCAATACCGGCAGGTGGCACGCGGCGCGCGCGGCGCGCAGATCGTCGTCGCTGCCCTGAAAATAGGGCGTGTCGGTCAGCACCGACAGGCAGGTCGCGCCGCCGGTCTCATAGGCTTTTGCCAGGCTCGGCGGGTCGAAATCGGCGCGGATCAGCCCTTTGCTCGGCGAGGCTTTCTTGATCTCGGCAATGAGCCCGTAACCCCCAGCTGTCACCCGCGCTTCGAGCGCCGCCGCAAACGGGCGAAGAACCGGCGCCGCATCGATCTCGGCACGCAATACGGCTTCCGGCCGCACGGCCTTCTGTCGTGCGACATGCGCGCGCTTCTCGGCGCAGATCTCGGCGAGGACGTCGCTCATCCGGCCCTGCCGTTGGTCATCGCGACGAGCTTCTCCAACACCTCGCCCGCGGCGCCGCTATCGATCGATTGCGCGGCCAATTCGGCCCCTTCCCGCAGCGAGCCGGCGCGGCCGGCGACGATCAGCGAGGCGGCGCTGTTGAGCAGCACGACATCGCGCAGCGGCCCCTGCGCGCCCCCCAATAGATCGCGCATCAATGCCGCGTTGTGGGCCGGCTCGCCGCCCTTCAGCTGTTCAACCGTGGCGGGTTTTACGCCAGCTTCCTCTGGCTCGACGTCGAATTCGACGACGCGCCCGTCCTTGTACTCGGCGACTGTTGTCTTGCCCGCGATCGTCAGCTCATCGATGCCGGAGCCGTGCACGACCCAGACATGCTCGGCGCCGAGCCGCCCCAGCACCTCGGCGATTGGCCGCACCCATTCCGCCGCGAAGACGCCGACGAGCTGCCGCCGCGTCCCGGCCGGATTCGACAGCGGGCCCAGCAGATTGAAGATCGTGCGAACGCCGAGCTCTACGCGGGTCGGCGCGACATGCCGGGTCGCGCTGTGATGGCGCGGTGCCATCAGAAAGCAGATGCCGACCTCCCACAAGCAGCGCCGCACGACCTCCATGTCGCAATCGATATTGACGCCGAGCACCGCCAACACGTCCGCCGCGCCCGATTTCGACGAGAAGGCGCGGTTGCCGTGCTTGGCGACCGGCACGCCACATCCGGCGACGACGAGCGCGCTGGCCGTCGAGATGTTGAACGTGCCAGAGCCGTCGCCGCCGGTGCCGACTGTGTCGATCGTCCCGGGCGGAGCCTCGATCGCCAGCGCCTTGGCCCGCATGATGCGGGCAGCGCCGGTGATCTCGTCGACGCTCTCGCCGCGCACCCGGAGCGCCATCAGAAAGGCGCCGATCTGCGACGGCGTCGCATTGCCGCTCATGATGATCTCGAAGGCCGCCTCGGCCTCGCTTTCGCTCAAACGCCGGCCCGCCGCGACCGCGGCAAGCAGCGGTTTGAGGTCATTGATCGGCACGCTCATTGGCTCCTGCTCTGGCACAAGGTGCTTGGCGGCGCTCACAAAATCGGCCTTGATAGGGCTCAGCAGCGTCGCGCGGCGTCCGCCTGAAACTGGGCGCCGGTTATATCAGCCCGGCAATCGGAGGGAAATCGAGGCCGGCGGTGTTGCCCTTTCGTCTGCCGGAACGTCCCCCAACCGGCGCAAAGGAGGTTCGATGTCGGCCTATCCCACATGGGCGCTGATCTGCGCGATCCTAGGTTGCATCGGCGCCGTGGCCCTCTTGGCCTGGAATACCGCCCAGGAGCAACGGGCCGGCCGCTTCGACAGCCTCATCGCCCGGGTGACCCGTGCCCAGAGCCTCGCCTTGTTCCGTGCCGTCGCGATCGCCCGCTGGGCCTGCATTGGGGTCCTCGCGATTGCCGTGGTCGGGCTGATCCGGCTCGTCGCCCTCGGCGAAATCTGACCGGCCGGTTGCCGCAGCGACGCCCGGCTGCTACATTAGCCCCATGAATGCGTTTTCGCGCACAACCGGTTGGTGGTGGCCCGTGTAACCCGGGCGGCCACCCCTATTGCTTTTCCACAAGGCCGCCTCGGAATACCGGGCGGCCTTTGCCATTTCTGGCCGAGGCGGGTCCCCTCCGAGGCGGCGCTCAGAGAGAGGATCCGATGCAGGGCACCAGCTATACGACCCGCGGCGGCATTCGCATCCAGCGCGAGACCTGGATCGGCCCCTATGAGCGCGAGCACGACACGCTGGCGCATACCCTCGACGATCGGCGCGGCGTCCTCCTCTCGTCGAGCTTTGAGTTTCCCGGCCGCTATACGCGGCTCGACATGGGCTTTGTCGATCCGCCGCTGGTATTCACCGCGCGCGATCGCCGCTTCACGGTCGAGGCGCTCAATGCTCGCGGCCGGGTCCTGATCCCCGACATCGCCGAGGCATTGGGCGGTCTCTCGACCGCAGAGCTCAGCGATATTGGCGAGGACCATATTGCGGGCGAGGTACGCCAGAGCGACACGCGCTTTCCGGAGGAGCAGCGCAGCCGTCAGCCGAGCATCTTCTCGGTGCTGCGCGCGCTCAACGACCTGTTCGGCAGTCCCGAAGACGAGCATTTGGGCTTCTACGGTGCGTTCGGCTACGACCTCGTCTTCCAGTTCGAGCCGATGCGGCTCCGCCTGCCGCGCCCCGAGGATCAGCGCGATCTCGTCCTCTATTTGCCGGACGAGATTCTGATCGTCGACCATATGCGGCAGCATTCGGCTGTGCATCGCTATGAATTCGAGGTGGCGGGCCATTCGACGCGTGGCCTGCCGCGCGCCACTCCGCCCGCTCCCTATCGCGCCGACGCCTCCGAGCCGCTGCCGCCCGACAGCGACCACGGCCCGGGCGAATATGCCGGCCTCGTCAGAAAGGCCAAGGAAGCCTTTGTTCGCGGCGATCTGTTCGAGGTGGTCTGTGGCCAGCTGTTCTCGACGCCTTGCCCCGATGCACCCAGCACGGTGTTCAATCGGCTGCGCCAGGCCAACCCGGCGCCCTATGGCGCGCTGATCAACCTCGGCGACGGCGAGTTCCTCGTTTCCGCCTCACCCGAAATGTATGTCCGCGTCGAGGGCCGCCGCATCGAGACCTGTCCGATCAGCGGCACGATCGCGCGCGGCCGCGACCCGCTCGAAGATGCCGAGCGCATCCGGGAACTGCTCAACTCTAAAAAAGACGAGAGCGAGTTGACGATGTGCACCGACGTCGATCGCAACGACAAGTCGCGCGTGTGCGTGCCGGGCAGCGTGCGCGTCATCGGCCGCCGTCAGATCGAGATGTATTCGCGCCTCATTCACACAGTCGATCATGTCGAGGGCGAACTCGCCCCCGAATTCGACGCGCTCGACGGCTTTCTGTCGCATGCCTGGGCCGTCACAGTGACCGGCGCGCCGAAATTGTGGGCGATCCGCTTTATCGAAGAGCAGGAGCGCTCGTCGCGCCGCTGGTATGGCGGCGCCATCGGCCGCGTCACCTTTGACGGCAACATGAACACGGGGCTGACCTTGCGCACGATGCGGATGAAGGACGGCGTCGCCGAGATCCGCGCTGGCGCGACTTTGCTCTACGACAGCGATCCCGATGCCGAAGAGGCCGAGACGCGCCTCAAGGCGGCGGCGCTGGTCGCGGCGATCCGCGGCACCAGCCGACCCGCGGCGAGCAGTGGGTTTGCATCCTCGCGCACCGGCTCAGGCCGCAAGATCCTGCTGATCGATCACGAGGACTCGTTTGTCCATACGCTGGCCGGCTATATCCGCACGACCGGCGCCGAAGTGACGACACTGCGGCACGATTTCGCCCGCGAACAATTGCGAAAAGGCTTGCGGCCGGATCTCGTCGTGTTGTCGCCAGGGCCGGGCCGGCCCGAGGATTTCGCAATCGGCGACACGCTCGATCTGCTGATCGAGAAGCGAGTGCCGGTATTCGGGGTGTGTCTTGGCTTGCAGGGCATCGTCGAATATTTCGGCGGCTCTCTTGGCGTGCTCGACGTTCCGATGCACGGTAAGCCGTCGGTCGTGCATGCAAGCTCCGGTCGGTTGCTGCAGGGTATGCCCGAGCAATTTACGGTCGGCCGTTATCATTCCCTGTTCGCCGAGCGCAGCTCTTTCCCGGCGGTTTTGTCGGCCACGGCCGAAACCGCGGACGGCATCATTATGGCGATCGAGCACAAGACCCTGCCCATTGCCGCGGTGCAGTTTCACCCGGAATCGGTGATGACCTCGCCCGGCGAGGTCGGCATGCCGGTCCTCGAAGCCGCGCTTTCCTGTTTGTGCGAGACGGTGGCCGCCTAAAAAGCGGCTGCCTGATCAGAACATGCGGTCGAGCGCGTCGCGCTTGATCTCGACCGGATAGCGGCGTTTGAGCGCTTCGGCGAATTCCCCGGCAACATCGGAGCGCGCCTCGCCCGCGAGTTGTTGCGATAGCCCGGCGACGACGTCCTCGGACGGGGTCTCCGGGACCTGGACCTCCTTCAGCTGCGCGACGTAAGCGCCGCTCGCATCGGCCGCGGTGACGACATCGCCCTTTTTCGCTGCGAACAGCTTGGAAACCAGCGCCGCCGGCGCCGGGGCGGCGTTCTGCGCATCGCGCGACAGGGGCGGAGAGGGGGTCACGGTCAGCTTCTTGTCGGCCGCGATCTTGGCGAGCGGCACTTCCGGCTTGACGGCTGCCGCGAGTTCTTCAGCCTGTTTCGACACCGTCTCGCGTTTCTGGTCCGCCTGCCAGGCGGCGACCGCCTTGTCGCGAACCTCGGCCAACGGCCGCACCTGCGGCGGCGTAACCTTGTCCACATGCAGCGCAAAGATTGCCCCGTCCTGCGTCTGCGCGACGCGGCTGGTGTCGCCCTGCTCGGTGGAGAAGGCGGTCTTCAGCATTTCCTCTTTGCCCGCGGGCAGCGCGACCGGCTTCCCGCCGGGATCCGCGCCGTTGGACTCTGCCGCCGCGACAGTCGTCAGCTTGAGGCCGAATTGGGCGGCCGCGTCGGCGAGCGGCATGCCTCCGGCGAGCGCATCATCGATCTTGTTGCCGAGCTTTTCGAGCTTGTCGATCCCCTCCTGTTGCGCGAGCTCGGCTTCGATCTGCGGCTTTGCCTGCTCAAAGCTCTGCGTCGCGGCCGGTTCGATCTTGACGACGCGCAGGATGTGCCAGCCGAGCGGCGTCTTGATCGGATCGCTGGGCCTGTTGAGCGGTAATTCGAAGACGACCTCGGCCAGCTGCTGCGGCAGGTCCTGGCGCTTCATCATCCCGAGATCGATCGACTCCGGGTCCTGCTTGGCGATCGTTGTCGCGACCTCCTTCCAATCCTTGCCGGCATCGAGGGCGGCTTGGGCCTCTTTCGCCTTTTCCTCCGACGGCGCCAGGATCTGCTGCACATCGCGCTGCTCGGGCGTTTCGAACTCGTCCTTCCGCTGTTCGTATTCTTCGCGGACCTTGTTCTCAGGGATTTCGCCGGGCTTCACGACATCCTCGGGCGCCAGGCTCGCCACCGTGAAGGCGCGGTATTCCGGAGCGCGGAACAGATCGGGATGCGCTTCGTAGAATTTCGTCAGATCGGCGTCGCTCGGCTGCCCGACATCCTTCACACCCGCAACAGGAAATCCGACGATGTCGGCGAGCCGCTTCTCGCCACGGTAGCGGTACAAGGTTTCGACGACCGGGCGCGGCAGCGTGACGCCGGTCGTGATCGCCTGTAGAAGATCGGCGCGTGGCAGATCGCGGTGTAGACGGGCAACCAGCTGATCCTCGGTCAGCCGGTTCATGATCAGCACCTGATTGAATAGGCCGCGGTCGAACCGCCCGTCTGGACCCTTGAATGCAGGGTTGTCGTAGATCGCGCTGCGGATAACCTCGTCCGACGCGTCCAGCTGCAGCCGTGCGGCCTCTTGGTCGAGGAGTTGGCGGTCGATCAGCTGCGCGAGCAGGTTGTCGACGACGCCGAGTTGCTTGATCTGCTGCTGGTCGATCGCGCCGCCGAGCTGAGCGCGAAGCCGTTCCAGTGTCGGCTGCAAGACGCGCTGCAGATCGTCCGCACGGATATTGTCGTCGCCGACGGTAGCGATGACGGTTTCCGGCGAGTGCCCCTGAAAGTAGTCGGAGCGGGTATAGATCCCCCAAAAGCCGAACGAGATGATCAGAAGCCCGAACAGGACCTTGACGATGATCGAGCCCGCTCTGGTGCGGATCGCTTGCAGCATCGGCGTACCAATGTGATCGTTGAGCGGGATGTAT
>JBKOVT010000052.1:0-5179 GCA_046724035.1 Pseudomonadota bacterium | reverse complement strand
GCCAGCGAACTGCACCCGCCTATGCCGAGCACCAGCGCGCCCGAAAGGGCACGAACCACAGCGGGAATGTTCATCGGTCCTCGTTGCGCGATCACGGTTCGCGGTCGGGCTGGCGGTCCGGATGCGCGGCCGCGAACGCGTTGATGTTTAGGCAGGTCTCATAGATCCTGACGATCGTCGGATAGGGCGTCAGGTCCAGGCTCTGATACCGGTGCGCATTGAACACCTGTGGCACGAGCACGACATCGGCCAGTCCGGGCGTATCGCCGTGACAGAATCGGCCTGTTTGGCCGTCTCCGGCCAAGAGCCGTTCCAGAGCGCCGAACCCCTCGGCGATCCAGTGATTGTACCACGTCTCGACGGCCGCTTCGTCATGGCCAAGCGGTCGAAGCAGGTAGCGGAGCACCCGGAGATTGTTGATCGGATGGACGTCGCACGCGACGATCGCCGCCAATGCCCGGACCCGGGCGCGGCCCTTCGCATCGCGCGGCAAGAGCGGCGGTGAGGGATATGTCTCGTCGAGATATTCGATGATGGGCAGCGATTGGATGAGCAGCGCGTCGTCGGTTTCGAGCGCTGGCACCAACCCCTGCGGGTTGACATCGAGAAACCCGGGCTGCCGCTGATCGCCGCGCCGCAAATGGATAAAGGCGCTCTCGTAATCGAGGTTTTTGAGATTGAGCGCAATACGGACGCGAAACGCCGCGGACGAGCGGAAATACCCGTAGAGTTTCATGGCGCCCCCCGCCGCCCGAAGCCCCGATCAGCGGCGTGAAACTACTCCGCTAGTGCCGCCACGGGAAGCGCTGCTCCGCTCTATCGAGATAATGCAAGCGTCGAAGGCCGCGAGCACATCACGATGGCTCTGCACCGGATCATCGTTCCAGTCCTGGACCGGGCGCACCGTCTGCCATTCGAGGACGCTGTGGGCATCATCGATCGGGAGCTCGAGCTCGCCGCCGGCCCGCATGATCGCGCCAAGGGCGCAGAAGCGGTGGGCTCCCGCCGATTGCACCGGAACCGGGATACCGCGCCAGCCGCGGGCGTAGGTCCGCCGGCACCAGCGCTGCTCATCGGCGAGCAGTTCGCGGGCCCGCACCAACACCCGAAGCGTACCGCCGATACGTTCCGGGTGGAGGCTCGAATGCCAAGGCGGTATCGGCCTGAGCCTTGGATGATCGGTCGTCTCGAAGAGAGCGCTGATATCGAAGGCGGCTTGATTAACGGTGGAGATCGTCTCTGCCTGGCCAATGATCGGTGTCGCATCAAAGGGCATGAGTACCTCCCGCTGAACGCGATATTATCGCCCCTGAGGCCGTTCCGTCACTCGAAACTACACAACCTCGGGGCGGACGGGTCTTGGCCCGGCTCCCGGCTTTTGTGACTCTGACGCGTTCGGCGCTGGCGGTCCTGCGGCGCGATTCGCAGATCGGCCCCGGCCCGCCGCTGTCTCGGCGAGGCGCTTGTCAGCCTTTTGCGGGCCTGCGGCCAAGAAAATTTTCCACGGTCAGGAGAAACTCGCGAAGCATAATCGGTTTGGCGATATAGCCATCGCACCCGCTCTCGAGCGCGCGGCGCTCGTCGCCGGCCATCGCAAAGGCGGTAACGGCAATGACCGGAATGGCTTTGGTTTGCGCGTCCCCTTTGAGCTGTCGCACGGCCTCCAGCCCTGAGATATCGGGAAGCTGGATGTCGATCAGAATCAGATCGGGCCCGTGCTGACGCGCGAGTTCGAGGACCGCCGCGCCGCTGGCGGTCTTGATGATGTCGTACCCGTAGGCTTCCAGAACATCGTTCAAGAGCTTCATGTTCAGCTCATTGTCTTCGACGATCAGGATGCGTTTTGGGGCGGACCTCTGAGGCTCATTGGATGACATCAATAAAGTTCTTCGCCTGCTGCCTTTACGCACTGTCTCCGAATCAACGAATGATAGCCGAACCAGCAGATTTAATCGAAATTTATGGCAATTTCGAAGATCTGATAGGTCGGAGCGTCGGCGCCCCTCAATCGTCGGTCCAGCCGGTTGACGGGCGGTAAAGAGGGGACAAGAACATGCGCAAGCCGTTCCTTTGCTTGGCGGCAGCCCTTTTCAGCGCGGCGGGATTGACCTCCTCGGTTTTTGCCCAGGACACCGTCGCCCAGGAAACCTCGCGCCGGCAAGCCATGCTCGCACGCCTGCCGGCCGATGCCGCCAAGCGCGTGTTCGGCCTGACAACAAGCCCGGCACCCGGCCCGGCGCGGCCGATCGGAGACTATACAAAAGGCTGTGTCGCCGGCGCGGTTCAGCTGCCGGCCGACGGCCCAAACTGGCAGGTCATGCGGCCGTCACGCAACCGTGCTTGGGGTCATCCGATCTTGATCGGGTTTTTGCAACGGCTCGCCGCGACACTGCCCTCGGTGGCGAATTGGCCGGGGCTTTTGGTCGGCGATATCGGGCAGCCGCGCGGCGGACCGATGCTGACAGGCCATAGCTCGCATCAGGTGGGGCTCGATGCGGACATCTGGCTGACGCCCATGCCCGACCGCCGTTTGACGCCGGCCGAGCGCGACAACATGTCGGCGACCGATCTCGTGAACAGTAACGGCAGCAGTATCGACCCACGGGTATGGCGGCCAGAACATCGCCGGCTGCTCGAAGCCTTCGCACGCGCGCCCGAGGTCGAACGCATCTTTGTCAACCCGGCGATCAAGCGCGCTCTATGCCGCGAAGCCGGGACGGATCGCGGGTGGCTCGAGCGCATCCGTCCGTGGTGGGGGCATAATTATCATTTCCATGTCCGGCTGGCTTGCCCGAGGGGCGAGCCCGAATGCCACAACCAGACGCCGCCGCCGCTGGGCGACGGTTGCGGCGCCGATCTCGATTGGTGGTTTACCCGCGACACCAAACATCTGATACCGCACGAACCGGCGATCGGCCCCCTGCTGTCGGAAATGCCCCCCGCCTGCGCAGCGCTGGCGCGCGGACCTTAGCGGGAGGCTTGATCGGTCATTTAGTCCCAGCACAGCGCTGGGAGAAGCAGCTCAATGGAGGAGCGGCGCCTTCAACAGACGCGAGCGGTCAGCCGAGGGGATGCGCACCCGCATAGTGTCGTTGTCGCGCACCACCTGCAGCACGACCTCGCTGCCGGCCGGCCCGCTGGCCCAAACCCTGCGCCAGAACGAGGCAAGGCTCGATACGGGCTCGTCGCGCACCGCCAGGATCCGGTCGCCGGGACGCAACCCGGTCTTGACCGCCGGACCGCGTTCAGACAATCCGGCAACCACAATTGCATCATCCACTTCGGTCGCGTAGAGCCCGAGCCAGGGCCGCGGCGGCCGGTTGGGCCGGCCAAAGGTCAGGAGATCCTCAAGAATCGGCGGCAGCAGATCGATCGGGACGATCATGTTGACGTCACGGCGCAACTCGCGGCCGTTGGAGTGCTGGACGTGCAGAGAGCCGACGCCGATCAGGCTGCCGTCGCCGGCGATCAGCGCGGCGCCGCCCCAGAAGGGATGCGCCGGTGCGGTGAAGATCGCCCGGTCGAGCACGTATTCCCAATGTCCGGCGAATTCCTGACGGGCAACGACCGTCGCCGCAATCGCGTGACGCCGCCCGCCCTCGGCCGCCATGACGACGCGGTCGCCGGCCCCGACCCGCGTTTCGGTGCCAAGCTCCATCGGCGACACAGAAAGCCGTCCGAGCGCCTGGACCAAGCCGAATCCGGTTTCCTGGTCATAGGCCAGCACATGCCCGGGGACGGCGCCGCCGATGCTTGATGTAAGCCAGATCGACTCCGCCTCGGTGATCAGATAACCGATCGTCAAGACGAGGCCGTCCTTGCGGATCAGGACGCCGCTGCCGGCCCGCTCAGTGCCCAATGTCCCGGCGGTAAAAGCGTCCTCGGGGACCGTGGCGTGCAGCCCCAGCACTGCCCCCAGCGCCCGATCCAGGTCAAAGGCGTAATCTTCCGGCTTCGGCTGAAGCTCGGCCGGTATTTCCCATTCGATCGTTCGCGCCATCGTCGCGGCTCGTCCGTGTTAATCTCTTATGATAACGCGGCGACAGTGCGCCGCTACCCTGTCCTTGTCAAAAAGCTTGGGCGCAGACAACGCCCCAGAGCTTGAGCGTCCCCAGTGCGCCGGCCGGAACGCCGATCGCTTGACAAGGTTCCCGTCCCCGACTAAATCAGCAGCACTCTCAGGCTGAGAGTGCTAACGCAAATTGTCAGAGCGTGCGAGGAGGTTTAACATGGGATTCCGTCCGTTGCATGACCGCGTCGTGGTGCGGCGCGTCGAAGCGGAAGAGAAGACCGCGGGCGGCATCATCATCCCCGATACGGCGAAGGAAAAGCCGATGGAGGGCGAGGTGGTCGCGGTCGGCCCCGGGGCCCGGGGAGAGGATGGCAAGATTCAGCCGCTGGACGTCAAGAGCGGCGACCGCGTGCTGTTCGGCAAGTGGTCAGGAACCGAGGTCAAGCTCGACGGCGAGGACCTCATCATCATGAAAGAGTCCGACATCATGGGCATCATCGAGCCCGGCGCCGCGGCTCGGAAAGCTGCGTAAGGGAGTAGACGAACCATGGCTGCCAAAGAAGTCAAATTTCATGGCGACGCGCGGGACCGGATGCTGCGCGGCGTCGATATTCTCGCTAATGCCGTCAAGGTCACGCTGGGCCCGAAGGGCCGGAACGTTGTCCTCGACAAATCGTTCGGCGCGCCGCGCATCACCAAGGACGGCGTGACCGTCGCCAAGGAGATCGAGCTCGCCGACAAGTTCGAGAACATGGGCGCGCAGATGGTCAAGGAAGTCGCTTCCAAGACCAGCGATCAGGCCGGCGACGGCACCACCACCGCGACCGTGCTGGCGCAGGCGATCGTGCGCGAAGGCGCCAAAGCGGTCGCCGCGGGGCTTAACCCGATGGATCTGAAGCGCGGCATCGATCTCGCGGTCGAAGCCGTTGTCGCCGACGTGAAGTCGCGCTCCAAAAAGATCGCGACGAACGAGGAAATCGCCCAGGTCGGCACGATCTCGGCCAATGGCGAGCGCGATATCGGCGAGATGATCGCCCAGGCGATGCAGAAGGTCGGCAATGAGGGCGTCATCACGGTCGAGGAGGCCAAGAGCCTCGAGACCGAGCTCGATGTCGTCGAGGGCATGCAGTTCGACCGCGGCTATCTCTCGCCGTATTTCGTGACCAA
>JBKOVT010000036.1:0-7664 GCA_046724035.1 Pseudomonadota bacterium | reverse complement strand
GCGAGTTCCAGCTCGAGCAGCAAGGTGGCGATCGAGGCCGCTGACAAGTGGCACTGCCGCACCAGTTCGTCAACCGCGACGGGCGTCGGGCTAAGCTTTTCAATGAGAAGTTCGAGGGCGGCATCCTCGGGAATCTGCGGCATTGCGGACAAATTCGGCGCGGCGGCAGCCAATGACAGCCGCGGCTGCGACGCGCGCTCGCGCGGGTGCGGCGCGGGCATCTCGCGCTGCAAAAACGGGCCGAGCTGGGCCAGGATATCCGCCGCGGTCTCGGTCAGGGTGGCGCCGTTGCGCAGCAAATCGTTGCAGCCGCGACTGCGCGGGTCCAGCGGCGACCCCGGCACCGCGAACACCTCCCGCCCCTGCTCCAAAGCGAAGCGCGCGGTGATCAGCGAACCCGATTTCGCCGTCGCCTCGACGACGACAACGCCGCGCGCCATGCCGGAGATGATGCGGTTGCGGCGCGGGAAATGGCGCGCCTGCGGCTCGGTGCCGAGCGGCAATTCGGCAACGACCGCGCCGCGATCGACGAGCGCGTCGTAGAGCCCGCGGTTCTCTTCCGGGTAGACGATATCGGCGCCGCCGGCGACGACCGCGATCGAGCCGCTGTCGAGCGCGCCGAGATGCGCCGCCGCGTCGATGCCGCGCGCCATGCCGGATGCGACGACGATCCCGCTTTCGCCAAGCCCGGCGGACAGTTCGCTCGCGATGCGGCGTCCGTTCGCCGACGCATTGCGCGCGCCGACGACCGCGACAATCGGCGCCTGCAATAGCGCTGGGTTGCCGAGCACGGTCAGAACCGGCGGCGCATCCTCGACATTCGCCAATGCCGCGGGATAATCCGGTTCGCCCCAGCACACAAGACGAGCGCCGAGACGGGCGAGTGCCGCCAATTCCGTCTCCGCGTCACGCAAGCTCATCGCCGCGACAGGGCGCGACAGGCGTGGCAACGCTTGCAATGCCGCGCGCGCCGAGCCGAAGCGGCGCAGCAACGCGTAAAACGTGACCGGCCCGACCGTCTCAGTGCGGGCCAGCCGCAGCCACTCCAGGCGCTCCTGAGGATCGAGCTCGCGCGCGGCCAAATTGCGTCTCGGAACGTTCAGCTTTTTGTAAAGGAGATCCGGCTCTCGGTGCCGGCGAGGAGGCGCCGGATATTCTCGTGGTGCCGCAGAATGACGAGAAGCGCGATGCCGCCGATGAGGTAAGCCGTCGCTGCCGGAGTCAAAAATGCGGCAAGGGCGACCGCCGCCAGCGTCGCGACCAGCGCCGCCAAAGACGAATAGTGGAAGATCGCCAGCATAGCGAGCCAGATCGCAAAGGCGATCACCGCGACCGGCCAGGCGATCGCCAACAAGACGCCGAGCGCCGTCGCGACAGCCTTGCCGCCGCGGAACCCGATCCAGACCGGAAACATATGCCCGAGGATAACCGCCCCGGCGGCCGCGAGGATTGCATCGCTGCCCCAGATGCTGCCAATCAATACCGCGGCGAGGCCTTTCGCAAGATCGAGCAGCAGCGTCAGCGCCGCGAGCGCCTTGTTGCCGGTGCGCAGCACATTCGTTGCGCCGATATTGCCCGAGCCGACATGGCGGATGTCGCCGAGCCCCGCCAACCCCGTCAGGATCATGCCGAACGGGATCGAGCCCAGCAGATAACCGATTACAGCCGCGACGATGATCCCTGTCATTTCCCTAAGTCTGCTCAGCCTTGCCCCAGGAGATTGCTTCGTCGCTACGCTCCTCGCAATGACAAATCTTTTTTGCGGTCATTCTTTTGCTGTCATTGCGAGCGAAGCGAAGCAATGCCCCTGCCGACGAACCACGCGCAGACGATCAACGCCGCTTACGTTTCCCGGCGGAAAATCGTGCGTCCGTCAACGATCGTCTGCACGGCGTGGCCCTGGACCGGGCGGTCGTCGAACGGGGCGTTTTTCGATTTTGAGCGAAAGCGGTCGGTGTCGATCTGCCACGGCGTCTCGGGATCGAACAATACGATATCGGCGGGGCTGCCCGGCACGAGCCGGCCGACGTCGAGCCGGAGAATGCGCGCCGGGTTGATCGTCAGCCGCCGCAGCACGTCGATCAGTTCGAGGTGGCGGTTGTGATACAGCTCGAGCGATAAGGGCAGCAATGTCTCCAGCCCGACGATGCCGCACGCCGCGGAGCTGAATGGCAGGCGTTTTGAATCCTGGTCCCACGGCGCGTGATCGCTGGCGATCGCATCGATCGTGCCGTCGGCGAGCCCGGCGACGACCGCGCGCCGGTCGGCCTCGCTACGCAGCGGCGGCGACAGTTTCGCGAAGGTGCGGTAATCGCCGATCGCGGTCTCGTTCAGCGCGAAATAGGGCGGCGCCGTATCGCACGTCACCGGCAGCCCTACCGCCTTCGCCTTGCGGATGGCGTCGATCCCGCCCGCCGTCGAGACATGCGCGATGTGAAACCGCGCGCCGGTGATCTCGACGAGGCGCAGATCGCGTTCGATCATGATGATTTCGGCCATTGGCGTCACCGCCGGAAGGCCGAGCCGCGTCGCGATCTCGCTTTCGGTGACTTCACCGGCGCCGCCGAGGCTCGGCTCCTCGGGGTGCTGAATGACGAGCTGGTCGAAGCTGCGCGCATAAGCCAGCACGCGCCGCATGACCAGCGCGTCCGCCACCGCTTTGACGCCGTCGGTAAAGCCGAGCGCACCATTCGCCGCGAGCAGTCCCATCTCGGTCAGCTCGCGGCCCTTCAACCCCTTTGTCGCGGCCGCGTAGGTGTGCAATTTGGCGAGCCTCGCCTCGCGCGCCCGGCGTGCGAGAAACTCGACGACCGACACGTCATCGACCGGCGGCTCTGTGTTGGGCAATGCGACCATCGTCGTGACACCGCCCGCCGCGGCGGCATGGCCCGCGCTCTCGATCGATTCCATATGCTCGGCGCCGGGCTCGCGCAATTGCACGCGCATATCGACGAGCCCCGGCGCGAGGCACAACCCGCCGGCATCGATGATCTCGGTATCGTCAGCAAGGCCGGCATCCGCCAGCCCCGGGCCGATCGCAGCGATCTTGTCGCCCTCGATCAAAAGATCGCCCGCCGCATCGAGCCCACTATCGGGATCGAGCAGCCGCGCATTGCGGATCAGCCTGCGCGCACCGCTCATTGCAGTGTGGGCCGGTTGCTCGGCTGCGCGGCGAGGAGTTCGAGGCACGCCATGCGCACCGCCACCCCCATCTCGACCTGGTGCCGAATAAGGCTACGGTCGATGTCGTCGGCGACCTCACTGCCGATTTCGACACCGCGGTTCATCGGCCCGGGATGCATGATCAGCGCGTCGGGCTTCGCGAGTTTGAGCTTGTCGTAATCGAGTCCAAAGAAATGAAAGTATTCGCGCGTCGACGGCACAAACGAGCCGTGCATGCGCTCCACCTGCAAGCGCAGCATCATGACGATATCGACGTCTTCGAGCCCGGCCGTCATGTCGTGAAACACCTCGACACCGAGCCGCTCGACCGCCGCCGGCAGCAAGGTGCGCGGCGCGACGACCCGCACCCGCGCGCCCATGACCGTCAACAGCGCGATATTCGAGCGCGCCACGCGGCTGTGCAGCACATCGCCGCAGATCGCGACCGTGAGGCCGCCGAGCTTCCCCTTGCGGCGGCGGATTGTCAGCGCATCAAGCAGGGCCTGCGTCGGATGCTCGTGGCTGCCGTCGCCGGCGTTGATGACGGCGCAATCGACCTTCTCCGATAGGAGCTGCACCGCGCCCGATTCGGGATGCCGCACGACGAGCACATCGGGGTGCATCGCGTTCAACGTCATCGCCGTGTCGATCAGGGTCTCGCCCTTGCGCATCGACGAGGCTTGCACCGCCATGTTGATGACATCGGCGCCGAGCCGCTTGCCGGCGACCTCAAACGAGGTGCGCGTGCGGGTCGAATTCTCGAAAAAGCAGTTGATCAAGGTGCGGCCGCGCAACAGCGCGTTCTTTTTCTCGGCCTGCCGGTTCAACTCGACATAGCCGTCGGCCAGATCGAGGACATGGCTGATGTCGTCCGGCGTCAGCCCCTCGATGCCGAGGAGGTGCCGGTGCCCGAAGCGATATTCCTGCATGAATTCCCGTTATAGGGACGCGCTCGAAAGTCGGCAACAACTCCCCCGTGCCCGCCCTCGTGCCGGGTACCCACGTCTAAACCAGCCGAGACGAAGACGTGGGTGGTCGGGATAAACCCGGCCATGGGGCTAACATGACGCGTAGGGCGCGCGGCGCCGAATCAGCACTTCGGCCTTGGCAACGCCTCGATATCGTCAAGCTTGGCGCGGATCGAATACTCGCCGTAATCGATGACCATGTCGCGCGACACGCCGTTGTCGAGCAAGACCATGCTGAGTTCGTAATCGGGTTTCTCCGCCTTCTGGTCCGCCGGGAAGAAGGCCAATCGCACGCGCCAGCCCGGCCGATTGAGCAGCGGGCTCTTTTTCGCGCTCTCTTCGTCCGGCTCGACCTTGGCGCCGATCACCGCGGTCACGAGCACGGCATTCTCCACAGTCGCGCCGTCGAAGATCTGCGTCGACATGAAGTTCTCGCCGGCCTTCGCCTTGTCGATCAGGAAAATCGTGTGGGCGCTCGGAAACAGGGTGCCGGCCGGCAGTTTCAGGGTTTTCGCCTCGGGCTTCTCGAAACTGACCGTGCCGCCCTTGCCCGGCCCGTCGAGCTTGGCTTCGCCGCGGATCTCGTCATTGTCGGTGCCGTTGCGCGTCTCTTTCTGATTGAAGCGGTATTTGAGCGCGTCCTTGGCTTCCCAGGTCACGAAATTCGACGAGATGCTGACATCGGAGGATTCGGCATAGGCCATCTTCAAGCGATAGCGCTGCTCGACGGTCCACCCGTCACAGGTCTCGCCCCATTGATAGGCCATCGTGCCGCCGGCCCCGGTCACCCCGGCATCGCCATGCGTCGCCCCAAGGCTCATCGAATAGACCGCGTGATGCGGCACGATCTCGGCCGCCTGCGCGACGCCACAACTCAGTCCGCCGGCCATCAGAATGGCCCCGACCATGACGGCCGCCGCTCCCGGCCCCCTGCCTTTTCCCCGGCCCTGCATCATCAGACGGACACTCCCGAGCCCCGACGCTTGTCATCGGGGCGAAAAATTGCGGCCCAACAAAGGCGCTCATTATCGACGAAACTGACCGCACAACCACCGCCCGCAGTCTCATCGTCCGGCTGCAAACTGCGTGCCGGCGCCGGTCGCACCAAGCGTCGGCGGCAACTCTGCTTACATAGGCCAGCCACGCGGGCGACGCAAAAAAATGTGATCGGCCCGGAGGAATGCCCTCATTCAGCGGTCCCCGCGACGTGCTCGCTGGAACGCGCTCAGACCGTCCTGACGGGCACGTCGATCCATTCGGCGCGGTCGAGCGAGCGGCGATAGCGGCGTGACGCCTCATGGACGGCGGCGAACTCGGCGAGCTCCGGCGTCGGCGCCGCGGCTTCAAACTTCACCGTGCCGTTCTCGTACCAGCTCAGCACCGTACCGTCGGGGTCCTTTGCCGGCAGCGGTCCCGGCAGGTTGCGGCTGAACCCAAATCGCGCGCCGCCTTCGAGCCAGTAATACGCCGGCGTCGCAAATCCCGAGACGAGAACGCCGTTGAGGAGGTAGCCGCCCGCGTCGTAGGCAAGAATGTCGCCGGGCTCGATCAGATACAGCGTGTTGTTGATGTTGACCGTCCGCGTGGCGGTCGGATCGATCGCCATCTCCAGCACCTCATGCGAGAACACGCGGCTCGGCGTTTGGCGAAAGCGTTTCGTGTATTCGACGAGCACGTAGCCGACGGGACGGCCGCTATACATCTCGTGAAAGCCGAGCCCGCTGCGCTGCGCCGCATCGTCGACGACGACGACCCAGCCATCGACCGTGACCGTTGTGCCGGGCGCGACGAGTTGCAGCGTCGGCGCGGGCAGGTGCCAGATCGGCGCGACATCGTTCCGCATCTGCGCTTCCGAGGCGGCCGCCCACCGCGCCACCTCGGCATCGGGTGTAGTGCTGTAATTCACGACGCCGATCTGCGACATCAACATGATCACCCCCTGGCTTGCCGGCCGCGACCGTTCCGCGGGCGCGGTCGGCGGCATCGCGCCGTAATCCCCGTCCACCGCTTAGTCCGGATCGGCATCCATCCCGCAGATCGCCGCGGGCATTGGCATGCCTCTCTCCCAGTATTCCCGGTTTTTTGCCGGATTTTTGCCGGACCGTTGCGGTACTAACAAACCGCGCCGGCCACATCGCCATGCTCGCCCGGGCGGCAAAGCGCAGCAAGCAAAAAGCCGGTCAGCCGGCTCGGCGGCCCGAATGAACAAATTCGATGGCCGCCGTCCCGAGATGGACACGCAGGCCTTCGCATGTTCCCTATTCGTTCTCATACGCTTCTGAGCCCATAATCCGGGTCCGGGCGTCACGGAGGCAGACGGCGTCTGGGATACTTAACGGGCCGAGGCCGCCTGATAATTTCCTGTTCCCACCCTGATATTTCCCTGTTTTTGGCAGGCGTTCGAAAACCAAAAACGTGAGTAATATCAAATCGCAAGAGAAGAAATGGGATCGAAATTGGCGGAATCCCGCTGGAACAGGGGGCCGTATCGGCGGGCCGATCAGGAAACTTGCCCTACCGCGGCTTCGGCGGCGGCAGATCGAGGCGGATATGCAATTCCTTGAGCCGCTCGGGCGGGATCGGCGCCGGCGCCCGCATCATCAGGTCGCGCGCCTGCTGGTTCATCGGAAAGACGATGACCTCGCGGATGTTCGGCGTGTCGGCGAGCAGCATGACGATGCGGTCGATGCCGGGCGCGAGGCCGCCATGCGGCGGCGCGCCGTAGCGGAAGGCGTTGAGCATGCCGCCAAAGCGGGTCTCGACGTCTTGCGGCGTGTACCCGGCGATCGCAAACGCCTTGTACATGATGTCGGGCCGGTGGTTGCGGATCGCCCCCGAGGCCAACTCCACGCCGTTGCACACGATGTCGTATTGGTGCGCCAGGATCTGGAGCGGGTCCTGGGTTTGGAGCGCATCGAGCCCGCCCTGCGGCATCGAGAACGGGTTGTGGCTGAACTCGATCTGGCCGGTCTCCTCGCTGCGCTCGTACATCGGGTAATCCACAACCCAGCAGAAACGGAAGGCGCCCTCTTCGATCAGGCCCAGCTCTTGCCCGACCCGCATCCGCGCCGCGCCGGCGAGCCTTCCCGCCTCGGCCTTCGCCCCGGCGGCGAAGAACACGACATCGCCCGCGCCGACCCCTGCCAGCCGGGCGATCTCGGCGAGTTCATCGGGGGAGAGGTTGTTCGCGATCGGGCCGCGCCCAGCGAGCTCCGCTTTGCTCCCTTCCAAGGTGATGTAGCCGAGCCCCGGTGCGGCCATGTCGGATTTCGCCCAGGCATCCATCTTGTCCTGGAACGAGGAGCGCGGCCGCGATGCCGAATTCGGGGCGGGGATGGCGCGGACGACACCGCCGCCTTCGACGATGCGCTTGAAGGCGCGGAAATTCGATTGGGCGAACACCGCCGACACATCGGCGATGACCAAGGGGTTGCGCAAATCGGGCTTGTCGCTGCCGTAGTTGAGCATCGCATCGGCGTATTTGATGCGCGGGAACGGCGCCGGAGTGACGGCGCGGCCCGTCCCGAACTCCTC
>JBKOVT010000307.1:0-4015 GCA_046724035.1 Pseudomonadota bacterium | reverse complement strand
CTCGACAGCCGAAAGCGTCTCCGCCGGAACCACCGCGGCGACGGCGCAAGCCCCCGCCTTTGCCGTCGTCGATCTGCGGCTTGGCGACGGCAGCGGTCTCGATGTCGTCAGCGCCGTCAGGACCGCGCGTCCCGGCGCGCGCATCGTCATGCTGACCGGTTACGGCAATATCGCGACGGCAGTCGCGGCGGTGAAGGCCGGCGCCCTTGATTATCTGCCAAAGCCGGCGGATGCCGATGCCGTCGAGCGGGCGCTCTTGGCGCAGGAGGGTGAAACCCCGCCGCCGCCCGAGGATCCGATGTCGGCCGACCGGGTGCGTTGGGAGCATATCCAACGGGTCTTCGAATTATGCGAGCGCAACGTGTCCGAGACGGCGCGGCGGCTCAAAATGCACCGCCGCACTTTGCAGCGCATCCTGTCAAAGCACGCGCCGCGGAACTGAGGCGGGTCGCGCCGCTCCCCGAGACAAGGCGGCGGGCGAGGCTCACGGACCGGCTTCGGAGGCGGCGAGCGCTAGGTTGGCGTTGCGGCCGGCCGCGATGTTGATGCCGACGACAACCCATCGGCCGGCCTGCCGCGCCAGCACCGGCGCGCCGCTGGTGCCGTGCGTCGCGGCGCAATCATGGGTGAAAAAGGCGCCGCCGTCGGGCGATCTCGCGGCTGAGATCACATGGCAATCGGTGTCGGCGACCAGCAACTGCGAGCGGTCCTGGTTATAGCCGGCGAGCACGAGCGGGGTTCCCGGGGCTGGCGCTTCCGTGCTGATCGGCAAGGGCGACACGGTATCGGGGATGGGCTCGGCCAGTTCGAGCCGCGCCCAGTCGGCGCGCTGCGGCCGCGCCTCGGACCCCATAAAACCGGACCCGACCGTGACCCGTGCGACCAGACGGTGCCAGCGATAGGTCGAGCGTTGATAGCCGAGAAGCACATGCAGCGATACCGGCTGTAGCAAGGCGCGGGTCGGACGATTGTACAGGCAATGGGCCGCGGTCAACACCACGGCCGGCGCGATCAGCGCGCCGGTGCAGCGGGTGCCGGTATTGGTCTGCACCTTGGCGACCGCATCCCAGGGCGGGGTGTTGGGATCGACGGTGAGCCGTGCGCCAGCACCGCAAGGCGCGGGGACCATCAGGGCGAGGAGCGTCGCCGCGAGCAGCGCCCGGACGCTCAACCCGCTCAATGCGCGGTCTTGACGAGGCGCTCGGCGATAAAGCGGTCGATGCAGCTAAACCAGTAAGCCCGCACCCGGTCGTGCTCGAGGAACGGGTCGTGCTTCGATTGGGGCAATTCGACCAGCGTGCAATCCGGCAACAACCGCGCCGCGCGCCGCTGCGCCGCCGGCGAGACGACCATCTCGCGCCCGGGGCTCGCCAGCAGAACCGGCGTCCGGATGCCGGCGAGAAATTCCGGCTTCCTGATCCGTGCCACCAGCGCAAGAGCGCTGTCGACCCAGCCATAGGTTGCCTCGTCGAGGCGCAAGGCCGGCTCGACCGAAAACCAGGCATGACGGATGCGGCAGCGTTCGGCGTCGGTCGAGACCGGGCTGCGCTCCGGCGACGGGATGCGGTCCGGCTGCCATTTGCCGGCCCCCGGGATAAAGCAGACGCCAAGCCCGGCGGCGCGCGCCGGCCGGGTGATGACCCGCAGCAGCGTCGGCGGAAGCTTGCCCGTGCGCAACCCGACCATCGGCGAGGACAGGATCGCGGCATCGAACAGGCGCGGATGGCGGCGCAGGCACACCAGCGCAATCGCCGCGCCCATTGAATGCGCGAGCAGCAGCCGCGGTCGGGCGCCGCTCAGCTTGGCGGCCGCGAAATCGGCGAGGTCGCGCGCATCCTGATCAAACTTGCGGGCCCGCGGCCGGGTCGGCAGGCGGCGCGGCCGCATCGAGCCGCCCTGGCCGCGCCAGTCGAGACACCACACCGCGATGCCGCGGCTGGCGAGATCGCGAACGGTTTCGAATTGCTTTTCGATGAATTCGCCAAAGCCGCCGACCATGATGCATTCGATCCGCGCGTCGCGGACCGGCAGATGACCCCAACGCAAGATGGTGCCGTCAGCGGCGGTGAAGCTGCCCCACGTAAAATCGGGCGGCGGCAGAAAGCGCTCGTCGAGCGGTGGCCGGCGGAGCGGTTCTCCCCAAAAACCTGCCGGCGACAGGCTGTCGGGCATGCGCAAATCCCCAATGTACCAACGGGCGGCAAACCGCGCCCGGCGTCCGCGGGCGCGTAGGTGCGACCGTCGTAACGACGAAACATGACGAAAGGCTGACAGGCGAAGCGGCATAATGACGCGGCTTGAGGACTAGACTGTCTCTCGCAAAATTCAGGCCGAGACGCGGAAGCCGATATCGCCTTCCCGCTCGATCTGGCGAATCAGCTCGATCTCCCAACGTAAGTAACGCTCGCGCGCATCGGGCGCGGCATAAGGATCGTAGGGCCGGCGCCAGCAATCATCGGGTGTATCGGCCATCGCCTCGCGGCCGGTCGCAAGCGGCAGGCCGGCGGTCCGCCACGCCGCGGTGCCCCCATCGAGCACCCGGATCTCGGCGAAGCCGCTGTCGCCCAACTCGGCCGCGGCAAGCCGCGCCAGGGCGGCGTCGGGCGAGGTCAAGACCAGGACGCGGCGCTTTGGCACCCGATCGAGGCTCGCGGGCAGCCGCGCCCGCACCGCAAACCACGCGCCCGGGATGTGCCCGGCCTCATAGGCGAGGCTCGGCGCCAGATCGACAAGGCTCGCTTCGCCCTTCTCGACAAGTCCCTGCAATTCGGCCGGCGAAATCGTCGCGGCCACGGCCGCGTCGAGCTCGGGGATCACCGGCTTCGGCATCCCTTGGACGAGCTGGCGGCCTTTGAGCCCGTCGGCCAGCACATAAACCTCGGGCCAGCCCATCTGCACGAGCCACGACCCGGTCATCACCGCGCGCACGCCGTCATCGTCGGTCAGCACGATGCGGGCGTTGCGCGTCGCCATATAGGCGTCGGTCGCCTGTACGAGCTGACCGCCCGGCGCCGAGCGCGCGCCCGCGAGATGGCCGGCGACGTATTCCTCGGGGCTGCGCACATCGAACAAATAGAGCGTGCGCTCCTCGGCCTCGGCTTGAAAACGCGAGAGCGCCGCGTCGTCGATGCGCCGGATCGCAAAGCGCTCGGCCACCTTGTCGGCCAGATCCTGCGCCCGCCTGAGCCCCTCGGGCGAGGGCGCAGGCAATGCCTCCTCCCGGCCGCGCGCCAGTTCGAGCCCCGCCAATTCCCAGCCCATCGTGCCGTTTTCGAGCGCCAGCACCGGGTTCGGCAGCCCGGCGTTGCGCAGCGATTGCGCGCCGATGATGCTGCGCGTCCGCCCGGCGCAATTGACCACGACGAGGGTATCGGATGACGGCACCTGGTCGGGAACCCGGTAGACCAGTTCGGCGCCGGGACAGTCGAAAGCCCCGGGGATGCTCATGTTGCGGAATTCGCCGATCGGCCGGCTGTCGACGATCAGCACCCTTTCGCCGGCATCGAGCCGCCGCTTCAATTCGGCAGCGTTAATGTGGGGCGTCTCGCAGCGGTGTTCGACGAGTTCGCCAAAGGCCTTGCTCGGGACATTGACGCCGGTGAAGAGCTCGTAACCGGCCGCAGCCCAACCCCGCGCGCCCCCGGCCATGACCGCGACGTCGCGGTACCCCATGCGCGTTAGCTTGGCTGCGGCGCGATTGGCGAGGTTCTCATCACCGCCATCATAAACGACAATCCGCGTGAGCTGTCGCGGCACCAGATCGCGGATCAGCAATTCGAGGCGCGACAGCGGCACCGAATTGGCAAAGAACGGATGGCCGTCTTCCGAGAAGACACCCTCCTCCCGCACATCGAGCAGCGCGATCTCGCTGCCGTCCCTGAGCATCGCCCGGGCATCTTCTGCCGAGATGGATCGAGCCGCGATTCCATTGCTGCCGCCGAGCGCCATGGCCTGTCCTCTATCGGTGTTGCTGCAGGATACCCGGCCGGGAGGTCCCCGCAACCTGTAGCTGTCG
>JBKOVT010000327.1:0-7738 GCA_046724035.1 Pseudomonadota bacterium | reverse complement strand
CCAAGCCGCGCGATCTCCCTGCCGCTGCGCGGATCGCTCATGACATGGACGAGGCGCAGCGACGAATTGCCGAGATGCGCGATGCCCGTCTCGACGAAATAGGGATCGTCGACCCCTAGCGCGCCCTCGATCCGCAACGCGAGCTCGAACGTCGAGACGCCGCGCCGGTTCTTTTCCATGTATTCCGCATCCATGCCGATCGCCGAGCCTGCCTGGATGCAGGAATCGGTAAAGCGATGCACGATCGCGGCGAGCCCGAAATGCCCCGTCGCGTCGAGATCCGCGGGCCTGACCCGGCCGCGCGCGGTCGGGACAAAGCCGGCGGTGCTTTTGGGCTCGGGTCGCGCCTCGGCCGCCGGTCCTTCCCAGGCCGCGAGCCGGCCGCCGAGCGCGCGGCGCTCCGCGTCCGACAAGGGCACCTGCGATAGATCCCAATGCTCGTCGATCCAGGTCACGGTCTCGCCATTCGCCGAGTCGACAAAGCGGTGCCCGACCCGCAATCCCTCGTCGAGGCCGAGCACGGCGCCCTCGACCTGAAAGCTGCTGCCGGCGCGCAATTCGCGCGCGAAGCGGACATCGAGCCGCCGCGCAAAACCGCCGGCGCGCAGCCTTTCGCCGAGGCCGAGCGCCTCGGCCAGGTTGGGCTCGGCCTCTTCGAGCCGCGCGAAATAATAGGCGATCGTGAAATGCTCGGTAACGTCGCATTCCCAGGGCGGCACCGTGCCGCGATAGGTCTCGATCCAATTCGTCATGGATGGCGCCCTCTGGGCCTCACGCCTTGATACCGAGCAATTTCGCGGCCGTGCCGCCGAGCATCGCGACGCGCTCGGCGTCGGAAAGGCCCGGGAATTTGAGGATGTCATCGACCTCGGTCGTCGTCCACGGGAAGGGGTAATCGGTGCCGATGACGATCTGGCCGGCGCCGACCTCGGCGATCAGGTGGCGCAGCCCTTCCGGCGTGAAGATCAGCGAGTCGATATAGATTTGCTTCAGGTATTCGCTCGGCTTCTTCTTCAGCGCCACCGGGCATACATCCGGGCGGTTCGCGCACATGGCGTCCATCCGATCGGGATAGGACGGCAGATAACCGCCGGCATGCGCGCCGCAAATCTTGAGCCCGGGATAGCGGTCGAGCGTCCCTTCAAGGATCAAATGCGATAGCGCGATCGTCGTTTCCAGCGGGTTGCCGATGACATTGTCGAGCGCGCCCGCGCCTTTCAATCGGCCGCTCGCTTCAAGCTCCGGCGTGCCTTGCGGATGGATGAAGATGACGATGCCGAGCTCCTCCGCCTTGGCCCAGAACGGATTGAGTTTCGGGTCGGAGAGCTCCATGCCGTTGACGCTGCCGCCGACCAGTGCGCCCCGCATGCCGAGCCGCTTGACCGCATCCTGCAATTGCTCGGCCGCGAGATCAGGGTGGGCGAGCGCGACCGAGGCGAGGCCGACAAAGCGGTCCGGCGTCTTGGCACAGATCTCGGCGACCTTCTCGTTTTGCAATTTGACAATCTGCGCCTGCAAATCTCGCTCAGCCTTGTCCCAGAAATTCGGATTGATACTGAGCGCCTCGATGTCGATGCCCTGCTCGTCCATGACCTTGGTCCGCTCGGGAGTGATGACGAGCTTCGGAAACCGGACCTTCTGGCCGGCCAGCTCGAGCGCTTCCGGAATGTGGCAATGCGCGTGAATATCGACGGTCGTGACGCGCTTGCCGGCGACGACAACCTCGCGTCGGCGCGTTTGTCCCGGCGCCTGCGCCGCGGCGCCGCGCGTCAGCCCGCAGCCGGTGAAAGCAATCCCGGCGAGCGCGCCGGCGGTCTGGCCGAGCAATTTCCGGCGCGTGGTCATGCTCTCCCCCTCAAGCGATTGTCATTGCGAGCGAAGCGAAGCAATCCCGGGAGATTGCTTCGTCGCTCCGCTCCTCGCAACGACAGAAATCGGATCAGGCGGCGTGGCGGCGGCGCTCCGGGAACAGACGCAACAGCCCCTCGCGCGAGGCCGGGCAGACGCCGCGCTCGGTGATCAGCGCGGTGACAAGACGCGCCGGCGTCACATCGAAGGCGTAATTCGCCGCCGGGCTGTCCGCCGGGGTCAGCCGCACCTCGACCCGCGCCCCGGCTTCCGTCCAGCCGGCGATGTGGGTGACCTCGCGCGGGTCACGCTGCTCGATCGGTATCGCGCTGCCATCCTCGATGTCCCAATCGATCGTCGGCGACGGGAGCGCGACATAGAACGGGATGGCGTTGTCGGCCGCCGCCAGCGCCTTCAGATAGGTGCCAATCTTGTTTGCGACATCGCCCGACGCGGTCGTGCGGTCGGTGCCGGTGATGCAGAGATCAACTTCGCCGTGGCGCATCAAATGACCGCCGGAATTGTCGGCGATAACGGTGTGCGGCACGCCGTGTTGACCGAGTTCCCAGGCGGTCAGGCTGGCGCCTTGGTTGCGCGGCCGCGTCTCGTCCACCCAGACATGCACCGGGATCCCTGCATCGTGCGCGCGGTAGACCGGCGCCAAGGCGGTGCCCCAATCGACGGTCGCGAGCCAGCCAGCGTTGCAATGGGTGAGGATTTGCACCGTCCCGCGGCGGCGGCGTCGACGATGCGCGTCTTCGATCAGGCGCAGCCCGTGCTCGCCGATGGCGCGGTTGATCGCGACATCCTCTTCGGCGACCGCGCCGGCACGCGCCAGCGCGGCGGCGAAGCGCTGCCCCGCTGGCAATTCGCTGAGATGATGGCGCATGTCGTCGAGCGCCCAGCGTAGATTGACCGCCGTGGGGCGTGTCGCGGCAAGGGTATCGACCGCCCGGTCGAGACTCTTGTCGGAAGCGTCGTCGGCCATCGCCAACGCGACGCCATACGCCGCGGCCGCGCCGATCAGCGGCGCGCCGCGGACCTGCATGTCGCGGATGGCGCGCGCCGCGTCGGCAACGCTCGCGAGGCGGAGAATGACAAGCTCGTGGGGCAGCCGCGTCTGATCGATGATCTCGACGGTTCGCCCATCCTCGGCGAGCCAAATCGTGCGCATCGGACGGCCGGCAACCTTCATCGCCGTCTCACTTTCCCAGAACTCGGCCCGCGACCGCGTCGAGCCGTGCGAGAAGCGCCGGATCGCGGTGGTCGGAAGCGGTGATCAGCGCCGTTTCGAGCGCGTGGTCGCAACCCTGCGCGCACGGTCGGGGCTGTATGGCGAGCAGCGGCACCACAGCCTTGACGAGGGCGCGGGCGCGTTCGGCATTGGCGTCGAGTACCGACAGGATCATGTCGACCGTCACGTCGTCATGGCCGGGATGCCAGCAATCGTAGTCCGTCACCATCGCGACTGTCGCGTAACAAATCTCGGCTTCTCGCGCGAGCTTGGCTTCCGGCAGGTTTGTCATGCCGATGACGTCGCAGCCCCAGCCTCGGTAAAGCTGGCTTTCGGCGAGCGTGGAGAATTGCGGACCCTCCATGACGATATAGGTGCCGCCGCGCTTGAGCGCGATCCCGGCGGCGGGCCCCGCTTCCGTCACCGTGTCGCCGATGCGTCCGCAGACCGGCCGCGCCATCGAAACATGCGCGACGCAGCCCGGCCCGAAAAAGCTCTTTTCCCGCGCAAAGGTGCGGTCGATGAACTGGTCGATGACGACAAAATCGCCGGGCGCCAGATCTTCGCGCAGGCTACCGACCGCCGATAGCGAGATGATGTCGGTGACGCCACAGCGCTTCAGCGCGTCGATGTTGGCGCGGAACGGGATCGCGGTGGGCGGCAGCACATGGCCTCGCCGGTGGCGCGGCAAGAATACGACTGGCTGGCCGTCGAGCTTGCCGAAGCAGAATTCGTCCGAGGTGCGGCCGAACGGGCTCTCGACGCGCCGCCATTCGACTTCGGCGAGCCCGTCGATGCGGTAAAGCCCGCTGCCGCCGATAACGCCGATCACCCGGCCCGTCACAGCTTCTTGCCCTTGTTGATTTTTAATAGGCTCATCCTCAACCCATCGAGATGGCCGCGCCGGCCCAGCAGGCTCCTCGCAATGACCCACTCTCCTTGTCATTGCGAGCGAAGCGAGCCGGCAGTGACGGGTTTCGCGTCGCTCAACCCATCCTACGGGATTCCGGGGAACCCTGGTTAGTGAATGCGCGACCAGATCTTGCGCTTGGCCGCGTAGAAGACGCCGGTCGCGATGATCAGAAACAGGATTACCTTGAAGCCGATGCGGTGCCGATCGTTCAAATTGGGCTCGGCGGCCCAGCTCAAAAAGCTGACGACGTCGTGCGACATCTGCGGCACGGTGGCCTGCGTCCCGTCGGCATATTTGAGCTGGTCGGTCTGGGTTAGCGGCGGCGGCATCTTGATCTGATGCCCGGTAAAGTACTGGTTGTAGTACGTGCCCTCCAGCAGCTTGAACCCGGGCGGCGCGTCCTTGAACCCGTTCAGGATCGCATAGACGTAGTCGGGGCCGCCCTCGCGCGCCTTGGTGATCAATGACAGATCGGGCGGCAGGGCGCCGTTATTGGCGGCGCGGGCCGCCTGATCGTTCGGGAAGGGCCCCGGGATCGGATCGGATGGCCGGGCCGGGCGCTGAAACATCTGGCCTTCGTCGTTGGGGCCGTCCGTCACCTGATATTGCGCGGCGATGCCTTTGACCTGGTCCTCGGTGTAGCCGATCTCCTCGAGATTGCGGAAGGCGAGGTGTTTCACCGCGTGGCAGGCCGAGCAGACTTCCTTATAGACCTGAAAGCCCCGCTGCGAGGCCGCCGAGTCATAGGTGCCGAACACGCCTTCGAACGGCCATTGCTGGTGCGGCGGCTCGGGCGCTTCCTCCAGGGCGCGCGCGGCGCCGCCGAGTCCGACGCCAATCGCCAGCGCGATGAGGAGAGCCTGAAAGCTGCGCATCTCAGTGCCTCTCCGCCGGGCGGGCATTGCCGAGACCGGTGGCTTCGAGCACCGCCGTGCCGATGCTGATCGGCAACGGCCGCGGCCGCTCGATCTTGCCGAGCAGCGGCATCAGGACCAGAAAATGAAAATAATAGTAGAAGGTCGCGACCTGCCCGAGCGTCACGACCCAGCCTTCGGGCGGTTGGCTCCCGACATAGCCGAGCGCGATGACGTCGATCGGCAACAGCCATGAGACGAGCCGATAGATCGGGCGGAAGCGGGCGCTGCGCACGCGCGAGGTGTCGAGCCACGGCACCAAAAACAGCAGGATGATCGAGCCGAGCGATAGCACCACCCCGAGCAGCTTTGCCGGGATCCCGAGGATATCGAAGGTGACCGAGCGCAGGATCGCGTAATAGGGCAGCAAGTACCATTCCGGCACGATGTGGTTTGGCGTCACCATCGGGTTGGCCGGAATGTAATTGTCCGAGCTGGCAAAAAAGTTCGGCGCGTAAAACACGAAGAAGGCAAAGACCAATAGCGCGACGCACAGCCCGAAGCTGTCCTTGATCGTGTGATAGGGATGGAACGGCATCGTGTCCTGCGGGCCGCGCGTGTCGATGCCGAGCGGGTTATTCGAGCCGTGCTGGTGCAATGCGATGAGATGCAGCCCGACGACCGCGACGATGACGAACGGCAACAGGTAATGCAGCGAGAAGAAGCGGTTCAGGGTCGGGTTGCCGACCGTAAAGCCGCCCCATAACAGCGTCACGATCTTGTTGCCGACAACCGGGATCGCGGAGAACAGATTGGTGATGACCGTCGCCGCCCAATAGCTCATCTGCCCCCAGGGCAGCACATAGCCCATAAAGGCCGTCGCGATCATCAACAGCAGGATGACGACGCCGAGGATCCACAACAGCTCGCGGGGATATTTGTAGGAGCCGTAATACAGCCCGCGAAACAGGTGGATATAGACGATGAGGAAGAACATCGACGCGCCGTTCATATGGATGTAGCGGAGAAGCCACCCATAATTGACGTCGCGCATGATGCGCTCGACCGAGTCGAAGGCGAGATCGGAGTTCGGCGTGTAGTGCATCGCCAACACGACGCCGGTCACGATCATGATGACGAGGATGATCCCGGCGAGCGAGCCGAAGTTCCACCAGTAGTTCAGGTTCTTCGGCGTCGGGTAGGCGGTGAATTCGTGCTCGAGAAACGAGACGAACGGCAGGCGGTAATCGATCCAGCGGATGAGCCGGCCGTATCCGCTGGCCGGGCTGCTGGCGGGAGGAACGGCCATGGCGCTTCCTAGCCGATCTTGATGGCGGTGTCGGAGGTGAAATCGTAAGGCGGCACGACGAGGTTCAGCGGCGCCGGCCCTTGGCGGATCCGCCCGGAAGTGTCGTAGATCGAGCCGTGGCACGGGCAAAACCAGCCGCCAAAGGGGCCGCGGTCGTCGCCCGGCTTATTGCCGAGCGGGATGCAGCCGAGATGCGTGCACACGCCGATGATGACGAGCCATTCCGGCTTCTTGGCGCGCGCGGAATCGGGTTGCGGATCGCGCAGCGAGGCGACATCGACATCCTGCGCCGCCTTGATCTCCTCGGGCGTGCGGTGATCGATAAAGACGGGCTTGCCGCGCCAGGCGACGGTCAGCCGCTGCCCGGCCTGCACCGGCGCGAGATCGACTTCGGTGGTCGACAGGGCCAGCGTATCCTTGGCCGGGTTCAGGCTGTCGATAAACGGCCAAATCGCGCAGGCCGCGCCGATGCCGCCCAAGGCTCCGGCGGTCAGAATCAGGAAATCGCGTCGCGTGCCGCCATCATGGCCCGCAGTGACCTGCGAATGCGCCAGATCGGCCATTCACCCCTCGTAATCTGCTGCTGTTCCGCCGGCGACTGCCGCCGCGGCAAGCTATACTGTGAAAAGAGCCGAACTATGCGACAGACTGCCGCATAAAACGGCAGCGGCGCCAGTGCATTGCGCGTTCTCTATAGCGCGGCCGGCGATTGCGCAACCGGCCCGGGACGAGCGATTTGCGGCTGGCCCTGTTCGAACCCGATATTCCGCAGAATACCGGCGCCCTGCTGCGCCTTGCCGCGTGCTTTGGGATCGCGGTCGATCTGATCGAGCCGTTCGGCTTTGTCCTCGACGATCGGCGATTGCGCCGTGCCGTGCTCGATTATGCCGCACGGGTCGAGATCGATCGCCATCCGTCGTGGGATGCTTTTGTCAGGGCGCGCGACCCGAATTCCCGCCTCGTATTGCTGACGACGCATGGCACGACGCCGCTCGATCGGTTCTCCTTTAGGGGCAGCGACACGCTGCTTCTCGGGCGCGAGAGCGCCGGGGTCCCGGACTTCGTCCATGCGGCGGCAGCGGCTCGGGTGGTGATCCCCTTGCAACCCGGCAATCGATCGCTCAACGTCGCGATGGCCGGGGCGATCGCGCTGTTCGAGGCGCTGCGCCAAACCGGGCAACTGCCGGAGCCGTGATTTGGTCGAGGATGCGGCCTCCTCTGTGGTGATCGAGCGGCAGCAACGCGCGGTAGAATGGGTCGCGGCGTTGCGTGATCGGATCTGCGCCGCTTTCGAGGCGATCGAAGACGAATATGCCGGGCCGGACGCCGCCGCGACCGCCGCGGGCCGGTTCGAACGCAAGGAGTGGGAACGCCCGGGCGGCGGCGGCGGCACGATCGCGCTGATGCACGGAAGGGTGTTCGAGAAGGTCGGCGTCAACGTCTCGACGGTCCATGGCGAGTTCTCGCCCGAATTCCGCAATGAGATCCCGGGCGCTACAGAAGACCCGCGCTTTTGGGCAGGCGGCATCTCGCTCGTGGCGCATATGCGCTCGCCGTTGGTGCCGGCGGTGCATATGAAC
>JBKOVT010000222.1:0-20805 GCA_046724035.1 Pseudomonadota bacterium | reverse complement strand
CCTCGACCACCACGACCTCACCGTCGCGGCGAGCACGGACATCGATGCGGCTGCCCGGCGGCGCGTATTTGGTAGCGTTGTCGAGGAGATTGAACATCGCCTGTTCGAAGAGAATAGGGTCGATGCGCAGCATGGGCAGATCGGGCGCGATCGCGACCTCCACGCTGTGATCGGCTAGCAAGCTGGCGGCGCGCTGCAGCGCCGTGCCGATGATGTCGCCGATGTCAAACAGGTCGAGGTTGAGTTCGATCGCGCCAGATTCCAGCCGGGTCATGTCGAGCAGATTGCCGATGAAGCGATTGAGCCGTTCCGCCTCGTCATGCAGCGTCGCGAGCAGCTCATCGCGTTCGCGCGCGTCGTATTTGTCGGCGTAGCTGCGCAGGCTCGACACCGTACCGATGATTGAGGCGAGCGGCGTCCGCAGATCGTGCGAGATGGAGGTCAGCAACGCGGCGCGCAGCCGCTCGGTCTCGGCGAGGACGCGGGCTTCGGCGAGCCCGCGCGCCAGCGAAATGCGCTCTATGGCTACTGCCGTCTGATCGGCAAGGGCCTCGAGCAGGCGCAGTTCATCGGCCGCCAAGAGCGCACCTGGCGCTTCGCGGCAAACCCCAATCACGCCGACCGGGCCGCTGCCGGTGCGCAAAGGCAGAAACAGCCATTTGCCGCCGCGCTCCGTCTCGGCGCCCCGCCCGGCCGCGCGTTTTTGTTCCCAGCACCGGCGCGCGGCATCCATCTCGGCATTGTCGAGCGTGTCTTCCGGCGGATAGCCTGACGCAATCGTCAGCTTCTCTCTGCCCTCATCGGGCAGCAGGACGATCGTGTTGAGCTTGAGCATCGACGAGGCCTGGTAGGCGGTCGCCCACAGGAGATCGTCGAGCGCGCCGATCCCGGCCAGCTTGCGGCTGAAGGCGTAGAGGGCGGCCGTCGTGCGGGCGCGCGCGTGGGCGACGACGATCTGCCTGCGGATCGCCGCGGTCAGATGGCTGACGACGACAGCGACGATGAAGAAGACAAACAGCGCGACGGCGTTGTCCGGGTCGGCGATCGTGAAGGTGTAGATCGGCGGGATCAGGAAGAAATTGAAGGCAAGGACGCCGAGCACGCAGGCAAACAGCGACGGGAACAGACCCCAGAGGATCGCCGAGGCGAGGATCGGCAGCAGAAACACGAGCAGCACGCTCTGCACGCCGATATACCGCTCGATCACGACCCCGCAGGCCAGGGCGACAGCGATCACCGCCGCGCTGCCGATATAGGGCAATGGCCGGAAGGCGTGACCCCGGCTGGCATCCGCGCCGAAAAAGAAAGCCGAGGGTTCGCGACCGTCGGCGGTGGCTCCTCCCGGCGATGTCTCGCTCGAAGGCGCTTGGCCGTGTTCTGCCACGTCCTCGTTCAACGGTGACCTCTACCGATGGGCGAACAACTCACCGAGGGCTTAGATAGGTTCAGGGTCGACAATCCGCATCGTCAGGTGACCCGAGGGCCCCGATCCTTTATGCGGTCTTTATGCCGACCACGGCGAATGCGCCTCGATTTTTTATTCGGCGATAGGCACCTGACCGCCGCACCACGGCTGCGGGCCGGCTGCCCGCCGATTGTCCGATTGGTGCTCTCCGGAGCAATGCAATTGACGACAACAGTTTCGGCGAGGCGGCAGCCGGTCGAGGGAACTGACCATAATTTGATGCTCGCCGCGCTTGGGGTCGTCTACGGTGACATAGGCACCTCGCCGCTCTACGCGGTGCGGCAATCGCTGCTAGCCTTTGACGACACCAGCGAAGCGGCGATCCTCGGCGCCTTGTCGCTGATCACCTGGTCCTTGGTGCTGGTCGTCACGGTCAAATACGTCATCTTCATCATGCGCGCCGACAATCGGGGGGAAGGCGGGCTGCTGGCGCTGACCGCGCTCGTGCTGCGCACGACCAGCCGTGACCGCAAGCGTTATCTGTGGATCATGGGGGCTGGCCTCGTCGGGGCGGCCTTGTTCTACGGCGACGGCGTGATCACCCCGGCAATTTCGGTGCTGAGCGCCGTCGAGGGGCTGAAAGTCGCAACGCCGCTGTTCGAGCCATATGTCATTCCGATTTCGCTGGTGCTGCTGCTCGTACTTTTCTTAGTGCAGCGCCGCGGCACGGCCTCGGTGGGCGGGCTGTTCGGCCCGGTGATGCTGGTTTGGTTCGCGGTGTTGGCGATCCTGGGGGTCTGGGGCATCATGGAACGGCCCCGGATCCTGCTGGCGCTCAATCCGATTTACGGCATCGATCTGCTGGTCGCCGCTCCGTGGCGCGCCTTCATTATGCTCGGTGCGGTGTTCCTCGCCGTCACGGGCGCAGAGACACTTTACGCCGATATGGGCCATTTCGGCCGCCGCGCCTTGCGCCGGGCTTGGCTCGGGCTGGTTTTTCCCGCGCTGGTCGTTAACTATTTCGGGCAGGGCGCTTTGCTGCTCGGCAATCCCGACGCGCTCGACAACCCGTTCTACAAATTAACTCCCGAATGGGGCCTCTACCCGCTTGTTGTCTTGGCGTCACTAGCGACGATTATCGCGTCTCAGGCGGTCATCTCGGGCGCTTTCTCTATCACCCGACAAGCAATCCAGCTCGGCTATCTGCCGCGCCTCGAAGTGCGGCACACCTCCGAAACCGAGATCGGCCAGGTCTATGTACCCCCGATCAACTGGGGACTGCTGATCGCCGTCATCATCCTGGTGCTGCTGTTTCGGACCTCCGACAATCTCGGCGCCGCCTATGGCATCGCCGTCAGCGGCATGATGGCGATCACGTCTGTGCTCGCCTTTCTCTATATGCGAAACCGAGGCTGGAGCCTGGCCATCGCGGTACCGCTCTTCGGGTTTTTCGCCCTGGTCGATTTTACCTTACTCTCGGCGAACCTGCTGAAGATCGCGGAGGGCGGTTGGTTTCCGATCATCGTGGCAGCCCTAGTCTTTGCGCTGATGGGGACCTGGTGGCGCGGTCGTCGGCTCCTTGCCGAGCAGCGCACGCGGGATGCGATGCCGCTCGAACTGTTCGTCGATACACTCAACCCGGAACGCCTGGTGCGAGTACCGGGGACGGCAATCTTCATGACCCGCGACTTGATGCAAGTCCCGGTCGTCCTACTGCATGCGCTAAAACACTACAAGGCGCTGCACGAGTGGGTCGTGATAATGCAGGTCGAGACCGAGGACGTGCCGCATGTGCCCGCCGAACGGCGCCTCGAGATCAAGGAAGTCGGCAGAGGCTTCCACACGATGCTGGTGCGGTACGGCTTTATGGACGAGCCGAACGTGATGCGCGCTTTGGCGCAATGCCGCGTTCAGCATTTCCATATCAATCTGATGGAGACATCGTCTTTCATTGGGCGTGAAAAATTGCGCCCTCGTTCGCGCCGTAGCGCCGTGTTCCGCTGGCGCGATCGGCTGTTCATCTTTCTGACAAACCTCGCCCTCGATGCGACCGAGTTCTTCCGAATTCCCCCCAACCGGGTGGTCGAGCTTGGTGGCCAGATCGAAATTTGACGCTCGGTCGCGAGCGCGGGGTTGACGCGTTAGGTGGCCGAGGTGATCACCTTGATGAATAGCAGCACCAGGGCAGACCAGTACACGATCCCCAATACGTTCATTAGGATCTCCGATACCAGCCAGCTGACCCTCAGTACTACGTCGAAAAGATCCGGTGCGCTGATTGGGTCCCGACGCTCGGAATTGGGGACCAGTGGGTACACGGGGCCTCGACCCATCCTCGCGGCCCGCCCTTAACGGCAAGCCGGTCGCATTCATGTGGATGGCTGTTGCATTAACAATCGAGAGCGATTTGCCGTCAGAAGCATAAGATTTTCATAAGAGCTTGCTGGGATTTGGGAGACCGCGGGCTCGGGCAGAAGCACTCGTGCTCCCTAAAAGGCCGTGCCGAGGCAGGCCGATCACGGTCCTCAGGTCCCGCCGGTCCGACCAAACCACACCCCAAACAGGGCGGCGAGTGCTACTAGTGCGAGGAAACCGTTCAACGCAAACAGCAGTGCCCGCGGGAGGCGCCGCACGTCAGGCCTCGGCGGCGGTGTGCCCGGATACAGCTCGCGCCAGACCGCGGCGGCAAAGCAGAAGGCGGCGAACGCCACCAGCACTGAGCCGGTCAGCATGACCACCCATTCCGGCAGCACCCCGCCCAGCGTGGTCTTCGCTCCCACCCCGGCTGCCAACGACACAAGCCCCGTGCGGACCCAGGCGGCATAGGTGCGCTCGGCAGCGAGCACCGTCCGGTTGGCGGCGAGCTCGGTGCGGCGGTCGGCGCTGGCCTCGGTATGTTGGGCGGCAACCGTCGTGCGTACCGCGGTCTCCTTGGTGCGCTCGGCGGCCTCCGCGGTGCGGTTAGCGGCGGCCTCGGTGTGGCGGTCGGGGGTGGTCTCGTCGGGCATCGACCGTCCCTATCTCATCAGCGCAGCACAGGCTAATCGCTGATCCTGCCAGAATTAGGCGCGCACCCGGAAGAGCGTCGCCGACGCGCTCGGCCTCGGCACGTACGCCGCCGAAGCCTGAGCGCCGCGTTCTCGCGGCCGTCGACGAATTGCCGGAAGGGCGGATCAATCCCGAGAACGGCACGGTTCTGTGATTGCGTATCGGCGAAGGCGATACGGGCTGATTGCGTCATCACCTGAACGCGATTGCCCTGCAACCCCATCATGAAGGCATCGACCGATCATGAAAACGCGTGCGCCATCACGACTCGCCGGCCCATGCCGCGATACCGATATCGACCGCCCCTACCGGCAGCGGATCCGACGGCTGCGGCCCGATAAATCCGAGCACGTACGCCGCGGATCGTGCGCGCGCACGAGCGCGGTTAGTTTCCCAAGAAGGTTCACGCTCGCCCATCGCCTGATCGAGCAGCGCGCCGGCGAGATAGCGGTCAGCCCAATAGCCAAATTCCGCGGCCGCTCTATGCGCGACGTCCTCGTCATCAGTGCCGAGCCACGCATCGAGAATCCGGCGACCGAGGCGGATCGAGCGTGGTTCTCCGGCTATCGGATTCCCGTCGATCGCATTTTCGATGACCGTCAGATCCGGGCAGGAGCGCGCTTGGTCTAAATTAGGGTTGCGCATCGCTGAGTGGGTTTTTTGCATTTAATTTCGGGTTTTTGGGCGCGAATGCCCCTGACGGTCCGCTCGCCCCATCAGGTCTAGGAAATCGGATGCCCCCCCACCTCCATCAACAGGAATGGCCGACCGCGGTGCCTGAACCAAAACAAGCGCCCGCCGGCTTTCGGGGTTATTAAGGACACTCGCAGAATTGTCCTGCCGGGGTTTTCCGTCGCAGTTGACAGGCAATGCTGCGGCGACACCCGGCTCTGACTTGCCGCGATTTTCAATGAACCCGATCACGATCGCCCATCGCCAGGCGCGGTTTTAGGCCGCGCAACCATGTCGCAACGTCACGCTTCAACGACGGACTCCCTTCGGCATCGATGAGCCCGAGGAGCGCAATTAATTCGGCGGCTAAGCTGTCGCAGAAACACTGATGCCGATCGAGGAGCGCTTCGAGACGATCGACGAGCGCTGCTGCTTTGGCGCACGAGTCTTCCGTCATGTTTTGGACTCGTCGCGGCCATCGCCGAGCCGCGCTTCGAGCGCGCACAGTCGCGCTTCGACCTGCTCCCGAAAATCGCAGATGGCCTCGGCAAGATCCGTAATCCGGGCGATGACGTTTGCCGAAGACAGCTCATCTTCCTCGCGCTCTTGCTCGGGCATCTGCGGATCCACTGGCGCGCGCATCATCACGCCGTCCCGATCCATCCGTTCGGCGGCAAGCCCAGAGGCGGCGGCGACGTAGCGCCGAGCTTTACCTGCTCGATTTCGCCGCGAATTTGGTCGAGGAGCGAAAGCATGGCCTGGTCGATTTCAGCCCGCATTTCAGCCCGCAGTGTGTCGAGGATTTCTGCCTTCGCGGCATCGATCTGCGCGGACCATTCGGCTCGCACCTCACGGCGGTTTTTCGCGTTCACCTTGCCGGCGCCATCGGCAAATGACTCAAGCAGACTGATGATTCGTTTGTCCGCCCAGGTGTTCCAGGCGGCAGCGTTCCGCTGCTGCGCTGCCACGGTATCGATCTGCTGCCGTTCAGGCGCGGTGCGCACGGGAAGAGGAAGGGGACGCGCCAGTTCGCGGTCTTGCTGGCGGATGATTTCCTGCAGTTCTTCGTCGTCGGGTGTCCACGGGGGAACCATCATCACATTCACCACGTAACGCTGTCGACGTGCTGCGCGAGCCCCGGCGCGCGCATTGTCCACGCACAATCGAGCAGAAGACGGAGCGCCATCATATCCACTGCCACAACGACCAAACTGGCACTGTCGTCGACCCCGATAAGCCGATCGCCTGCGGTGCGCTGCTCTCGAAATGCAACGCCGTCGCGGCCGCGATAGAGATGTTCGGATCGGAGCCAAAGCCGCTGGCGAACCCGCCGGCCTCCACCGCGACTAGCGTTGTGCCGGTCAACGTCGGCGTTGGAGTGATCGGCAGGCCAAGGTCTATCCCGGCCAGAGCGCGCAACCGAACTGCGCGGCCTGGCGACGCGAAGAACATGATCGAGCGCCCGCCGCCCGCAGTGACGATCGCGCTAATCAGCGCGTCAATGTCAGCGAGCATAGCCGCCGCGCCGCCGCCGCCGGTCGCGGCGATGGCGCTTACACCGTTCAAAATACCGGCCGGCCGTGTCGTGCTGGCTGCGGTTGTGCTAAATACCGCGCCGTCGAGCGCCTGCGTGGCGGCGGCGCGCATTAGGTCGCCGATCACCACTTCGGCCGCGTCGACGCTGTGCGCCGCCAATTCTCGGGTGAACGCTTCGATGGCTGCCAACTTTGACGGCGGCCCGAGAGTTACACCCGTAAGGGCACCCTGAGCGACGGGAATGGCGCCACCTTCGGCGACGAACGCCGGCTGCGGGTTTGTCGACGGCCACGGCACAGTGAGCTCAGCAACCCCGTCCATGTTAATGAAAGTGCCGGCCTGCATCAGCTTCGCCGCCGCACTTTCCGGCGCCAAGCTGGCGATGAAACTCGCGACCGCTTTTCCGGCAAGCTGTGATGCCCAGCCGCTCGTGCTGGTATCGGCTGGCGCAACAGCGGCGCGGGTCAGTAGCGCCGGCGTCAACCCGGTCGCGCTCCCAGACTTCGCGCGTGATGACCGCTGCATGCGACGGATGCCGCTGCCGCGCCGCTGCCACAGCGCATGCCGTCATGCCGCGGATCAGCGTCCGACCAATTGGAATGTCGCTGGGGATAAACGGGCGGGTGTCGATGTCGCGGTCACGCGAAAGAGCTGTGTTCATGCAGCCAATATAATCCGCAATCCTCGGTCCCGGCGTTACTTGGTCTCGGAAAATGCGTTATACCAAGTCCCATTAATCAGAACCGCTGTGCCCAGTCGCGCAATCCGATCGACATAATGGTCCAGGGCTGATCAACGAGCTTGTTCCAGGCAAAGCAGCAGTGTTCGAGGATGTCGTTGTAGGAGCGGAAGACGCGATTGGAGAGCCAGTTGTCGCGGATGAACTGCCAGACATTCTCGACCGGATTGAGTTCGGGGCATTTGGGCGGCAGCGGGAGGAGCGTGATATTCGGCGGCACGATGAGCTTGTCGGACAGGTGCCAACCGGCTTGGTCGAGGAGGAGCACGGCGTGGGCACCCGGCGCCACTGCTCTCGCGATCTCGGCCAGATGCAGGTTCATCGCCGGGATATTGCAGCGAGGCAAGACAAGGGCCGCGCCCTTGCCGTCCTTGGGACAGATGGCGCCGAAGATATAGGTCGAGGCAGTGCGTTGATCGTGTGGCGCCGAGGGTCGCGAACCGCGCCTGGCCCAGCGCCGGGTGATCTTATTCTTCTGTCCGACACGGGCCTCGTCGGCAAACCACACCTCTATCGCGGCCGGATCGATCTTCTTGTCGCGCGCGAGCTGGCCCACAATCTCGGGGAAGCTTTTTTAAAATCCTCTACGGCACCATCGGCTTGGGCATGGTGGCGCGGTCGGGCGGACAGCTTGCGGTAGCCCATCGCACGGAGTTCCCGGCTCAGCGTCTGCTTGGCGATGCCGACCCGGAATTCCTCCCAGATCCATTGGCACAGATCGACCAGCCGCCAGCGCACGAGGCCATCAATTGCGGCGGTCGGGCCGCTTTCGATCACCGCTTTCAGCGCCGCGCGATGTGCCTCGGTCAGCTTCGACGGTTGCCCGGGCGCCTTGCGGTCGATCAGCCCATCAGGACCATGGGCGTTGAACTTCATCACCCAATCCCGAACGATCTGCAGTGTCACCCCGCCGATCGTCGCCGCCTCGGTTCGCCTTGCCCCGTCATAGACGGCGGCCAGGGCCAAAAGACGGCGCGTCTGTGCCGCATCCTTCGCACGCCTAGCAATGGCGCGCAGGCGCGGCGCATTAAAATCAGCCCGCAACGGGATCGGCATGGCGAACCTCCTTCGTTCGCCACCTTGAATCAGATTTGCGCCGCTTCGGGAATCCCCCTGTGAGTCACGCTCTCAGAGACCTGGTATTACTTGGTCTCGGAAAATGAGCCGTCCCATTCTCGCGCCCACTTCACCAAGACGGCGACCGCTTCGCGTTCGATTTTCATTGGGTCCAATCCGGCTTTCATGTCGAGGTTTGCCCACCTTATGAGCACAGCAACGACCTCTTCAGGTAGTGCGAAGCCGCGCAGGACAACAGCGTTGTCACGACGCCGCTGGCGATAGCGCCGTTGCTTCGCCGCGTTTCTGGCATTGATGGTTTGCCGATCCTTCACTGACCGAAAATCCTGTCGAGGACTGCGACCAGGTCATTTCGCTTTCTGCTCTTCGCTCCTTGAGGGCGGCCAGCGCCCTGTCTCGCGCCGCCGCCAGAACGACGTTTTACATCGGTAAAATAATGCTTCCTGAGGGTTGGCGCAGAAATGCCGAGAGCTTCTGCAATCTGCGCCTGAGGCAATCCCGCGTCTCGCAAGGTATTGAACTTACGAATGTTTCTGGAGCTTACCAAGTGACTCTGCCTGCCGAGGCGGCCGCGATCCTTTGGAATTGGATCGCCAAGCAAGTCATTAGACGCAGTTCTCGGTAAATATTTCGAACCTATTTCAGGCCTGTCCATTTTGTCATCCAAGTAACGACAAAGTTCAGCACCACAAAAAAATCTCCGCGACTGAGCCCTGGGCGGTTACAAGGGGTAGGGGCACTAGGAAAATGACCCGCCCCCCGACCCTCTTCGCGCTCGCTCGGCTTCATTAGGCTCAAGCGTCCCAGCTGGGGACACGTGTCCCGGAAGCCCCACCTTCACTGCCCCACCCTTGCACCACCCCCTCCCCCTAAAGGGGGAGGGGGTGGTGGGGCAGAGGTGTGGCAGGTGTGGCAGTCCGGGGCGTAGCGCCACACCTTGCCCCACCCTTGCCACACCTTGATTCTCCAGGTGTGGCAGCACTCGTCTTAATCGGGAAGCCATTGACCTACCTCGATAAATTTCCTGATCACGCGTTTGGCATCTCGACGCTCTACGATCTTAAGCGCCCCACTCGCGAGCCAGCCCTTGATCAGCTTTTTAAGTGTGGCAATGGCCGCTGGATCCAAAAGGCTCCAATCCAGCGCCTGGGCGACCGCGTTACCGGCCCAATTTGTGGACTGCGGATCGGCACGCCATTCGCCGGCTTGGATCAGCCGTTGCACCTCGCGCGCAACCTCTGGACCGACCTCGCCGAGGGGATCAGGCCACTGCCAGGCTTCGACCACGCCTATCTCGTCACCGGGATCTTCCGGCGCCGATCCGTTGCACAACAAAGTGCCGGCGAGCCGGCGCCAAGTCGTTTTATCCGCCGGCGGGGCGAGGTTTGCCTTGCCGCTCGCGATGCCGAAATACAGCCGCGAATTCTCGATGCCGCATTGCCGAGCCTCGTCTTCCGTCATACGCCGAAGCAGGCGCGCTGAACGCACGGCAGCGATGAGCGCGACGGCGCCGCGTGCGTCGTCGATCGTCAGCACCTGGTCAGCTGAAACCAGCTTTCTGGCGTGGTGGACGAGTTCAACCGCGCAACCTGTCGCCTCGGCGATGTCGGCCCACAACCGGACGACGGCCGCGATTTTGACATTGTCGTTCTCAGGGACAGCGTGGGAAGAGACGAAAGGATCAATAATCAGCACGTCGATCGCGTGAGCAACGATCTCGCGCTTTATGGAATCGACGGCCGGGCGGTTGACGACGATGCCGTCCCGTGAATCAGTGGCGATCACCATGCTCGTGACGCGCCCGGAGTCGAGAAACAAGCGGTCGCCGATATCGTCCTTGTTCACGCCATAGCGGAGGGCCGTCGCGCCGATGCGGCGCCGCAGCTCGTCCATGGGGTCTTCGAGATTGACGAGCCACACTCGGAGCCGTCCTTCCGGGGCATCGCCCAGCAGGGGCCGTCCGGTGACCATGGCCAGCGTTTCGGTGCAGATAAGTGCGGTTTTCCCGACGCCGCCTGGCGCGATCGTGCAACTGACAAATCCGCGAATTAGATGGTGCGCGTAGAGCCATTCGCGCCGCGGCAATTCCTTGGGATCGGTCCATTCGAAGGGCTTCGGCGTAACGCGCTGCGGCATCGACAAGCAGGTCGCGTCGAGCCGTTGCTGATGCCGCGCGAGCAGATGCTCGACGGGCGTGTCGATGCGCAAGTCGAGCTCGGCCAACGTCGTCTCCGCCGCGTCGGCCAGCTGACGGCGATAGTAAAGGTCCCGGATGGTGCGCGCGTAATGCTCGGCGTTGATGATCGTCACCGTCGAGGCGGCGAGCTCTACGAGATAACGCCCACCACCAAGGTCAGCCAGCGTCCCATCGCGGTCAAATATGTGCTTCAGAATGATTGGATCTGCACGCTGACCAGTCGCAATCAGGTCGCCGATGGCTGCGAAAATTCGCCCATGTACCGGATGGAAAAAATGTTCCGGTCGCAGGGAATCTGCTACGCAGCTATAGGCTGAATTATTGAGAAGAATTGCGCCGAGGAGCGCTTGCTCCGCTTCGACATTCGAGGGTGGCGGCGACCGGATCGGCTCCGTCTCCCTCATCAGCGGCGTGACTGTGTTTATCATGTTCAACGCGCCGATGGCCTACTTCGCTTGGCAGAGTTTCTCGGGCACGTTGCCCTTATAAGGTCCGACCGCGCGTCGCCGTTGTTCTTCCCGTTTAGCCAACTCGCGCAGATCCCAATGCTTGACCAAATCAGCGCATTCGTTGCCCGTCTTGAGCCAGCCCCGCCGATAGCGCGTCAGCAGGGGTTGTGGCACCCAATTCTCAATAGAATTAGCAAAAGCCTGGCGTGCGGCCGGCGGCAGCTTGTCATAAGCTTTCATCATGGCTTTCGTGGTCGTGTAGTAGCTGCCTCCTGTGCTGTTGTCGCTCATGCGGCTTTCTCCTGCGACTCAGCCTTGTCCTTATTCAGATGCAGTAAGAGATCGTCCGGACCAAAGCCGAGAGCTGATGCGAACTTCATCGCGAGCTCCATGCGCATTGGCTCGCCGATGTCGAGAACCGGCCCCCGCGCACCCTGCATCAGCTTGATGAATCTCTCGATCGTCTCGCGCGGCCTCCTACTCAGCTCTGCCCCGATCACCACCACGGCTTGATCGCAGGTGACCTTGCCGATTGTTTTCTTCGCAGGGTTACTCTGGCTGGTCGGCTTCGATTTCGCGGGCTGCTTTTTCGAATAGCTTTTGCCGTCCTTGCCAATGACCCGCTTCGGCTCCTCTGGCTTAGGCTGCGGAGCCGGTTCTGGCTTTGGTTGCGGATCAGGCGTCCCACCCTGGGACGCCTGAATCTCGGCTGAAGAATTCTCAAGCACCTCTGGCGCCGCCGGCTCCGGCTTAACCGGCTCTTCCTGAAGGGCGCGATGTACGGCCGACTTCGAAACACCGATTACATCGGCCAGGCGACGAATGGAAAACTCTGGGTATCGTGCCGCGACGCGTACGATGACCTTGGCACTGTCATCGGCGTCGAGTTGTCGGCGATGGAAGTTCCGCGACATCACAAAATCGATCGTGCTGCACAGAACGTCTTCCTTATCGAGCACGACACGCCAGACGTCTGGTAGGCCATCGCTGGCGCGTAAAAGCTCCCGGCCCTCGGCCTTGGCGATCAACTCCTGGGCGCGGAGCCGGTTGCGACCATCGAGGAGGCGAACCACGCCGTCCTCGCCCCTCAGGTAGACGATGGCCTGGACCTGCCCAATGCGTTTGATGTCGGCCGCCAATGCGTCGAGCTTCTCGTCCGACATCAACGGCAACAGAGCGGTGTCCGGGTGAACGAGCACGCCTGCGATCGTCTGGATGGCGTCCTCCACCACCACCGGCCGGAAATCGGTTTCGCTTTTGAGCGATGCGGTTTGCGGTTCATTTTACGCAGCCTCGATTCGCTGAGGCCTTGCGGTCTAGGAACTCGATCGGGCCGGGCCGGACGAACGTCATGCGCCCGGCTGAAATCAGCTCGATTTCGCCGCGCCGCGCCAAGTTATAGACACTGGCCCTGCAGCAGCCGACCGACGCTGCCCATTCGGCGATGCGCCAAGCCGCCCGCGGCGTGGTGCTCGGTTGTTGTGGTAGTTCGACAGGCATGGGGCTTGGGGTGGCGCCGCTAGATTTGAAGCGGTTGCGCCGTAGCTTGTTCATGATTGACCGCCATTTCGCGTTGATGACGGTCTGGGAGACTACGCACGAAAATAGCGGCGTCTACAATGACCTGCCCTAATCGGATTTAGGGCAGTTGCTCCAACGCGACGGGGGGCAATTGCAGCCAGCTCGGCACGCGCCAAAGATCAGTCTCCGGCGACAGCAGCGGATCACGCCGAGACCGTAGCGGCAAGCTGGTGACAATCCGTCGAGCCCGTTCGGCGAGAGCGAGAAATTCCATCAGCATGCCCGGGGAGGGCGCCGTCCGATCAATCCCCTCACGGAACATGACGTATTTGGCGGCCCAAAGCGTCGCTGCTGGCCGGAACTCGCGCAGTATGTTCTCAAAGGTCTTTTCGCCGACGACGGCGGGATGCAGGCGGCGCCGCGCCGGCGTAGTCATCAGTCCGCGTAGCTGTTTCACCGATACTGGTTCGTTCATCTCGCCGCCGCGCACCCAGGCGGCCGCGAAGAATTCCCCCACTTGCAAGCCGAGATATTTGCGTCGTTGAACCTCTGGCTCGTGCTGCGCCGGCGGCGCCGCAAAGAAGGCACGTTCCGCCAAATCCAGGGCGGTTGCCTCGCCAATCCCTGGCGCAGCCTTCGCGGCTTCTATTGCCGAGCCAATCGAGCAGGTGCGAAGAAACTCAGTTCGCGCATCGCACTCGATAGGCCAGAGCATTATGGCAAGCAAGTAGTCGCAGGTGGCACGCGCGTGCTCGACCCCGAGCCCGGCGGCCGTGATCTTAAGTTCCGGCATTGCGCAAAACCTACCGCGCCGCCGCGATAGGCACGACGACAGCGCCCGAATCAGGCGACGCGCAAAAGCGCGCCCAGGCCGCCATTATCGGCCTGCGCCGCTCCAGTAGGTCTGTCCGATTATATGCAGCCTCGACGGCGTTGCCCGTCGCATGCGCTAGGCACTGCTCGGCCAGCTCGCGGGCGATGCCAGAATCAGCACACCATGACCGGAAACAGGCACGCATGCCGTGCGTCGTGGCCCCGGCGCCGATGCGGTCCATGACGAGACGGAGCGCGGAAGCGGAAATCGGCCGGCCTGCGGTGAGGCCGGGGAACAGGTAATCATCGGCGCGCCGGAATGCGGCCATCGTCTCAATTATCGCGATCGCCTCCTCGCTGAGAGGCACGCGGTGAGCCTGCGCGGCCTTCATTCGCTCGGGCGGGATGGTCCAGACCTTCGCAGCGCGGTCTATCTCACTCCACCGGGCGCCGATGACCTCGCCGACGCGGCAGGCCGTCAGGATGACAAATTCGAGCGCTCGCGCCGCAATGCCGTCCTGCTGCCGCAGCTCGCCCACAAAGGCTGCGATTTGCGAGTGCTCCAGCGCGGCGTGGTGCTTTATGGGCCGGACCTTGCGTTTCTGCGGTAACATATTTTCGAGATGCGCTTTCCAGCGCGCCGGATTTTCGCCTTCGCGGTAGCCGGCGACCCGCGCCCAATCTAGAACGCTCTCGATCCTGCCCCTGACTCGCGAGGCCGTTTCCGTCCGGGTCGTCCAGATCGGCGTTAAGCATTGCATGATCAAGCCCGTATCGATGGCGTCGACCGGGAGCGCGCCGATTATCGGGTTCACATGATCGCGGAGCGATGCCCGCCATTGCAGAGCGGATCGGGGGTCGCGCCATCCCGCCATATGCGACTCAATGTAGGCTTCCGCCGCATCGGCGAAGCTCATCGCCTTGGCGACAGCGACCCGGCTCTGTCGTCGGGCTTCCCGCTTTTCCGTGAGAGGATCTTTATCCTGCCGCCGGGTCTTGCGGGCCTGCAGCGCCAGCTCGCGTGCTTCTGCGAGGCTGACGGTATGGGTCGGACCCAGGCCAAGATCGTGGCGTTTGCCGTCCCCCCCGGTGTACCGAAAGATCCAACTCTTTGCGCCTGTTGGCCCAACCCTCAGCGCCAGCCCATGACCGTCAAAATAGGTGCCGGGCTTCGTCTTCGTTGCGACCTCCCGCGCCGACAGCGGTTTGGCTGCTTTCGGCATGTTCCACCTATTGTCCCATCAACCCCACCACCATACGGAGTTAGATTGTGGTAGTCAACGATGGGCAATGGTAGACGGCGTTTACTCTACGAGTTGTAGATTTATCCTGCGATTCTGCCGTCCTTTGCTCTCTATCTTGTTGATTTTAATAAGCCCGATCTCTGCCGTGTTTCGGATATGTGTTCCGCCGCAGGGCTGCAGATCGATCGGTGTATCGAGCCCGGCCACTTCCATCAGCCGCACGCGACCGGCGCCGACCGGCGGCTTCACCGACATCGTGCGCACCAGTTCAGGACGTGCCCCCAATTCCTCGTCGGTGATCCAGCGCGGCGTGACCGCGTGGCCGGCGGCGATCAACGAATTGAGCTGGGCCGCGATCGCTTCCTTGTCGAGGCTCGCTCCGGGCAGGTCGAAATCGAGCCTGCCGCGGCCGTCCGACACCTGGCCGCCCGTCACGGCGCCCGGCACCACCGCGCAAAGGAGGTGGAGGCAGGAATGCATGCGCATCAATCGGTAGCGGCGCTGCCAATCGAGTTCGGCCGTGACTTCGGTGCCGGGCGGGGGCAAGGGCGAGCCCAGCGCGGGGATGTGGATGACTTCGTCCGGGCCCGCGCCCTTTATCGTGTCGGCGATCGCGATCGTCTCGCCGGAGGCGAGGCGCAGGGCCCCGGTATCGCCGGGCTGGCCGCCGCCGGTCGGGTAGAACACGGTGCGGTCGAGCCGGATGCCCTTCTCGTCGACGGACACGACCCGCGCGGCACAACTCCGGGCATAGGCGTCGTCGCGGAACAGCAGTTCGGTCATGCGCCCGCCTCGCCGAGCCAGGGCGGGCTCGGCAGGTTCTTCTCTTTCAGGAAAGCGGGGTTGAACAGTTTCGACTGATAGCGGCTTCCGGAATCCGCCAGGATCGTCACGATCGTCTTGCCCGGCCCCAACTCCTTCGCCAAGCGGATCGCGCCGGCGACGTTGATGCCGGTCGAGCCGCCGAGCACGAGGCCCTCTTCCTGCACGAGCTGAAACAGGATCGGCAGCATCTCTTCGTCCGTGATCCGGTACTGCCCATCGGGCGCGAAACCCTTGAGGTTCTCGGTCTCGCGGTTGTTGCCGATCCCCTCGGTGATCGAATTGCCTTCCGGTTTGAACTCGCGGCGGTCGTACCAGCTGAAGATTCCCGACCCCATGCAGTCGGACAGATAGATCTTTATGCTCGGGTTGCGCTGCTTCAACGCGATGCCGACCCCCGACAAAGTGCCGCCGGTGCCGACGGCGCAGACAAACCCGTCGACCTTGCCTTCGGTCTGCCGCCAGATCTCGGGGCCGGTCGTCTCGTAATGGCCACGCCGGTTGGCGAGATTGTCGAACTGGTTGGCCCAGATCGCGCCATTCGGTGCCGTGCCGGCGATCTCTTCCGCGAGCCGGCCGGAATACTTCGTGTAATGCATCGGGTTGGCGAGGGGCACCGCGGGAACCAGCCGCAAATCCGCGCCGCACAACCGCAGCATGTCCTTTTTTTCCTGGCTCTGCGTCTCGGGCATGACGATGACGGTATGGTAGCCGCGGGCATTGCCGACGAGCGCCAGACCGATCCCGGTATTTCCTGCGGTCCCCTCTACGATGACGCCGCCGGGCCGCAAAAGGCCACGCTCCTCGGCGTCCTTGATGATGTAGAGCGCGGCGCGATCTTTGACCGAGCCGCCCGGGTTGAGGAACTCGGCCTTGCCGAGGATTGTGCAGCCGGTCATCTCTGAGGCGCGGCGCAATTTTATGAGTGGCGTGTTGCCGACCGTGCCGATAAACCCGTCGCGGATATCCATGCCTCGCCTCCTTGAGGGCGCTGCGCCGTTATATGGGTTCCCGCAACACTATCGGGCAGCGGCAAGTGAGGGCAAGCCGCGGCTCCCGATGAGTGCGGCTTTCCATGTCATGCCGGTTGGCTTAGAAGTCCCTGAACTTTGGAAGCGAAGGACATTGCCGATAATGGCCCAGGCGCGGGCGAGCGAGCTGTTTTCGATGGCTGATGCGGAGCGTTCGACCGGGTTGTGGCCGGCGCAGCTATTGCGCGCTGCCGTCCATCAGGGACACGAGATCCAGGCGGCGGCGCCGATCGAGGACGACCAGGTCCAGCCGGCGAGCCTCGATCTGCGGCTGGGAGAGATCGCCTACCGAGTGCGGGCGAGCTTTCTGCCGGGGCCCGGCGCCACTGTGGCCGACAAGCTCGAGCGGCTGTCGATGCACCAGATCGACCTGACGGCCGGCGCGGTCCTTGAAAAAGACTGCGTCTACATCGTGCCGCTGCTCGAGCATCTCGCGCTGAAAAAGCGGGTCTCGGCGCTTGCCAACCCGAAGAGCTCAATCGGGCGGCTCGATGTCTTCGCGCGCGTCATTACCGACCAGGGCAGCGAATTCGACCGCATCCGCGAAGGCTATCGCGGGCCGCTTTATGCCGAGATCAGCCCGCGCTCCTTCAGCGTTTTGGCGCGGACCGGATCGCGTCTCGTGCAATTGCGCATTCGCCGGGGATCGCCGATCTTTCGCGACACCGCATTGCGGCGGCTGCACGCCGAGGTGGGGCTCGTCGACACGCCGGCTGATGGCAGCCCCAGTCCAGAGACGATCCGCAACGGGCTCGCCTTCACGGTGGATGTGTCGGGCGAAGCCGCGCATGGCATTATCGGCTGGAAGGCGCGGCGCCACACCGATGTCGTCGATGTCGACCGCATCGGGCATTATGACCCGCTCGATTTCTTTGAGCCGGTGCACGTCCCGCGTGGTGGCAAGGGCCTGCAAGGCGTCGTGCTCGACCCCAATGATTTTTACATCCTGGCGACGCGGGAAGCGGTCGTCGTGCCGCCCGACCACGCCGCCGAGATGGTGCCCTATGATGCGCTGGTCGGCGAGTTCCGGGTGCATTTCGCGGGCTTCTTCGATCCCGGCTTCGGCTCGGCGGAGGCGGGCGGCACCGGCAGCCGCGCGGTCCTCGAAGTGCGCTCGCACGAGGTGCCCTTTCTGATTGAGCATGGCCAGATTGTCGGGCGATTGATCTACGAGCCGCTGATCGCGCGCCCCGACCGGCTCTACGGCCGCGACATCCGCTCCTCGTACCAGGGACAGGGCTTGGCCCTGTCAAAGCACTTCAAGCGCGGCTAGCCGCCGAGCCATTCCCGGCGCAGACGGTCGCGGTGGCGCAAGAGCCAATGGCAGCAGATCAGCGTGTGGCCGGTTTCGATCCGGCCGGCTAGGAGCATCGCTTCCAATTCGGCGACCGTCTTGACGACGACCCGGATGTCCTCGTTCTCCTCCGCCAGGCCGTGGATCCCCCCGGCGCCGCGCGCATCGACGCGGCCGCAGAACAGCATGACGGCCTCGTCAGAATTGCCGGGTGCGGGCATGTAGCGCTGGATCGGGACGAGTTCCCCGATCGGGGCGATGCCGGCTTCCTCCTCGGTTTCGCGGCGCGCCACCACGTCATAGCTCTCGTCCTTGTCGACGAGCCCGGCGACCGGCTCGATCTGCCACGGCGACAGCCCGGCATAAAGCGCTGGCAATCGAAACTGCTCGACCAGCACGACGCTGTCGCGTTCGGGGTCGTAGAGGATGATCGCGACGGCCTCGCCGCGACGCAGCACGTCGTACTCGCGCTCGCCGCTCCACTCGCCCGAAAACAGCTTGTGGCGGAAGCGCACGACATCGATCCGCAGAAACCGCGAGAACGGCGTATCGATGCTGACGATACGGGCATCGGGGTGCGAGGGCGGGGGCTTTGGCGCGCGTCGCGAACTCATCGGCGTTCGGAATCAGGCGAGGATCGGGCCGTCGAGGACGGAATCGGGACACGCGGCGTCGATCTCGACGACCCACAGATCGGGATCGCGGCCGCGCTGGCGCGCGATATAGCCGTCCGCGTCGGGTTCCGGCACCGGCGCGGGCCCCGTTGCCCGCATCCATACGAGCGTGCCGTCCGGCTTGCGGGTCTGTGCGAGCACGGCGGAGCCGGCGTCGCGCCCATTCAGCTTTATGAGGATCGCGCCGGCATCGCTATCGCCGCGGGCTACGACCGCGACCCCGATCGCCGCGAGATCACAACGCCGGATCAATGCCTTTACCCAGATGCCGCTTTTGAGTCGCGCCTCCATGCCAGTGGGTAGTCTAGGAGCGCGACAGCTGCTCGACGCCGGCGACATCGGCGTCGCGATGGATTGCGACGACGTTGCGATCGTCGAGAAGCACATAGGTCGTGCCGCCTTCGCCACAGCCGAGCTCGGCCACTGGGTAATCCGGGCGCGCCAGCATTTGCGCCAGGCGGCCACGCAGATCGGGCTGGCGCGGCGCCAGCGCGAGCAGCGCGTCGCGGCTGCGCCGGGCATACCCGAAGCGGAACTTGCCGTCGCATGTCGCCGCGCTGAGCGCGGTCGGCGGACCGCCCGCGGGCTGCTGCACGACCGTGCTGTCGCGAAACACGACCTGATGGCGCTCGGCATTGCTCCAGGTGCCGGCAAACGGCCCTCCCGCCGGCTCGGGTGCAACGCACGCGGCGGGTAAGAGGCCGGCGAGCGCCAGCACCGTGGCTTGCGGCAAATGGCGAAAGACAGGGAAGGTTCTCACGGTCGTTCTCGGAAGCTGCAGCGGACCGTCGCGACCTAGCACGATCCTGCGCCCCTGCGCAAATTTGCCGCGGGTCACAGCCGGTCGAGGCCGTCGCTCAGCCATAGCTGGCGGGCCAGAGCGCGCTGGATCTTGCCGCTCGTCGTCTTCGGCAGCGCGCCGGGCCGCAAGAGTGCGATCTCCTGCGGCACAATATCGTGCTCGGTGACGATCGCTTCGCGGATTTGCCGGATCAGCGGTTCTGGCTCGATTCGATGACGCTCGGTGCGCTCGACCTCCTGCACGATGACGAGCTGTTCGCCTTTCTCGTCGTCGGCTACCGTGAATGCGGCACCGCCGTGGCGGCGCAACGCCGGGTGGCTCTGCTGCACCGTGTCCTCGATGTCCTGCGGGTAGTGGTTGGCGCCCCGAATGATGATGACGTCCTTGATGCGCCCGGTGATGAACAACTCGCCGCTCTCATCGAGAAAACCGAGATCGCCGGTCCGCAGCCACACGCGTTTGTCCTCCCCGGCGATCCGCGCCGCGAACGTGGCCTCAGTTGCTTCGGGATTGCGCCAATAGCCCAGCGCGACATTGGGGCCGGAGACCCAAATCTCGCCGACCCGGGCGTCCGCAAGCCGCACCCGGCTCTCGGGATCGACGATCGCGATCTCCTCACCCATCAGCGCGCGGCCGCAGCCGACGACGGGCTGAGCATCGCCCAAATCGCCGTGTGGCACGGCCTGGTGGCGCAAAAGACCGGTGCGGCTCACCGACCGCACGACGGGGCCCTGACCGCGACGGCCGCCCGAAATCAACAACGTCCCCTCGGCCATGCCGTAGCCGGGCCACATCGTTCGCGGGGCGAAGCCGTAGGCGCGGAATGTCGCGGTGAAGCGTTCGACCGTGCGGGCAAGCACCGGCTCGGCGCCGACAAAGGCGAGCTTCCAGCACGACAGGTCGATGCCGGCAAGCTGCTCGGGCCGCTGCCGGTCGACGCACAGATCGAATGCGAAATTGGGGCCGCCGGCGACCTCCGCCCGGTAGTCGCTGATCGCGCGGAGCCACAGCCACGGGCGCTGCAGAAACGCGAGCGGCGGGATCAGCACGCAGAGCGCGCCGACATAGAGCGCCTGCAGCGCGTTCAGAATGAGCCCCATGTCATGGTAGAGCGGGACCCAGCTGACATAGGTCGAGGCGCGCGTATTGCCGCACGCGATTCGGATCATCTCGAGGTTGGCGAGGAGATTGCCGTGGCTGACCATCACGCCTTTCGGGGCGGACGTCGATCCCGAGGTGTATTGCAGAAAGGCGATGTCGTCGCGCCGAGCCTCGTGCGTGGCGCGATCGGCTTTGACCGCATCATTGCCGGCGTCATCGACGGCCAGCCATTCGAGGCCGGCATGATCGAGCCGGCGGACGAGATCGCCGCGAATGCCCGACAAGAGTTCGCTGGTCGTCAACGCTAGTCGCGGCTCGCAATCGGCGAGAATGCTCCTGCTGGCATCGCGCGTGCTTTGCCGGCGCGGCACCATCACAGG